>CAZGLC010000001.1:0-8314 GCA_964526235.1 uncultured Bifidobacteriaceae bacterium
GAGCCGCTGAACACCTTGCGGCCGCCGGCGAGCGTCAGCGTACCGCCGTACGCCTTGGACGAGCCGTTCCTGGCGGGCGACGACTCGGTCAGCGTGACCTCTTCGCCAATCTTGAGGTCGTCCTTGCGCCAGCCGCGCCGGTAGAGCTGATTGGGCGTCGACGCCTCGATCGCCCAGTTCGTCACCTTGCCTGAGGCATCCGCCACGTCGAGGTAATAGAAGACGTGCGGGTTCTGCCACTCGAGTCTGGTGACCGTCCCGCGAAGCGTGATCTTCTTGTCGGTGTCGTAGGCCGTCGACGCACTGTGGTGACCCAGCAGGGACACCGCACTGAAGAGGACGCCGCACCAGGCCGCCAGCACGATTCGCCGTGTCATCGCAGTACCTCCCGTCCGGTGACGCGATTGTAGCGTAGATCCCCGAGCGGCGGGATGTGGCTCCGGACCGCGGCCAGCGCGACGAAGACGGCCGACAGCGTCCCCGCAATCAGCGCGAACATCTGCGACGGCCCCGACTCGAGCGCCCAGGCACCGGCGTACGGCGACACAACGCCGCCGATGCGGCCGACGGCGACTGCGGTGCCGACGCCGGTCGCGCGGATGGCCGCCGGATAAATGTGCGCCGCCAGCGCGTACATCGTCGTCTGCACGGCGTTGATCAGGCCGCCGGTCCACGCGAGCATCGCCAGGACCGACGCCGGGGACTGCTCGCCGATCGCCGTGCCGGCAAGGACGAGGGATCCGGCGATGGCGCCCGCGGTCATCCAGAGCATGGTGACGCGGGACCCGAGCCGGCCGAACACCATCGCGCCCGCGAGCGCGCCGACCACCCCGCCCAGGTTGAACGCCGTCAGGCCGTAGTTGGCGACGGCGACCTCGAAGCCGGCGCCCGTCAGGAGCGACGGCACCCAGGTCACGGCCATGTAGACGGAGAGGAGACAGAAGAAGAACGCGGCGCCGATGGCCATCGTGTCGCGGCGGAATTCGGGGACGAGCAAGGCCCCGACCGACGCGCGGGCGACCGCGCGCTCGTGCGAGTCGACGAACTCCGCACCGGGTCGGATGTCGTGGCCGAGTCGCCTCAGGATCAGGGCGAGCTCGGGCCACCGGCCGCGCTGCCGGGCCAGATAGCGCGGTGACTCGGGCAGCAGGATCCACAGCACTCCGGCGAGCACGAGCGGCAGCCCGCCGCCGACGAGGAACAACGCGCGCCAGCCGAAGGCCGGGAGAATCACCGCGCCAAGGACCCCCGCCAGCGTGCCGCCCAGCGGAATGCAGACGATGGTGACCGTGACGGCAAACGGCCGGCGGGCGAGCGGCACGTACTCCGAGGCCAGGGCCGCCGCATTCGGCATCGCGCCGCCGAAGCCGAGGCCCGCGAAAAAGCGCAGTGTCGTCAGCGTGGCGATGTCCGTGGCAAACGAGGCCGCGACGGTCAGCGCGCCGAACGAGGCCACGCTCGCGAGGAGCGCCAGGCGGCGGCCGACGCGATCGCCGATGTAGCCGCCGAGGAATCCGCCGACCATCATGCCGAGGAGCGCCGCTGCGAGCACCGACGCGAACGCGGATCGCGGCAGGGCCCATTCGCTCATCATCGCGGGGACGGCGGCGCTCAGCAACTGGTTGTCGAGGCCGTCGAAGATGATCGTGAGCGCCGTGGCGCCCACCAGCAGCTTCTGGTAGCCGCTCCACCCGCCCTCGTCCAGCAGCGCGCCGACGTCGGTCCGGTGATCGGTCATGACGATCGGGAGTAAGATGCGGCCCCCGCGGAGGGTATTACATTGTCACGGCTGAATCCACCGTTCCGGGCCGACCACGTCGGCAGCCTGCTCCGGCCGCGGCGCCTCAAGGACGCGCGCGAGCGCTTCGAGCACAACCAGATCACCGACGAGGAGCTGCGCGCGTTCGAAGACGAGGCGATTCGCGACGTCGTCCGGAAACAGGAGGCGATTGGCCTCCAGGGCATCACCGACGGCGAGTTCCGCCGGACCTTCTTTCACATCGACTTCCTGCAGCGGCTCGAGGGCGTGGCGATCTCGGGCGGCATGGCTGCGAAGTTCCACACGCGCGACGGCCAGATCGATTTCTCGCCGCCGCGCGTCACCGTGTCGGGGAAGCTCCGCCACGTCGAGGACATTCAGGCCGCCGACTTCCGGTTTCTGAAGTCGGTCACGACGAAGACGCCCAAGGTCACGATTCCGTCGCCGACGATGGTGCACTTCCGCGGCGGGCGCAAAGGCATCGACATCCAGGCGTATCCGGACCTCGACGAGTTCTTCGAGGACCTCGCGCGCGTGTACCGCGAGGAAGTGGCGTCGCTCTACGATGCGGGGTGCCGGTACATCCAGTTCGACGACACGAACCTGGCCTACCTGTGCGATCCGCAGCTCCGGGCGCAGGTGAGCGGGCGCGGCGACGACCCGGACGCGCTGCCGTACGCGTATGCGGCGCTCATCAACGCAGTCATCGACGGCCGGGCGAACGACCTGACGGTCGCCATCCACCTGTGCCGCGGCAACTTCAAGAGCGCGTGGGTCGCCGAGGGCGGCTACGAGCCGGTCGCCGACGCGCTCTTCAACGCGCTGCACGTCGACGCGTACTTCCTGGAATATGACGACGCCCGGTCGGGGGGCTTCGCCCCGCTGCGGTTCGTCCCCAAGGACAAGACCGTCGTCCTCGGGCTGCTGACGACGAAGGCGGCCGCCCTCGAATCGCCGTCGGACCTTGCCCGGCGGATCGACGAGGCGGCGCGCTACGTGCCGCTCGAGAACCTGTGTCTGAGCCCGCAGTGCGGCTTTGCGAGCACCGTCCACGGCAATCAGATCACCGAAGCGGATCAGTGGGCAAAGTTCGGGCGCCTTCTCGAAGTGACGCGGCAGGTCTGGTGAGCCGCTTTACTTCTTGACGAACCGGTAGTTACCCGAGATGTGCATCTCGAGCAGCTGCGTCGGCACGCCGCTGGCGTCGTTGACGAAGCGGACGCCCCATCCGAACAGGCCCGTGAAGGTCGTCTCCGATTGGGCGGTCAGCACGGCTTTGCCTCTGTTGCTCAACTCACCGGCCAGCCGTCCGTTCTCGATGGTGATTCGAATGGTCCGGGGATGCGGCCCCTCGCCCCAGTTGTCCAGTTCGTAATAGGTGCCGACGTACTTGGCCAGAGTCTCGGCCGGAAGCATGACCTCGTTTCTCTTCTCGTCCGAGGCCTTGCCCACCCAGTTCTCGAGGCTCTTGTGCGCGCCCTCGAGGCACACCGATTCGAGGAGCTCCGTGTCGGGCTCGATCTCCGCGTTCAGGTTGACCTTGATGGGGCGCGCGAACACGTTGGAGTCGGTAATCGTGACTTCGATGTCCATGTGCCCGAAGTCGCGGCGGCGATAGCGCTCCGTGATGCGCATCGCCTCCGTGTGGGGATGGCCGTAGCTGTCGAGCCACGTCTTGTCGTTGTAGCCGAAGCTCTCGACGACGAGCGTCTCGCCTTCCCAGCGGCCGACGGAATAGCCCATCCAGGTGGGATTCGGCTCTTTTTCGAGCGGGCGCCCGTCCATGAAGATCTGACGGAAGGTGAGATCCTGGTCGAGCATGACGATCAGGCCCGGTGTCTGCACGAACTTGAACATCCGCTCGCTGGTGGCGTAGGCGGGGCCGAGCGGCAGGCAGTTGGCGAACATGGAGTCCTTGCCCAGGTTCTCCATGCGCTCCGCGACGAGCTCGCGCGCGAACCCCTGCACCTCCCCGGGCTCGAGGTCCGCGGCAATGTTGCGGCGGTAGCGCTGGTTGTTGGTCCGCTGCCACAGCCCCGACAGATCCGGTTTGCCGTCGGGCGTCCGCGGCGCCGGCGCGGTCAGGTTCGGTTTACCGTCGGGCGTGCGGGGGATGCCGGGCGTCGGGTGCTTCAGCCACTGCGCGGCGAGCGGCGTGGCGAGCACCGACAGGACGATCACGAGGCCGAGGCATTTCATAGGCTGACCTCCTGGGTGACCGCGCGGGATTATACCTGACTGCGCAGTTCGCGGATGGGGATGAGCGGTCGCGGCATCGCGGTCGGAATCTGCAGATCGGGCATCGGCCGGCCGGCGAACAGCCGGCGGCAGGGAATCGCCATCAGCCGTGCCCACCGGACGGAGCGGTTCACGCGCGCGCTGTCGGTGGCAATGCCGGTGTTCGCGTACATCTGACGGTAGATTTTCGACATCAGCAGGAACGCCAGCCGCGCCTTGAGCGACGAGACGATGTGCGCGCGGCGCCAGATGCGGCGCACCGAATAGAAGCGATCCCAGACGGTCTGGGTCAGCTCGCGGATCTGCGCCGCGCTCATCGCGGGATGGTCGATGTACACCTTGGGCCGCCGCGAAGGGTGCAGCAGCCAGTAACGCGTCACCGGCACGTCGCCGACGCGCGGGGCGTTGTCGCCGAGTGCTTTCTCCCAGGCGGCAAAGTCGAGCGTCCCGGGCAGCGGCTGGAGCATGACGAACTGCGCGAAGGCGATGTCGGAGCGCTCGGCGACCGAGAGGCACGTGTCGAACGTGTCGGGCCGGTCGCTCGGCAGGCCGAAGATGAACGAGCCGAGGACGTGCACGCCGTGGCGGCGGAAGGTCTGCAGACGCTGCACGAGCGCTTCGCCGCTCTCGTTGAAGTTCTTGTAGACGTCCTTGAGCCCTTCCGGGGTGACGGACTCGACGCCGACGAGCGCGCCCTTGATGTGCGCGCGCCGCATGGCGTCGAGGAACTCGGGATCCTCGGCGGCCTCCATCGTGATCTGCGTGAAGAACACCGTGTCGGCGGGGAGCTCTTCGAGCGCCGCCATCAGCGTGAAGCGTTCCTCGCGCATCGCCGTGAGCTCCTCGAGGCGCGCGCCGTCCTGGCGCCGCGCGGCCATGCGGAGGTCCTCGAGCGTCACCGGATAGAAGTTGTCGTCGGCGAGCAGGATGAACCGGAAGCCGCGGCGCCGCAGGTCGACGATTTCCTCCACCACCTGGTCGACGTGCCGCGGCCGTGGGCGCTGGCCGTCGGTGCGCCACACCGAACAGAACGAGCAGTGCTTCGGGCAGCCGCGGACGGTCTGGACCGACGCCCACATGTAGCGTCCGGGCGGCGCCAGATCCCAGCGGCCGGGGAGAAACACCTCGCCGCCCACGCGCCCGCCGTCGTACTGCGCACTCGGGGCGCCGGACAGGCAGTCGCGGAGCGCGGCGGGCCAGACGAGCTCGCCGTCGCCGGTCACGACGGTGTGCGCGCCGCCGCGCTCGCGCGCCTCATCCGGAAACAGCGTCGCATGAATGCCGCCGAAGATGACGTACGCGCCCGCGGCGCGCGCCGCCGTCCCGATCTCGTAGCCGCGTACGGCGTTGCCCGTGTGAATGCCGATGCCGACGAGATCGCCGGCCCGGACGCAGCCCGGGTCGAACGGCTCGAGCGTCTCGTCGACGAGCGTCGGGGCCCCGTAGGCGGGCGGTGTTGCTGCGGCCAGTACGTACAACCACCGGGGCGTGATGACACCCGTGCCGAACGATACGTGGCTCGGGTTGATCAGGTAGATGGTCGGTTGTAGGCGCAGAAGGCCTACCGTATCACAGGTATAATGACGGTGGAAGGAGCCTCCCCTTTGCGGATGTATTCAGTCGGCGACCGGGTTTCGCAGTCCCAGTACGGCCACGGCACGATTACCGTCGCCAACGACCATCACACCGTGATCGACTTCGACGAGCACGGTTCCCGCACCTTTGCCACGCGGCTTGTCCGGCTCGAGCGCTCCAGCACCCTGGCGCCGCCCAAGCCGGCAAAGACGCGGCGCAAGGCCCCCGCAGGCGCCAAGGCCCCCGTCGGCGCCAAGAAGTAGCCCCGGACGCGAGTCCCACTCCGCCGTAACCGACTCCAACCGATCTGGTCTATCCTAGGCGCGCGCCCTGAGCGCAGTCGAAGGGTCGCAGGAGGGCTATGGCTCACCGCGGGCTCCTCTGGTGTGCAGCCGGATTCGCGGCTCTCTCGGTCTCCGCAGAAACCCCCGGGGCCGGCGGGCCGCCGCAGCAGGCTGGTCCCATCGTCGCGTCCCCGTCGCCCGCGCCGCGCGCGGCGCTCAAGCATTATTGCCTCACCTGTCATAACGATCAGATCAAGACGGCTGGATTGACGCTCGCACCGCTCGACGCCGACCGCGTGGGCGAGCAGCCGGCCACGTGGGAGAAGGTGGTCCGGAAGCTCCGCGTCCGCATGATGCCGCCGCCGGGCTCGCCACGGCCGGACGAGGCGACCTACGACACGCTGGTCACGCATCTGGAAACGGCGCTCGACCGCGCCGCCGCGGCTGCGCCCAATCCGGGCCGCATCGAGACATTCCGGCGGCTGAATCGCACCGAGTACCAGAACGCGATTCGCGACCTGCTGGGGATCGATGTCGACGTCTCGTCGCTCCTGCCCAGGGACGATGCGAGCCACGGGTTCGACAACGTCGCCGTTGGCGAGCTCTCGCCGACGCTGCTCGAACGCTACCTGGCGGCCGCGCAGAAGGTGAGCCGCCTGGCGGTCGGCAGTCCGGTCCCCGCGCCGGCCAGCCACATCGTCCTGCTGCCGCCCGATCTCACGCAGGAGGATCACGTCGACGGGCTGCCGCTCGGCACGCGCGGCGGGACGATGGTCCGCCACCTCTTCCCGCTCGACGGCGCCTACGAGATCCAGATCCGGCTCTCGCGCGATCGCAACGAGAACGTCGAAGGGCTGTACGAGCCGCACCAGCTCGAGCTCACCCTCGACGGACAGCGGCTGGACCTGTTCACGGTCGTGCCGAACCGCAACAAGGTGGGCGATTACTACTCGGACGAGGCGGTCGACAAGGAGCTGAAGGTCCGCGCGACGGTCGGCGCGGGCCCGCACGAGATCGGCGCGACGTTCCAGCGGAAGACGTTCGCCCTGCTCGAAACCGTGCGGCAGCCGTACCCGGCGCACTTCAATATGGATCGGCATCCGCGGGTGCAGCCCGCGGTGCATTCGGTGGCGATTACCGGTCCCTTCGACGCGCGCGGCGCCGGCGACACGCCGAGCCGCCGGCGCATCTTCGTCTGCCGTCCCGCCGGCGCGTCCGAAGAGGCCGCGTGCGCGAGGACGATTCTCTCGACGCTGGCGCGCCGCGCCTACCGCCGCGCCGTGAACGACGCCGACCTCGACGTGCCGCTGCGGTTCTATCGCGACGTGCAGGCCAGAGAGGGTTTCGAGGCGGGCGTCGAAATGGGGCTGCGCGCGATTCTCGCCAGCACCGAGTTCCTCTTCCGCATCGAGCACGACGCGCGCACCGCGGCGGCAAACACCGCGTACCGCGTGAGCGACGTGGAGCTCGCGTCGCGCCTCTCGTTCTTCCTGTGGAGCAGCATCCCGGACGAGGAACTGATCGCACGCGCGCTCGACGGCACGCTGCGCCGGCCCGAGGTGCTGGACCGGCAGGTGCGGCGCATGCTGGCCGACCCGCGGGCGGCCGCGCTCGTCACCAGCTTCGCCGGACAGTGGCTCTATCTGCGCAACCTGGATGCCGTGAGCCCCGATCCGCGGACGTTCCCGGAGTTCGACGACAACCTGCGCCAGGCGTTCCGCCGCGAGACCGAGCTGCTCTTCGAGAGCATCGTCCAGGAAGACCGCAACGTGCTCGACCTGCTGCGCGCGCCGTACACGTTCGTCAACGAGCGGCTGGCACGGCATTACGGCATTCCGAACGTCTACGGCAGCCGGTTCCGCCGCGTCTCACTGGGTGAGGACAGCGTGCGCGCGGGACTCCTCGGCCACGGCAGCGTGCTGACGGTCACCTCATACGCCAACCGAACGTCGCCGGTGCTTCGCGGCAAGTGGGTGCTGGAGAACATCCTGGGCACGCCGCCGCCGCCGCCGCCCGCCAACGTGCCGCCGCTCGGCGCGCCGCCGGTCGGCAAGGCGCTCTCGATGCGCGAGCGGATGGCGCAGCACCGCTCGAATCCGGCGTGCTCGGGCTGCCATCAGCTGATGGATCCGGCGGGGCTCTCGATGGAGAACTTCGATGCGGTCGGCCGCTGGCGGACGCGCACCGAGGGCGGCGCCGCCGTCGACGCCTCCGGCGGGCTGCCGGGCGGCACGACGTTCGACGGGGTGGCCGGCCTGCGCAAGTCGATTCTGAGCCGACCGGAGCTGTTCGTGACCACGGTGACCGAAAAGCTGCTCACCTATGCGCTCGGGCGCGGCCTCGAGTACTACGACGCGCCCGCCGTCCGGGCGATCGCGCGCGACGCGCGGAGCCAGGAGTACCGGTTTTCGTCGATCGTGCTGGGTGTGGTGAAGAGCGCGCCGTTCCAGATGCGGAA
>CAZGLC010000001.1:8414-20025 GCA_964526235.1 uncultured Bifidobacteriaceae bacterium
TATGTTCCTGACGAAGACGTCGTTGCCCCGGCGGACGTTTCTGCACGGCATCGGCACGATGCTGGCGCTGCCGCTGCTCGACGCGATGGTGCCTGCCGCCTCGGCACTCGCGCAGACCGCCGCGCGGCCGGTGCGCCGCCTGGGCTTTGTCTACATCCCGATGGGGGCGAACTGGATGCAGTGGGCGCCCGCCGCGACCGGGCGGATCACCGAGCTGTCGTCGTCGCTCGCGTCGCTGATGCCGTTCCTCGATCAGGTCACCGTCATCAGCAACCTCGAGCTGCGGAATGCCTACACGACGGGCAACCATGCGTCGGCCAACTGCGCATTCCTCAGCTGCGCCAAGGCGAAGCGGACGGAGGGGACCGACTACGAGCTGGGCGTCACCGTCGATCAGATCGCCGCACAGGCCATCGGCCGCGACACGCCGATCCCGTCGCTCGAGCTCGGCACCGATCTCATCGCGCAGGTCGGCAACTGCGACAACGGCTTCGCCTGCGCCTACCAGAATAATCTCTCCTGGTCGTCGCCGACGACCCCGCTGCCGACCGAAGCGGATCCGCGCGTGGTGTTCGAGCGCCTCTTCGGCGACGGCGGATCGCCGGAGCGCCGGCGCGCCGACCTGCAGCGCGACGGCAGCATCCTCGACTGGATGACGGCCGACATGGCGCGCCTGCGCCGCGAGCTCGGCACCTCGGATCGCACCCGCCTGGCGCAGTACCTCGATTCGGTGCGCGAAGTCGAGCGCCGGATCCAGCGCGCCGAGCAGGCGAGCGCCCAGGGCGTCACGATCGATCTGAGCCGGCCGGCGACCGTGCCGACGGTGTGGGAAGACCACGTGAAGCTGATGTTCGACCTGCAGGTGCTCGCGCTGCAGACCGACACGACGCGCGTGATCACGTTCCAGCTGGCGCGCGAGACGAGCACGCGCACCTACCCGCAGATCGGCGTGCCCGAGCCGCACCACCCCGTCTCGCACCACACGAACGATCCGGAGAAGCTGGCCAAGCTCGCCAAGATCAACGCGCACCACGTGTCGCTCTTCGCGCACCTGGTGCAGCGGCTGAAGGACACGCCCGACGGTGACGGGTCGCTGCTCGATCACTCGATGTACCTGCTCGGCAGCGGCATGGGGAACCCCGACGTTCACGACCATTCGAACCTGCCGATCGTGGTGGCCGGCGGCGGCGCGGGACGGCTGCGCGGCGGACGCCACATCAAGTACGCGCAGCAGACGCCGCTCGCGAACCTCCACCTGACGCTGCTCGAGAAGGCCGGCGTCCGGCTCGACGCCTTCGTGGACAGCACGGGCACGGTGGCGGAGATTCTCGAACCGCTCAACGTCTGAGGAGTCGATGCACGCCACAGCCCTGGTCCGGTTGCTGACGACGCTGGTGCTGCTCGTGGCCGGCGCGGCCGGCGTGTGGGCGCAGTCCGCCGTTGGGCCCGCCGTCCGTCCCGCTGTCAGTCCCGACGGCACCACGCCGCTGCACGAGGCGGTCTACGCCGACGACGTCCAGGCGATGACGCGGCTCATCGCGGCGGGCGCCGACGTGAAGGCGGCGAACCGGTACGGCGTCACACCGCTCTGGCTCGCGTGCCTCAACGGCAGCGCGGCCGCCATCGAGCGGCTCCTGAACGCCGGCGCCGACGCGAACACGGTGCTGCCGGACGGCGAGACGATCCTCATGACCGCGGCGCGCACGGGAAAAGCCGATGCCGTCAACGTACTGCTGCGGCACGGCGCCACCGTGAACGCGAAGGAGGAGTGGCGAGGACAGACGGCGTTGATGTGGGCCGCCGCCGAGGGCCATGCAGCCGTCATCCAGGCGCTCGTCGCGCGCGGCGCCGACGTGCACGCGCGCTCGAACGGCGGCTTCACGGCGCTGCTCTTTGCGGCGCGCGAAGGGCAGATTGCCGCGGCGAAGGCGCTCCTGGCGGCGGGCGCGAATCTCAACGACTCCATCCCCTCGACCACCCCGATCGACGAGCCCGCGCCGGAGGAGACGACTCCCGGGCCGCCGGAGGCGGGGCTCAACGTCTTCCTGCTGGCCACGGCCAACGCCCACTTCGAGCTTGCCGCGTGGCTGCTCGATCAGGGCGCCGATCCGAACACGGCGCCCCGCGGCTGGACGGCGCTGCACCAGATCTCCTGGGTGCGTAAGATGGGCGTCGCCGGCAGCAACGATCCGGCGCCGCCCGGCTCCGGCACCATGGCGAGTCTCGAGTTCGTGCAGACGCTCGTGTCAAAGGGCGCCGACGTCAACGCGCGCGCCAGCAAGCGCCCCCAGATGGGGCTCACGACGCTGAACTCCATCGGCGCGACGCCGTTCCTGCTCGCCGCCAGGACCGCGGACTTCGAGCTGATGCGCCTGCTTGCCGAGCTCGGCGCCGATCCGAGGCTGCCGAACGAGGACAACACGACGCCGCTGATGGTCGCCGCGGGCGTCGGCACGCAGAATCCCGGCGAGGACCCGGGCACCGAGCCCGAGGTGCTGGAGGCCGTGAAAGTGGCGCTGGAGTTCGACAACGACCTGAACGCGTCCGACGCCAACGGCGAGACGGTCATGCACGGCGCGGCGCTCAAGCACGCACCGTCTGTCGTCCGCTTCCTGGCCGAGCGCGGCGCGCGGATGGACGTCTGGAATCGTCAGAACAAGCGCGGGTGGACGCCGCTGAAGATTGCCGAGGGCGTGCAGCGGGGGATGAACATCATCAGCTCGCCGGTGACGGCCGCGGCCATCCGCGAGGTCATGGACAGCGCGGCGCGAGCGTCTTCACCGCCGTCGCGTTGATCCGGTCGCCGCCCGGGTCCCTGATCAACAAGCCTTTCGCTTCGACCTTGTGGCCGGTGTACGCCTCGGGCCTGGGATAGACGTTCATCAGCCGGAATGTCTCGCCGCCGAGTGCGGCGGCTTCGGATTCTTTGAGCTCCTCGCCTGTCGACGCGGCCGGATTGCGTGAACGGACGGGCGCGCTGCCGTTCGTCACCGTCCAGTCAGTGCCGGGGCCGGCGCCCAGGCAGCCGACCACGCGCACGAGCGCGAAGCTCGGCGCCGGCTCCGGTCCATCGCGTCCTTCCACACGCGTGCTCGATGCGGCCGCGGCGGTGAGCTCCTCGCGGCCGGCGGGGAAGTCGTTGACGCGCAGCATGTAGGCGACGATGTCGAGGTACTCGGCGTCGGGGAGGCTCCCCGGCGCGCCGGGCGGCATCGACGTCCTGATCCGGCCGAAGAGGCTCCCGACGTCGCTGCCGCTCCAGTCGCGCTTGAACGCCTCGCCTTTGCGCGGCCCATCGTCATGGCAGCCGCTGCAGCTGGTTCGGTACCGCGCCTCGCCGCGCGCCGCCTGCGCGTCGGTGTAGACGCCGTCCCAAACGGTTCTACTGGCAGCGTTCTTTTCAGGCTCTTGGGCCTGTTGCGCCCGGGCGGCGATCCCGATCGTCAATGAGGCTGCAAGACTCAGGATCAAACCGAGGGGTCGCATGTTTGGCTGGAGCTACTCCGTTGTCTGGAACTCGACCTTACGAGCTTCCGTCACGCGTCGTGACGCGTCGAGGATCTCGAGTGACAGAAGGTTGCCCTGGGCATCGTAATCCAGGATGACGCCCGGCTTGTCCTCGTCGCTTTCCGCGACCGGGACTCCTTCCTTCAGGACCACGGTTATCGTATCCGTCCGGGAATCGTAGGTCACCTTCATGGTTCGCGTCTCCAGTACTTGTCGATCTTGCTCGTGCGGTACGCCGTGACCACCTCAGCCGGGTCCCGATCCGTGTCGACGAACACGCGCACAAGATACATTCGCCCGTGCACCTCGAAACGCGACTGTAGCACTTCGCGCCCGGGCCGGACTACCTGTCGCTGCTCGGGACTCTTCAGGACCTTACCGATTGCCACGTCGCCGAGGCCTCGCCGGGCGATCTCCGATCGGGCATGGTCGGTCAGCAGATAGCTGGTGATTGGAGCCGCCATCCTGCATCAGGGCTGATCGATGGAAGCATCCGGCGGCAAACCGACCCTGCGGACTATCTCCGCATAAAACGGGTGCGATCGCATGTTGTCCCAGATGGCGGATTTCAGGAAAACCAGCGTTCCGGAGCGCTCTTCGAGGCTGGCCCGCATCGTACGCGCCCAGTTCTCACCGTCGCCCAGTCCGCAGTAGATATAGGCAAAGTAAATCGGTGACACATACGCCCGCGCGGTGGCCTCGTCGAGGAGGGCGAGCATACGCATAGCATCCTGCCGCCGCCCGGCCAACCCGTAGATCCATCCTGTGTTTGCGAAACTGACAAATGGATGCTCAATGCGCGCCGCCCACTGTTCCGCAAGCGTCACCGCCTCGTCGAGTTCGCCTTTCCCCTGGCAGCCAAGCTGCAGATACGCGTAGGCGGGATGGTAGTCGGGATCAATCCTGATCGCCTTGCGCGCTTCGCGAATGGCGTCGTCATACCGGCGAGCGAGGAAGAACACAAGCGCCAGATTTCCGGTGGCATTCGGCGACAGTGGATCCGCATCCGCAAGCCGCCGTGCTTCGGCAATCGCCTCGTCGAATCGTTCCAGTACGGCAAGCAGCGCCAGCGCGTGCGACTGAGTGAGTGCGACGTTCGGGCCTCCAATCTCTATCGCTCGCCGCAGCTCACGTTCGGCTGTCGTCCAATCCCAATCGTAGAAGAAGGCGCATTGCGACAGCGCCGCGTGCGCTTCGGCTAGAGACGGGTCGAGCGCGAGCGCCTTCTGCGCGGCGGCCTTGGCGCGAGGGAAAGCGTCGTCCGGCGGCATTGTCGCGTACGGGGTGTAACCGAGCAGCGTATAGCAGTCGGCAATTCCCGCGTACACCTGAGCGTAGTTGGGATCCTTGTCGAGTGCCTGCTCGTAGAACGTGAGCGCCCTCTTTACATTGTCGGGGGTGCGTCTCGCCCAGTAGAAACGTCCGTGAAGGTACAGCCGGTACGCCTCTTCATTGTGGGTCTGGCGCTTCGCACGCGACTTGGACTCACCGGTCAACTTCAACTTAAGCGCTTGCGTGACTTCTTGTGCGATTTCGTCCTGCAAAGCGAAGATGTCGAACACCTTCCGTGTGTACTGCTGCGCCCAGATCTGCGCGTCGCGTTCGACGTCCGCCAGCCCCAGCCTCACCACGAGCGTGTCGTCGCGCAGCAGCACTTTGCCAGTGAGGATCGCCTGGACGTTCAGTTCGCGTGCCGCCTGCAGCGGATCTACATCCGCCCCCTTGTACCTAGACGATCGGTGCTGCTGCGCGACGCGCAGCTTCGGCAACTGTGAGAAGCTGCCGAGGAGGCTTTCGGCGATCCCTTCGCACAGATACTCCACGTCGGGATCTCCGCTCGCATTGATCAGCGGCAGGATCGCCAGCGACTCGATCCCTTTCCGCGCCCGGGGCGGCTGCCGCGGCGATGCCGGCGGCGTCGCGGGGGCCCATCCTGATTCGCCCTCCCGCTGCAGCCGCCGCAGGTCCGCCCGCAGGTCGGCCATCGACTGGTATCGGAGCGTCCGGTCCTTTTCGAGCGCCTTGGCCAGCACGTCGTGCAGTCTGGATGGCAGCCCGGGGCGGAGCTGTGTAAAGGGAACCGGATTCGGGTCGAGGATCGCCTGGAAGACGAGCCCAGCCGTGTTTCCCGCAAAGGCCTGCCGCCCCGTGGCCATCTCGTACAGCACGGCGCCGAGCGAGAAGACATCGGTGCGGGCGTCGAGCATCTCGCCGCGCGCCTGCTCGGGCGACATGTAGGGGATGGTGCCGAGCGCGGTGCCGGGGCTCGTCAGATGGAGTGCGCCCGGGGCGCCGGTTGGCTGCGCGGAGACCGCCATCGGATGGGGCACCGCCTTCGCGAGGCCGAAATCGAGAATCTTCACCCAGTCCTGTGCCGTTACGAAGATGTTGGCCGGCTTGATGTCCCGATGGACGATGCCTTTGGCGTGTGCGGCCTCGAGCGCCTCGGCCATCTGCAGGCCGAGCTCGAGGAGCGCCGTCGTCGGCAACGGTTGGCCCCCGATGCGTTCGCCCAGCGTCCGACCTTCGAGGAGTTCCATCGCGATGAACGGCCGCCCTTCGTGCTCACCGACGTCGTAGATCGTGCAGATGTGCGGGTGATTGAGCGCTGACGCGGCGCGCGCCTCGCGCTGGAAGCGCTCCAGCGACTGCGGGTCGATCGTCAGTTCGGGCGGCAGGAACTTCAGTGCAACGGGGCGTCCAAGACGCGTATCGTCGGCTCTGTAGACAACGCCCATGCCGCCGCCGCCGAGTCTCTCGACGACGCGGTAGTGGGAGACCGTCTCGCCAATCATCGGGCGCGCGGCACGGGCCGCTCCTACCGGAGCACCGTGCTCGCCTGTGCCTGCTCCACGTACCGCTGCACGTCTGTCGGCAACAGGAGGCGCTCCCGCTGCAGCTTCTCGGCGGCGCGCCGGACGGCGGCGACGTATCCCTCGTGCGTCTTGTAGCGCTCCTCGAGCGACAGCCGCGGATCGGCAGCCGCCTCGCGCTCGGCTTTCGATTTCCCGAACGCGACGTGCTGCCCGCTCGCCTCGCAGCCGTCGTTCACGCCGAAGCCGTCGCGCCGCAGCGCCCATCCGGTGGTGGTGGCAATCGGCGCCTCGACCGGCGGCAGGCGGATGCCGGCCACCTCGTTGCCGTCCTGATCGACCTTCGAGACGAAAATCGGATACGCGGGACGCTTCTGCAGCGACGGCGGGTAGTGCGACACGATCCCCTCGGTGAGCTTCGGGCCGAAATCGAGGAAGTAGCGCGTCGTGATGACGCCCGTGTAGGTCACCCCGGGTATCGTCGGCCAGCCAAGCGTGTCCTGCGGCACGAGGCCCGTCTGATACCCCGGACGCGGCTGCACCATCACGGCCGTCCCGTCGGACCGGCGCGGGACGCGGCTCGGCGGCGGCTCCGTCCCCTTGACCACCCAGTCGTCGAGCGTCATCAGCAGCGCGCGCAGCGCGGGGTAGGGGCTCGTGGGATTGAGGAACTGCTGGCAGCTGCCGCGGCTCGTGACGTTGCCGACGCCGTGCGAGAGTCCCGACATCAGGTAGAACCGCGCGTTCTCCGGATCGGGCAAGTCGTTGCCGCGCGAGTCGGTGTGGAGGAGCGACCCCGCCTTCACCCAGTACTCGTTCGACGAGTTCGCGTTGAAGATGTTCGGACACGTCTTGCTCGCCGCGCAGCGGTCCAGCCGGCCGCCTTTCCTGCCGCTCAGGTGATCGGCGGTCGTCTGATAGGCGAACGGAAACACGCCTTCCGGGTACAAGTGGTTCTGCCGGTTGCGCTCGGTACGGCCCGGCTGCGCGAAGCGGTAGTTGATCTGGACGCCGTTGGCGGCGCCCACCCATTTCAGCATCCCGTCGACCACGCGCGTGCCGCGCTCGTCCTGATTGAAGCCGAACTCGAGGAAGTCGTTGAGCGTCCGCGTCGGCTGCGAGATGGAGAAGCTGAACGTATGGCGCACGTCGCCGGCCAGCGGGTTCAGCGTGCCTGCGTCGTCGGCCTTCGCGTGGCGCAGGAACGACATGAAATCGCGCGTCGCCGCGAGGCCGATGCCAGCCACCAAGGGATCCTTCGCCGTGTAGGTGAACTCGTAGATGTGGCTTTGCTTGAACGGCGTCCCCGCCGGCAGCAGCCGGATCGTCTGCTCGTCGACATACTCCCACCCGCTCGTGGGAACCGGCGTCGGCGCGTCGTCGAGCCGCTCGCGCACGGTGAGCGTCGCCTTCGTCTTGTCGGGCGTGGCGGCCGGATACGCGAGCTCGTAGCGGACGCTCTTCGGGTTGTCGAACACGATGTACTCGTACGACGGCCCGGTGATACTCGATCCGTCGGGGTTCTTCGCGACAGGCACGGTGATCGTGAGCCCCTCGGTCGCCCCGATGTCCCAGCCGTTGCCGACGACGGAGTAGCCGAGATCCATGATGAATCCCGTGCCCGCATCCTTGGCCGTCTTCGGGTCGTTGGTCATCGGCGCATCGTTGAACACCGCAACGCGCATCTCGCCGCGGTTGTTGAAGTCGAGAATCACCTTGTGGCTGCCCTTGCGGAGGTCGATGGGCTTCAAGATGAAGATGTCCATCGAGTACTCGACCTTGCCGCGGGCGTTGCGCGGCGCCAGCTTGATGTCCGTGATGACCGCGTTGCGCGGGTCGTTCGGATCGAGCTCGCCGTGGGCCTTGCCGCGCAGCTTCTCGTAGGGGCCGACGCTTCCGTTCGGCCCGAACACCCGGCCGTCGAACACCGGTGACTGCGACTGGGTTGGGTCGATGACAATCCGCGTGATGTGCGCCGCGGCCGGCGCGGCAGCGAGGGTGAGGGCGGCCAGGACGAATAGCGGCATCTGCATAAGTGGCTCCTCTTGGGGTCAGACCCTGGTGATGGGGCGACTCAAGGTTATGCCGCGAACCTGGAACCGTGCGCCGCCCCTTCACCCGGGTCTGACCCCGGAATTCCGCGCCGAGCCGGCGCGCGGTTCAAGTCCTCAAATCACGACTTTCGTCATGATGCCGCGCGGAAACATCTCCTCGGGCGTCAGCAGCCGGTGCGCGATCCCCTGCTGGTGGGCATACAGGGCCATCTGTGTCCAGGTGGGCCGGTTCTCGTCGATGCCGTACGGGAAGAGGTCGGCGCCGAACAGATCCCGCATCCGGCGGGCGTACGCCGTCAGCCACGGCACCGGATACCTGGAGACAGCCGGGTCGAGGATGCGCTCGAGCGAGCGGCGCTTCGATTCGAGGAAGGCGTTGTAGAGGTTGCGCGCCGCCCAGGGATGCTCGTCGAGGATCGATCGCTTCATCGCGATGATGTGCATGATCGGCCACACGCCCGTGCGCGTGTAGTAGGCCTCTTCCATCTCCACGTAGTCGGGGAAGAGACGCACGACGTCGGGATGATGCTCGAGGAAGCACGTGGGCGGCCGGGCGATGATCGCGCAGTCGATCTCGTGGCCCGCGAGCATCTGGCTCAGGCTCCGGTCGGTGACGCGCGTCAGCGAGAGGCCCGGCGGCAGGTTCAGCTCCACCTTCTCCTCGCGTCCCGGCGCGTTGGCGCCCGCCTGAAACCAGTGCACGTCGGTGAGCGGCACGCCCATCTCGTTGTGCATCCAGCCGCGCATGTAGACGGCGGCCGAATGGGCCCACTCGGGGGATCCGATCCGCTTGCCCCGGAGGTCGGCAACCGTGCGGATGCCGCTCTTGCGGTTCACATAGAACGACGAGAACCGGAACAGGCGCGAGCAGACGACCGGCAGGCCGATGATGTCGGTGCCGGGCCGGCTGACCTGCGTGCAGAACTTGGCGAACGACAGCTCCGACAGGTCGAATTCCCGGTTGGCCGTGAAGCGGGCGAAGCATTCATGGTGGCCGAGCGTCAGCCAGTGATGGTCGATGCCTTCGGCCGTGACGAGCCCGAAGCGGAAGTCGCGGAAGTGGTCGTAGTCGGTCGTCGCGATCGTCAGTCGCAGTTGTGCCATGCCGCTCCCGTCAGGCGCGCGCGAGCATCAGGGCACGATCCTCGCATGACCCTCATGCCGCGATCACGGGAGCGAGCGCCCTCTCGATGTCGGAGCGGTGCGGCTCCTCCCACGGCGGCAGCGTGAGGCCGCGTCCCAGATCGCGAGCGTCCTCATCCACCGTGAAGCCCGGTCCCACGGTCGCGACTTCGAGGAGCACGCCGCCGGGCTCGCGGAAGTAGATCGAGGTGAAGTAGCAGCGGTCGCGGATCTCGGTGACCTCGCAGCCGTACTGAATCAGCTCGCGGCGCAGGCGCGTCTGCTCGTCGAGCGCGGCAATCGCCAGCGCCACGTGGTGGACGGTGCCGAGGCCGTTGATCGCCGGATTGGCGGCGGGGTCGTGCCGCACGTCGAGCAGCCGCCCCGGCGCGCCGTCGCCAGCGGCCAGCCGCACGTACGGCGCCGCCTCGTTCACCACCCGCCAGCCGAGCAGCGTGGTCAGCAGGTCCACCGTTCCCTCGGGCGAGCGGACGGTCAGTGTCACGCTATGCAGCCCGCGAATCGCCGCCGCGTTGCCGACGCTGGCGCCGGCCCAGGGAGCGCGGGTATCGCGATCGGTGCCGACCAGCTCGAACCGCAGTCCCGATCGATCCGCGCAGACGATCGACGACTCGCCGAACCGCGGCGCCTCGTCGCGGACGGTGATGCCGCGCGCCTGAAGCCGCGCCGTCCATGCGGCGAGCGAATCGGCGGGCACTGAAAACGCCGTCGCGGTCACCTGCCCGGCGCCTGTCTGGCCGACACGCACATCGCGCCCCTTGTAGGGAAACGTCGTCCAGATCGTGCCGGGCGTTCCGCGCTCGTCGCCGTAATAGAAGTGATAGACGAAGTGATTGTCGAAGTTCACCGTCTTCTTCACGAGGCGCAGCCCGAGCGCGCCGCGGCAGAAATCGAGGTCGTCCTGCGCATCGTCGACGGTGGCGGTGACGTGATGGAGACCGAGAACCGGGTGCGGCATATGGCGCTAGGATCCGAGGGCCCGCCTGACCAGTGTGTCGAAATCCTGGACGCGTTCGGGTTCGTCGAGGGCGGTCGCGAACTCACGAATCACACGACGGACGCGATCGAGATCGATGGTTCCCGCGTACAACGCGACCAGGCGTTCCACATCGGAGCGGTCGCGATCGCGCCAGGCGACGGCCTTGTAGATGACGAGATCCTCTGCCGTTGCCGCGGGAATGGTGACGCCGCCGAAGTCGACGGGCTCCGCGCGCTCGAGCGCGGCGCGCTCGAACGGCAGGTACGCAAGGATCAACTCGATCGGCGTGCCGGTCGGTTCATGACGCAGCAGGAGTACGTGCCGCTCACGCGCGAATGCGGCCGCATCCGGCGTCCGCGGCACGAGTCGTTCTGCCGCGAGCGTTGCCAGAACGGAATCCACCTCGAGCCCTTCCGCCCACACCGTGGCGTCAATGTCCACGGTCTGTCGTGGAAGCCCCCTCGCGATGACGGCGATGCCGCCAATGATCATCGCCGGTCTGCCGAGCGTGCGAAGCGCGGTGGCGCAGGCGGCCAGGGCCGCGAGGAGCGACGCGTCGGCGGTCATCGAACGCGGCCGGCGATGGTTTTCAGCCGATGCCAGCGGTCGTACATCTGAGCATCTTCCCGCGTCGAGACTTCGTCTTCCCGGGCGGGCCATCCGTGAAGCCGGCCATATAACGCGACGAGCGCCAGTGCCTGAGAGATGGCCTCCTGCGATGACACGCCGGCCGAGCGACGTTCGGCGTGCTCGCGCGCTTCGACCTCGCGTTTGTCCGCGACCCATCGTCGCACGCGCGCAGCATCCACGCGCCGAGTATAGCGCCTCCCGTGGTAGAACATCGCGCTGTGGCACGCGTCGAAGCCGAGGAGTTGCTCGACCCGGAGCGCATCTACATCGCGGGGACGCTGCGGATGGCGCTGCGCATCGAGGAGTGGCTGACGACGGGCGGCGTCGACTATGCGGTGGAGGTGGAGCCGTACGGCCGGAGCCTGCTGTTTGGCAGGCTCCGCATGGGCGCGGCGTTCTACGTGAGGTCGGGACAGGCGGCGTACTGCCGCGAGCAGCTCATGGCCGCCGGGTTCGGCGGCGGCGTCGTCGAGGCGCAGGACTGA
>CAZGLC010000001.1:20125-23542 GCA_964526235.1 uncultured Bifidobacteriaceae bacterium
ACGCTCGCGGGCGCGCGAGAGATGATGGCGACGGCCATCGCGATGGCCGAGGCGGAGGGCATTGCGATCGCGGTGGCCATTGCGGACGCCGGCGGCCATCTTCTGCTGCTCGAGCGGATGGACGGCGGGCGCTTCCACACTGTGCACTCGTCGACGACGAAGGCCGTCTGCGCCGCCTCGAACAAGCGGCCCACCGCATCACACGGGGCACAAGCGCAATCGCTGGACGTGGCGCACGCGATCGGGCTGGCGCTCGCCGCGGGGCCGGAGCGCTGGACCGCCATGGAAGGCGGCTACCCGATCATCGTCGAGGGCGAGTGCATCGGCGGCATCGGCGTCTCGGGCGGGAGCTGGGAGTTCGACGACCGCGCCGCGCGCGCGGCGGTCGAGGCCGTCGGCGCAAGTTATCGGATTGACGACAAGTAGGAGGTTGCCGTGAGACGAGTGATTGCGATGCTGACGATCGCCTGGCTGGCTGGGACCGGCCTGGCGCAGGCCCAGGCGTTTCCGCCGAACGAGACGGGCGTGACGATGGGCCACTGGCACCTCAACACGCGCGATATCGAAGCGAACAAGAAGATCTTCGTGACAATGGGCGGCGAGGCGATGAAGGCGGGCAATTTCGACGTCGTTCGCTTCCCGGGCGTCATCGTCTACCTGCACCAGAACAACGTGCCGCCACCAACCGGCGGCACGGTAGGCAGCGTCGTCAATCACGTCGGGTTCATCGTCCAGAATACACAGCAGTCGGTCGCCCGGTGGAAGGCCGCGGGACTGGCGGTGCTGCCCGGCGGCAACGGCAGAACCGACCAGGCGTTCGTGGAGACGCCGGACGGCCTGCGGATCGAGATCCTCGAGGATCCGAAGCAGAAGTTCCCCATCCAGCACCATCACGTGCACCTCTGGGTGCCGAAGGACCAGATCCCGGTCATCCAGGCGTGGTACGCCAGGCACTTCGGCGCGCGGCCCGGCATGCGCGGGCAGAACCAGGCCGCGGACATTCCGGGCGTGAATCTGACCTTCTCGGCGACCGACATGCCGACGGTCACCACCAAGGGCCGCGTGCTCGATCACATCGGCTTCGACGTCCGCAATCTGGCGGCGTTCGTGAAGACGATCGAGGCCGCCGGGGTCAAGATCGATCGGCCGTTCACGCCGAACGACCAGGGCGGCGGCCTGGCGTTCGTCTACGACCCGTGGGGCACGTACATCGAGCTCAATCAGCGTCCGAACCCCGTGTACGTCACTCAGTGAATGGCTCCGGGCCCGTAAGGGTCGGCTGCCTGGGCATGGGGTGGTGGTCGGACATTCTCGCCGACGCCATCACACGCTCAGGCAGGCTGCAGATCGTTTCCTGCTTCACGCGATCGGACGACAAGCGGCGCGCCTTCGCGGCCAGGTACGGCTGCGAGGCGGCGCCGAGCTACGAGGCGATGCTCGCCGACGGCCGCGTCGAGGCGATCGTCAACACCACGCCGAACAACGCCCACCTCGAGACGACGCGCGCCGCGGCCGAGGCGGGCAGGCACGTGTTTCTGGACAAGCCGATTGCCAATACCGTGGCCGATGCGCGGGCGCTGACGGCCGCGTGCCGGCGGGCGGGCGTGGTGCTCGCGCTCGGGTATCAACGGCGGCGGGAAACGCACTTCCGCTGGATCCGCGCGCGGATCGACGCCGGCGAGTTCGGGCGGCTCGTGAACGCCGAATCCAACATCAGCCGCGACCGGCTGGGGCAGATCGACCTGACGTCGTGGCGCTACACGGCCGCCGGCATGCCGGGCGGCGTGATGCTGCAGATCGGCATTCACTACACCGACGTGCTGGAGTACCTGATGGGGCCGATCGTCGCGGTGACCGGTCGCCTCGCGCAGCTCGTGCTGCCGGGCGACAATCCCGACGTGGCGAGCATGGTGCTCGAGCATGAGACCGGGGCGCTCTCGACGCTCAACGCCAGCTATGCGTCGGCCTCCGAGCACTACGTGATGAACATCTACGGCAAAGAGGCGAGCGCCTACTACGATCTGCAGCACGGCCTCCGTTTCCTGAAACGGGGCGCCTCGAGTGCCCAGCCGGTTCCGTGCCCCAAGGCCGATACAATCAGGGACGAGCTCGACGAGTTTGCCGCGGCGGTGCGCGGCGAAGGCGAGCCGGAAATGGACGGCGAACGGTCGACGCGCTCGCTCGCCGTGGTGCTCGCCGGGATTCGGTCGGCGCGCGAGGGGCGGACGATCGCCGTGAAGGACGTACTGGAGCAGGGATGTTGAGGATGATGGCGGCGCTCGTCGCGTTGTGGTCGCTCACGGTCCATGCCGCGCCGTCGCTGAAGCCACAGCGCGCAGGGCAGTACCCTCAGAAGGCGGTCGAAATGACCGTGCTCTTCGGTGGATCGAGCGCGACGATCGCCCAGGTGCTGGCCGACGCGATGTCGAAGGAGCTCGGCGTGCCGGTGGCGGCCGTGAGCCGAACCGGCGCGGGGGGCGCGGTCGGCTACTCTTTCGTACGGTCGAGCGCGCCGAACGGCTACGCGATCCTCTGGAGCTCGAATTCGATCAGCACGGTCTTTCATGGCGGCAACATCGATTTCGACTATCGCGCGTTCGAGCCGATCGCCCGGATCGGCATGGAGGTGCCCGCGCTGGCCGTCCGCGCCGACTCGGGGTGGACGACGCTGAAGGACTTTGCAGCGGCCGCCAAGGGGCGGCGGATGCGGGTCGGCATCTCAGGTCGCGGGTCGTTCGTGCATCTGGTTTCTGCGGCGCTCTTCCAGAAGATGGGCATCGACGCGGTGTACGTGCCGTACGGGCAGGGGACGGCGCCCGCGGAGCTCCTCGGGCGGCGCGTCGATGCGGCGCTGCAGTGGCCCAATCAGTTCACCGGGCAGGTGAACGCGAAGCAGCTGCGCGTGCTGGCGGTGACGAGCCCCGCGCGAATCCCCGTGCTGCCGGAGGTCCCCACCGCGAAGGAGCAGGGGCTCGACGTCGACTTCGTGATGTGGCGCGGCCTCGCCGCGCCGAAAGGCACGCCACCGGACGTCATCGCCCGCCTCGAGACCGCGGCGCGCCGTGTCGTGACCAGCGCGCGGTTCAAGGAGCTGAGTGCGAAGCTCGGGTTCGAGCCGGCGTTCCTGCCGGCCGCCGACTTCGGGGCGCTCGTCGCGCGTGACGACGCCGCGATTGCGGCGCTCATGACGCAGCTCGGCCTCAAGAAGCGATAATCCCCACGTTCATGTCACGCGCCGATCGGTGGCTGGGGGCCGGGCTCGTCCTCATCGCGTTGGTGTGGCTCTGGCTGGTGCAGATCCAGATTCCGGATACCGGGGCTGAGTGGCCCGGGCCGCGCGGGTTTCCACTGCTCCTGGGGGTGCTCCTGGGCGTGCTCGGCGTGTGGATGGCGTCGTTTCCCGGATCCCGGATCCCG
>CAZGLC010000001.1:23642-50954 GCA_964526235.1 uncultured Bifidobacteriaceae bacterium
TTGCCGTCGCCGGCGGCACGTTCGGTCTGCTGATCCTCTACGCCTTTCTGCTCGAACGCGCCGGCTTCCTGATTGCCACGCCCGTCATCATCGTCCTCACGATGACGGGCGTGCTGCAGATGCGGCGCTGGGGCTTCATCGCCGGCTTCACGGCCGCCTTTGCGCTGGGTTGCTGGACCGTCTTCAACACACTGCTCGGCATTCCGCTGCCGCGCGCGGTCTGGACCCCATGGTAGCGGGGCCGCGCTGATGGACATGGTCCTCCAGGCGATCGCGGCCGCTCTGCAGCCCAGCGTACTGGCCGCGACGACCGTCGGCGCGATTGCCGGCCTCGTGGTCAGCGCCGTTCCCGGGCTGACGTTCTCGATGGCGCTCATCCTCGTGATGCCGTTTACCTTCGCGATGGATCCGATTCCCGCGATCGCCATGCTCTTCGGCGTCTACTCAGGCGGCATGACCGGCGGAGCGGTATCGGCCGTCCTGATCGGCATTCCGGGTACGCCCTCGGCCGCGGCGACGGTGTTCGACGGCTACGCCATGGCGCGGAAAGGCGAGGCGAGCGTGGCGCTCGGCGCATCGGTCGTCGCGTCGGCCTTCGGCGGGATATTCAGCCTGGTCGTCATGGTCCTGCTGCTGGAGCAGATTGCGGCGTTCGCGATCCGGTTCGGCCCGGCCGAGATCTTCGCCCTGGTGCTGTTCGGCCTCTCGACGATTTGCGGCCTGGCGGAGAAGTCATTGCTCCGGGGGCTCATCGCCGGCGTGCTCGGCCTGATGATCATGACGATCGGGCTCGACGGGATCGACGGGGTGGCGCGGCTGACGTTCGGCACGGTGCAGCTGCAGCAGGGTCTTCACATGCTGGTCGCGATGATCGGCCTGTTCGCCGTGCCGCAGGTGATCGAGACCTTCGCCGGCCACGGGCGCATGAGACCCCAGATCGTGACGGAAGACGTGCGCGGACTGCTGCCCTGGTCGCGGCTGCGCGGCTACTGGGGACTCATGACGCGGGCGTCGATCATCGGCACCGTGGTCGGCGCGGTGCCCGGCACGGGCGGCCCCATCGCGTCGTTTCTCGCCTACGACCACGCGCGGCGGTTCAGCCGGCGGCCGGAGGAGTACGGCCGGGGAGAAATCGGCGGGGTCGTCGCACCCGAGGCGGCCAACAACGCCGTCATGGGCGGCGCGCTGATTCCGATGCTGAGCCTCGGCATTCCCGGGGACGCCGCGACGGCGATCATCCTCGGCGGCCTGCTCGTTCACGGCCTGCAGCCCGGGCCGCTGCTCTTTCAGACACACCTCGACGTGATCTACGCGCTGTACGTCACGGTGATGGTGTCGTGGATCGTCATCCTGCTGGTGCAGGTCGCGGGCATCCGGCTCTTCGTCAAGGTGCTGCGGGTGCCGGCGCATCTGCTGGCGGTGTGCATTCTCGTCCTCTGCGGCATCGGGGCGTACGCAGCGCGGAACTCGGTCTTCGACGTGTATGCGATGGCCGTCTTCGGGCTCGGCGGCTACGCGCTGCAGCGCGCACGGATACCCGTGGCGCCGGTGGTGCTCGGCCTGGTGCTCGGCCCGACCCTCGAGCAGCAGTACCGGACCGCGCTCATCCTGAGCGAGGGGAGCCATCGGATTTTTCTGGAGAGCCCGTTCGCCCTGACGTTCTTCGCGCTGACCGCCGCCATCGTCGGCTGGCAGCTCTGGTCGTCGCGACGAAGTATCGAAACAAGAGCACCGTAGGTTCGGCGCTCACTTGGGTCGCGCATTTTTCAGCGGGACTGGAGCTGCGATCCGCGCACTTGTGCGGCCGGGTCGGGCCCCGCTGAAAAATGGCAACCCGCGTGAGCGCCGAACCCTCAGAGATCGAACTATCAACAGAACCGCACGATCGCCGCACAGAACGCCGTCAGCGCCACCATCGCCCCGACATTCCATTTGATCAGGTCGCGCTTCAGTTCGGCGAATGCTGTCTTCAGGTCGGGAGCATCCAGAATCGCCTTCGTGCTCACGGACTGGCCCCAGATGACATCAGCCGAGGCGGGAAATCGCGGCGAAAATGGCGGTGAGCGCTGCCATGGCGCCCACGTTCCACTTGAGAAGGTCCGACTTCATCTCTGCGAGATCTGCCCGCGTATCAGCTCTGTGCTGTGCGAACTCACCGCGCAGCACAGCGAAGTCAGCCTTCAGGTCGGCTTTCAATATTCCGACGTCAGCCTTCGTCGCAAGGTCGGTGCTGGCCTCTGCGGGCAACACTGCACGAGCGGCGTCTCTGGCCAGCCCCTCGTCGACGCCCGCCTTTCGCAGCGCATCGTAGAACTCAGTGACCATGACGCTCACATCCAGAGTCTACCATCGTCAACCTCCATGCCATGGGCCGACGATGCCACCGCCGTGCCGCGCAGATTTCCTCGGGAATCAAGGGTTGCGTCAGGCAAGGTGGCAATATTTGCCTCGTCACGTCGCGACTTGCGTGGCAAAAACGTAAACCTAATAATTCACCAGCAACTATCTATGACCGCCCGCGCCATCCGCATCGCCGCCCAGGGCCGCCCCGACGTCATGACGCTCGAGCCGACTTCGCTGCCCGAACCGGGAGCGGGCGAAGCGCTCGTCCGGCAGACTGCTGCGGGCATCAACTTTCTCGACGTCTACCACCGCTCGGGCGTGTATCCGCTCCAGGTGCCCACCGGGATCGGCAGTGAAGCCGCCGGGGTGGTCGAACGCGTCGGGCCGGGTGTCACTGAGGTGAAGCCAGGCGATCGCGTCGCGTACGTGCACAACGTGCCCGGGTCGTACGCGAGCCACCGCATCATGCCGGCCGTGCGGCTCGTGAAGCTGCCCGATCACGTGTCGGACGAGACGGCAGCCGCGGTGATGCTGAAAGGGATGACGGTCGAGTACCTGCTCAATCGCACCTATCAGGTCAAGCGCGGTGATGCGGTGCTCTTCTGGGCGGCGGCGGGCGGCGTGGGCCTCCTCGCCGGCCAGTGGGGAAAGCACCTCGGCGCCACGATGATTGGCGTCGCCGGCGGGGCCGAGAAGTGCCGTCTCGCGCGCGAGCACGGCTATGACGAGGTGATCGACCGCACGCGCGACGACGTCGCCGAACGTGTCAGGGCAATTACGGGCGGCACAGGCGTCGCGGCCGTCTACGACTCGGTCGGCAAGGCGTCGTTCGACGCGTCGCTCACGTCGCTCCGGCCGCGTGGATTCTTCGTCTCGTTCGGAACCACGACCGGCGCGCCACCCCCGGTGGAGGCGGCAACGCTTCAGAAGCACGGTTCGCTGTACTTCACGCGTCCGACACTCTTCACCTATATCGCCACGCGCGAGGAGCTGGTGGCATCGGCGTCAGCGGTCTTCGATCTGCTGAAACGCGGCGTGCTTCGGGTGCACGTCGGCGCCCGCTATCCGCTGGCCGATGCGGCGCGCGCGCACACGGATCTCGAAGCGGGCAGGACCGTCGGGTCGTCGCTGCTGATTCCGTGAGGAGGGCGATCCCTATTTCACGACGGGCGGAATTGTTCGAAGTCGCGCGATGTCGCAGCCGGGCGCCAGTGTGGCCCGCTCGGGCGGACGATCGCCGGCATAGCAGCGGGGAATGACGTAGAACGTCTTCGGAACCCCCGGCGCCGGAGGCGTGACCGCGGGGGGCGGTGGTGTCACCACGGGTGGAGCCGGCGCGGGAGCCGGAGCCGGTACGGGCACCTCGCGTACGATCACCGGAACGTACACGACGTGCGGAGCCGCGGCCCACCAGGGCACAGCCGATGCGAACACCGGTCCGGCAAAGCCGCAGCAGGGGAATCGAGGATCGAACGGCGGAAGCTCCTCGAAGCCGGGTGCGAAAGTGGTGGGCGTGGCGCGAAACAGGTCGCGCCGCACCGACGCACCCAGGGGCACGCGGTCGAGCGACGCGCTCGGCAACCCCATCCGCAGCGGCGCGCTCGACAGGGCGTCCTGTGCAGCCGCCGCGACGGGCAGAAGCGCGATCGCCGCAGCCACCGCGAGCATCCGCGCCATGTTCCTACTCTACACCTCGCCCAGGTCCGAGGAACCCCGGCCTCCGGGCTGGTCCGGTCGGGCGCGGGCGCGGTATTATCTGGCAACTCTGAGGAGGCCGATGAGGCTGATTTGTGCAGCTGTGGTCATTGCGTTCGCCGGGGTCGCGGCTCCGGCGCTCGCCCAGGGCGAAGAGGGAGCGGTGCCGATTGAGAAGGCGCCGTACCACCTCCCGGTCTTCGCCAACGAGTACGTCACCGTTCTCAAAATCGAGATCCCGCCGCAGCGCGATACCGGCTATCACACGCACACGCGCGACAGCGTGTCGGTGAACATCGTCCCGGCCGACAACACGAGTCAGGACCTCGGATCGCCGCAGGCGGCGCCGTCGGCGCGCGCCGAGCGCGGCCGGGTCCAGTTCACCGCGTACGGCGGGCAGCCGCCCCGATCCCACAAGAACACGAACGTCGGGACGACGCCGTTTCACAACGTTTCGTTCATCTTCAAAGCGCCGAAGCCGCTCGGCTTCACGCCCTCCACGCGCACGGAGGCGCCGGCGTACGTCTCCGTTCTCGACAACGCGCGCGTGCGCGGGTGGCGGCTCGTGCTCGAGCCCGGCCAGTCGGCGGCGGCGATTACGCAGCAGTCGCCGGGACTGCGGGTCGTCGTGAGCGGCGGCGAGATCATCGAAAGCGTGCCCGGCCAGCCCGATCGGACGATGTTCCTCCGGGACGGCGAGTTCTACTGGCAGGATCCGAAGGTGATGCGCGCGGTGCGCAACCGAGGCACCACGCGCCTCGAGTTGGTGGAGTTCGAGCTCAAATGACCATACTCGTCGGTCGTCTTGCCGTGGGCACGCTCGTGACGGTGGTGTCCGCGGCCGCGTTGTCGGCGCAGCAGGCGCCGCGCATGGTCGCGGGCTGTCCCGTCCCCGACCCCGTCACGTTTCACGCGTGCGCGTCGGAGAAGGCGAAGGGGTTCAATCCGCCGCGGACGCCCGACGGCGTGCCGAACATCTCGGGCTACTGGGACCGGCTGTACCTGTCGCAGGACATCGAGGAGCACGACAGAGACGCGTTCAACACGCAGGCCGGGCCGAGCATCGTGGTCGACACGCCGGACCGCCGGGTGCCGTACCAGCCGTGGGCGATGGAGCTCAAGAAGAAGATGGTGGCGACGTACATCTCGCCGCTGGCCTCCTGCTTCTCTCCGGGCGTCCCGCGGTGGGTGATTGCCCCGGGCCCTCACGAGATCATCCAGACGCCTGGTTACGTCTTCTACCTGCTCGAGTTCGCGCACGCACACCGGGTCATCTCGACGACAGCGAGGCCGCACGTGGCCAGCGGCATCCGGCTCTTCAACGGCGATTCGCGCGGGCGCTGGGAGGGGAGCACGCTCGTCGTCGACGTCACCAACGCGAACGGCCGGGCGTGGATCGACAACGCCGGGAATTTCTACAGCGATCGCCTCCACGTCGTGGAGCGGTTCACAATGATGGACGCCGACAACATTCATTACGAGGCTCGGATCGAGGATCCGCAGGTCTACACCCGGCCGTGGACGATGGTTTCGGCGCTGGTGCGGAACACGCAGCCGGACTTCCAGTTCTTCGAGCAGGCGTGCCACGAAGGGAACCGCAGCATCGAAAGCAGTGAGAGCATCGGGATGAAGATTTATCAGGGAGTGACCCCGCCACGCAGGTAATCAGGACAGGAGTGAGGATCATGACGCGATCGAGGACACCGTCTCTCAGTCGTCGCTGGGCGGCCGCATGCGGCGCCGCCGTGCTCATGCTGCTGTGGACCGTGCCCGCCCCGCAGGCGCAAGAGGCCGGCGCCAAGGCCGTCACGCTGGACTACGACTTCTTCAAGAACAACGTCCAGCCGATCTTCCTGACCAAGCGCGCCGGCAACGCGCGCTGCGTGGCGTGCCACATCGAGGGGACGCCGATGCGGTTGCAGGCGCTCTCGCCCGGCGCCACGATGTGGAACGACGAGCAGTCGCGCAAGAATTTCGAGCTGGTGCGCAGCCGCGTCGTGCCGGGGAACCCGGACCGCAGCCGCCTGCTGCTCCATACGCTCGCGACCGAGGGCGGCGGGGACCTGTATCACAGCGGCGGCAAACACTGGAAGTCGAAGGCGGAGCCCGAGTGGCAGACGCTGGCCGCGTGGGTGCAGGGGCGGACGGCCACGCAGGCGGGGGCGACCAACGGCGCGCCGGCGGCCGGCAAGGTGCGCATCCTGCAGACCAACAGCGCGGGTGACAACGTCCACATCATCGATCCAGGTACCAACAAGGTCGTCGGCGTGATCGAAGGGATCGAAGTGGGCCACGGCGCGGTCGGCTCGCCCGACGGCCGCTGGATCTACGTGAGCAACGAAGCCGAGAGCACGCTCGACTTCGTCGACGTGCGGACGCTGCGGGTCGTCTTCAAGGTGCCGCTGACCGGCCATCCGAACAACCTGGCCATCGGCAAGGACGGCCGCAAGGTCTTCGTGTCCATCCGATCCGAACCGGGCGGCGTCGACATCGTCGACACCATCAATCGCCGGCTCCACAAGACCGTCCGCACGAATCACGGCATCCACAATACCTACGTGACGCCGGACGGCAAGTACGCCGTTGCGGGCTCGACGCCCGTCGGCCGGATCAACGTGATCGACACGGCGACCGACGAGCTCGCGTGGTACCTGGACGTCGACCTCGGCATCCGGCCGATGGCGTTCGACCACCATGCGGACGGCTCCACGCGCTACATCTTCGCGCAGCTGAGCGAGTTCAACGGGTTCATGGTCGTCGACTTCGCCACGCGGAAGGAGCTGCGCCGGGTCGCGTACCCGGACGTGCCGGCCGCCAGGCAGGTGAAGGTCGGCGGCAACGTCTCGCATGGCCTGGCGGTGACGCCGGACTCGAAGATCCTCATCGCCAACAGCCGCCTCAACAACAAGGTCTACAAGTTCTCGCTGCCGGACTTCAAGATGCTCGGCGAGGTGGAGATGACCGGCGGCATCGACCCGAACTGGGTGACGCTCACGCCTGACGGCAAGACGGCGTACGTCGCCATGTCGGGGTCGAACTGGACCTCCGCCATCGACATCGCCACGATGAAGGAAACGGCGCGCATTCCGGTCGGACACGTGCCGAAGCGGAACAGCACGGCGAGACTGCAGTAACCGAAACTCCCAACTCCCAATTCCCAACTCCCAGAACGTGGGGGGTTGGGAGTTGGCGGTTTGGGAGTTGGGAGTTACACCACCGGGATCCCAAATCGCCGCACGAGCCCCTCGATTTCCGCCCGCAGCCAGCCGAACGACGGAATGATGAACAGGTGATCCTGCATACGTGAGGGGTCGTAGTCCGTCTCGATCACCTCGTCGGTGACGAACGGCTTGCGGCGGACCTCTTTCGAGAAGAGCGAGAACGGGATCTCGCCCGTGGACGACAGGATGCCGGCGCCGAAGACCTTGAGGGTGCCGGCCTCCTCGATGAGGCCGAACTCGATCGAGTACCAGCTGAATCGCTTGAGCGCGAGCACCTTCAGCGGGTCGGGTGTCGTGATCGCCGCGCGGCCGATGAGCGTGAGCACTTCCGCGTAGTCGCGGTTCATGAGCGAGGGGACGTGGCCCAGGCAGTCGTGCACCATGTCGGGTTCGGGGGTGAACTCCGGGTGCGAGCCGTGGCGGATGAACTGCGTGACCGGAAAGCCGCGCTTCGCGATGTAGCCGTAGAAGGTGCGGTAGGCGAGCGGGCCCTCGGCCGGCACGAGGTGCATCTGCGTTTCCTGCTCCAGCCGCTGGCTGAGGAGCCGCAGCTGCGGAATCTCCGTCGTGCTGATGCCGAGCGCGTCCTTCGCCTGGAGGTACAGCGTGCACGCGTGCTGACGGTGCAGCTCGTCGAGCTTCGGCGTCACCTCGCGCCAGATCCGGGTGTCTTCGGGCGTGTAGTCGATGAGGGGCGGGCCGAGGCTCTCGAGGCGGTGGCGGCGGCAGAGGGCGAACAGGTCGTGGCGGCGCCGGACGTAGTCGTCATCGCCGAGGCCGGGATGGCCCGCCTCCAACTCGAGTGTGTCGGGATCCGGCGGCTCGACCATCACCTTCGGGTCGATCGGCACGCCGTACTCGATGATGGTCGCGGGATCCTTCACGTCCCTTGAGCCCTCCGGATCAGTTTGACATAAGATGCAACGGCCGTTCCTGTCGAGGTGACCGATGCCCAACCGTTGGCTGATTGCCGCCGCCGGTGTCGTGATGCAGATTGCGCTCGGCGCCGTCTACGCGTGGAGTGTCTTCCGGATCCCGCTGACCCAGGCCTACGGGTGGACGATTGGCGAGGTGACGCTCGCGTTCACGATCGCGATTTTCGTGCTCGGGTGCTCGGCCTTCGCCGGCGGCCTCTGGATGCAGCGCGCCGGGCCGCGGCCGGTGGCGCTGGCGGCCGGCGCGTTCTACGGCGCGGGCGTCTTCCTGGCCAGCTTCGCCGGCGGTCGGCTCTGGCTGCTGTATCTCTCCTACGGCCTGATCGGCGGCATCGGCCTCGGGCTCGGCTACATCGTGCCGGTGGCGACGCTCGTCAAGTGGTTCCCCGATCGACGCGGGATGATCACCGGCATCGCGGTCGCCGGGTTCGGCAGCGGCGCGCTGATCACGGCGCCGGTCGCGACGCGGCTGATCGCACAGGTCGGCGCGCTCAACACCTTCGCGATTCTCGGGGTCGTCTACCTCGTCGCCGTGATGGGCGCGGCCTGCTTCATGCGGAACCCGCCGCCCGGCTACCGGCCGGCCGGGTGGACGCCGTCGGCCACGCAGCAGCGGCAGCGCTCCGCGCACACCTACACGCTGCGCGAGGCGGTCGGCAGCTGGCAATGGTATGGCCTCTGGGCGCTGCTGTTCCTGAACATCACCGCCGGCATCGCCGTCATTTCGCAGGCGGCGCCGATGGCCGAGGAGATCGCGGGCGCGACGCCGGCGGCCGCCGCGGGGTTCGTCGGCGTCATTGCGATCGCCAACGGCGCCGGGCGCTTTCTGTGGGCATGGTTGTCGGATGCGATTGGCCGCCGCGCGGTGTTCCTCGCGATGTTCGCCATCCAGGCGATCGTCTTTGCCCTGCTCCCGACGGCGCAGAGTCTGGGCATGCTCACCGTGCTCGCGTGCCTGGTGCTTCTCTGCTACGGCGGCGGCTTCGGCACGATGCCGGCGTGGACGGCCGATTACTTCGGAGCCGAGAACGTGGGATCGATCTACGGGCTGCTGCTCACGGCATGGAGCTGCGCGGGCGTGCTCGGACCGATGCTCATTGCGGCGCTGCGCGAGAGCACGGGCGGCTACGCTCAGGCGCTCTATGTTATTGCCGGCCTCATGCTCGTCAGCACGGTCATTCCGGCGTTCGTTCGGCCGCCCGCGCGCGGAGCGATCCGCCAGGGCGTTGCCGCGGGGGTTGTCGTCATCGCGGCGGTGCTCGGCGGCATCGTCGCGTCGGCGCAGCGCCCGGACCGGCCGTCGACCGCGCGGGGCGAGTGGCCGACCTACGGCGGCGATCTCGCCAGCTCCAAGTACTCGCCGCTCGATCAGATCACCGCGGCGAACTTTTCCAGGCTCCGCGTCGCGTGGCGGGTGAAGACACCAGACGCCGTCCTGAGCATGACGCTGCCGAACGGCGCGGAATGGACCGCCAGCTCGAGAGAGATTTTCGCGGAGCTGAATCGCCTGAACCCGAAGCGCTGGCGCGACGGCCAGCCGCCGTTCGTCAGCAATTTCAAGGCAACCCCGCTCATGGTGGGCGGCACGCTCTACCTGAACTCTCCCTCGTCTGTGGCAGCGGCGTACGACGCCAGGACCGGCGCGGTGCGATGGGTGCACAACCCCAAGAGCTACGAGGCCGGGACCACGACGATGACGGCGCGGTGGAACCAGCGGGGCGTGGCGTACTGGACCGACGGCAAGGAGGAGCGCATCTTCTTTGGCACCGGCGACGGGTACCTCATCGCCGTCGATGCCAGGACCGGATTGCCGGTCCGTGGCTTCGGCACGAACGGCCGCGTCGACCTGATGACCGGGCTGCCGCGCGCGGCGCGCGGCGCGCGCGACTACCTCAACGCCCTCACATACTCGGTCCAGTCGCCCCCCGTCGTCGTCGGCGACCTCGTCGTCACGCCCGCCTCGATCTCATCGCTCATCAGCCAGAAAGAGCAGATTCCCGGCTGGATCCGCGCCTACGACGTTCGAACCGGCCAAGTGAGGTGGACCTTCCACACGATTCCGCAGGTCAACGAGTTCGGGATCGAGACATGGGAAGAAGACTCCTGGGCGTACTCCGGCAAGGTGACGACGTGGTCGATGTTCAGCGCCGACGAGGAGCTCGGGCTGCTCTACGCGCCGACCAATACCGTGGCGCCCGACTATTACGGCGGCCACCGGCCCGGCCACAACCTCTTCGCCGAAAGCGTGCTCGCGCTCGATCTCAAGACCGGCAGGCGCGTCTGGCACTTCCAGATGGTGCACCACGGGCTCTGGGACTACGACAATCCCGCGGCGCCGAACCTGCTCGACGTGACGGTCGACGGCAGGCGGATCAGGGCGCTCGCGCAGATCACGAAGCAGGGATTTGTCTACGCGTTCGACCGCGCGACGGGAGCGCCGGTCTGGCCGATCGAGGAGCGGAAGGTGCTCCCGTCGGATGTGCCCGGCGAGCGCGCGTCGCCCACGCAGCCGTTCCCCACGCGGCCGGCGCCGTTCGAGCACCAGGGCGCGACGATCGACGATCTGGCCGACTTCACGCCTGAGATTCGCGCGATGGCGGTGAAGGCCGTGCAGGGATACCGGCTCGGTCCCCTGTTCACACCCCCGACGACGGAGGGGACGATTCAGCGGCCCGGCACGGGCGGCGGCGGCAACTGGTCGGGCGCGGCCGTGGATCCCGAGACCGGCATGCTGTACGTCCCGTCGGAACAGGGATGGAGTGTGGTACGCGTCGTCCCGCCCGAGCCGGAGCTGAAGAGCAACCTCCGCTACGTCCAGCGGCCCCGGCCCGGGCCGATGATGCCGGGCGGTCTGCCGCTCTTCAAGCCACCGTACTCGCGGATGACTGCGATCGACATGAACACCGGCACGCACGCGTGGATGGTGCCGACCGGGAACGGCGACGACGTGCGGAACCGGCCGCTGCTCAAGCCGCTCAACCTGCCACCCGTCGGCGGCGACACCACGCGGATCGGCCCGGTGCTCACGAAGACGCTGCTGGTGTACGCGCTGGCCGCGGGCGGCACCAACGATGGCCCCCGGCTGGTCGCGTACGACAAGAAGACCGGTCAGGAGCTCGGATCGACCGATCTGCCGGGCATCGCCGTCGGCACCCCCATGACCTATCTGCTTGGCGGTAAACAGTACATCGCGCTGACGGTGCGCCCGCCGGGCGCCGATTCGCTGCCGGAGCTCGTCGCCCTCGCATTGCCCTAACGGGGCGTATAATCGCCCTCTCGTCCGTGACTGCGTCCTGCAACGGAGGGCTCACAATGTGCTCTCGAGGGCTAATCGCCGCCTGCGTGCTCGGGATCGGTGTCTCCGCCCCAACGTTTCCGGCGGCGGCTCAGACGTCGACGCCGCCGCGCACACCCGATGGGCAGTACGACCTGCAGGGCCTCTGGGACTTCAGCACCATCACCCCGCTCGAGCGACCGGCCGCGCTCGCCGACAAACCGGTGCTGAGTGAGGCAGAGGCGCGGGCGTTTGAAGAGGCGGAGAATCGGCGGCTGAATCGCGACCTGATCGATCCCGAGAAGGGGGGCGTGAACTATCCGCCCGGGGGCGTCGTGCCCTACAACGAATTCTGGTACGAACGCGGGAGCACCGTCATCGAGACGAGACGTACTTCGCTTATCGTGGACCCGCCCGACGGCCGGCTGCCGCCGTTCACGCCCGAGGCGCAGAGACGGATCGACGCGCAGGACGTGGAGGCGCGGGAGACGCAGCTCGGACGCGTCCAGGCTGACTCCTGGGAGGACCGCCCGCTCCAGGAGCGGTGCATCGTCGGCCTGAACGAAGGGCCGCCGATGACGCCTGGCGCGTACAACAATCACGTCCAGATTCTTCAGACGCCGGGCTACGTGGTGCTGGTCACGGAGATGATCCACAGTGCGCGCATCGTGCCGCTCGACGGCCGCCAGCATCTTCCGGGGCCGCTTCGCCAGTGGCGAGGCAGCTCACGCGGCCGGTGGGAGGGGCGCACGCTCGTCATCGAAACGGCGAACTTCCGCGGACAGACCAACGTGCGCGGGTCGTCGGCGAACATGCGCCTCGTCGAACGCCTGACGCGCGTCGACGCCGACACGCTCCTGTACGAATTTACCGTCACCGACCCGACGACATGGACGAGGCCCTGGACGGCTACTATTCCGATGCGGAAGGCACCGGGTCCGATGTACGAATACGCGTGCCACGAGGATAACTACGGGCTCCGCGGCGTGCTCAGCGGCGCGCGGGCACAGGAGAACTGAGCGCCAAGCGGGAGGGAAGTGTTATGCGAAAGCTGGGTGTTTTCATCGTTGCAGTCTCCGTCATGATCGCGCTGACGGCCGGCGCGGCGTCGGCTCAGGATGCCAGGGCCGTGCTGCAGGCGGCAGCCAAGGCCATGGGGAATCCGACATCCGTTCAGATCACCGGGACCGGCTGGAACGCCGGCGTGGGTCAGAGCTTCAGTCCGGAGGAGGACTGGCCACGCTTCGAGGTGACGCGCTACGTCCGCACGATCGACTTCGACGCGCGCACGTCTCGCGAGGAATTCACCCGGAGGCAGGGCAGCAATCCGCCGCGCGGCGGCGGCGGCACGCCCATCCAGGGTGAACAGCAGCAGGTCTTCGCCGTCAGCGGCAACGCCGCCTGGAACCTGGTCGACGGCAAGCCGGTTCCGCAGCCTGGCCTGTATCTCGCGGGCGTGCCGGTGGCGGAGTTCCGCCAGCTCGACATCCTGCTCACGCCGCACGGCTTCCTCAGGGCGGCGGCGCAGGCCCAGAACGCGACGGCGATCTCGTTGACGCTCGGCTCGCCGACCGGTGCCGTGACGCCGAACGGGAAGCAGACGCTGGTCTCGTTCACGATGATGGGGAAGTACAAGGTGGTCGGGACGTTCGACGACCAGAATCTGCTCGCGATGGTCCACACCTGGGTGCCGAACCCCGTCTACGGTGACATGCTGTACGAGCTGCGCTACACCAACTACAAGGACTTCGGGGGCATCAAGTACCCGACGACCCTGCACATCCATCAGGGGGATCCGCGGCTGGCCGTGGCGCATAACTCGATGGAGATCACGCTGACGAACGTCCAGCCGAATATCGCCGTGCCGGCGATGCCGGCGCCGGCGGAGGCGCAGAAAGCGACGGCACCTGCCGTGCGCGCGGAATCGCAGAAGCTCGCGGACGGGGTCTGGCTCATCGCTGGCGGCACGCACAACAGCCTCGCCGTCGACTTCCGCGACTTCGTCACGGTGATCGAGGGACCGCTCAACGAGGAGCGCTCGCTGGCGGTGCTGGCCGAGGTCGGCCGCCTGATTCCCAACAAGCCGATCCGCTACGTCGTGAACACGCACCACCACTTCGACCATTCGGGCGGGCTCCGCACCTATATGGCGCAGGGCGTGACGCTCGTCACGCACCAGGGGAACAGGGAGTTCTACGAGGACGTCCTGTTCACGCCGGGGGCGCGCACGATGATGCCCGATCGGTTCTCGACGTTCTATCCGTACTTCAGCGGCGGCCGGCGGCCGCTGCCGATCGAGACGGTCAACCAGAGGTACGTGATCAGCGATGGCACGCGCGTGCTCGAGCTGCATCCGGTGCAGGGGCTCAATCACGCCGACGGCATGCTCATCGCGTACTTCCCGAAGGAGCGGATCCTGGTGAATGCCGACCTGTATACTCCGCCCGCGCAGGGCGCGCAGGCGCCGATGCCGAACGCCAACATGCGAGCGCTCCGCGCGAACATTCAGCGCCTCAGGCTGGACGTCGGGCAGCACGTCCCGATCCACGGCCAGCCCGGGCCTGGGGAGCAATTCATGAAGATCGTCGGGACCGCGACCAACTAGCGCGGTCTGGGCGATGGTGGGGCGAGCCGTTCCGGCTCGCCCCATGTGAAAGACAGGAGTCCGCTATGCGCGCGCGATCTGCGCTGACAGCCCTGGGTGCGGCGGCTTTCGCTGCGCTCCTCTTCGCGCCGGTCGCGGCGCAGAACCCGTCCACGAGGAATGTCACCCCGGTCACCGACGCGATGCTGCGCAGCCCCAGCCCCAACGACTGGGTCCACTGGCGCCGCACGCTCGACGGCTGGGGCTACAGCCCGCTCAATCAGATCACGCGCGACAACGTCCACCAGCTGCAGCTGGTGTGGTCGTGGGCGATGCGTCCAGGGTCGAACCAGGCGACGCCGCTCGTGTACAACGGCGTGATGTATCTGGCCAACCCGGGGAGCAGCGTGCAGGCGCTCGACGCCGCCACCGGCGATCTGATCTGGGAATACGAGCGCGAGTACCCCGGCGCGCAGGGCGCCGGCGACCGTCCGATGCGCGGCCTCGCCATCTGGGACGACAAGATTTACCTGACCACCGCCGACGCGCACGTCGTGGCGCTCGACGCCCGCACCGGGAAGGTCGCGTGGGACACGACGGCCGCCGACAACCGCAAGGGCTACACGTACACGAGCGGCCCGATCGTCGTGAACGGGAGAATCGTCGCCGGCATGACCGGCTGTTCGCGCTACAAAGACGACGTCTGCTTCATCAGCGCGTACGACGGGAGAACGGGGAAGGAGCTGTGGCGGACCTCGACGATCGCGCGCCCGGGGGAGCCGGGCGGCGAGACGTGGGGCGATCTCCCGCTCATGTTCCGCGCCGGCGGCGACGCATGGATTACCGGCAGCTACGATCCCGTCGCGAATCTGATCTACTTCGGGACGGCGCAGGCCAAGCCGTGGGCGCGCGTCGTGCGGGGCACTGAGGGTGACGCGCTCTATACGAACGCGACGCTCGCCCTCAATCCGGACACCGGGAAGATCGTGTGGTACTACCAGCACATTCCGGGCGAGTCGCACGACATGGACGAGGTGTTCGAGAACATCCTCGTCGACGCGGGCGGCCGGCAGTCGCTCTTCAAGATGGGGAAGATCGGCGTGCTCTGGGAGCTCGATCGCCGGACGGGGAAGTTTCTGAGCGCGTCCGATCTCGGCTATCAGACCCTCCTCGACGTCGACAAGCGAACGGGCAAGGTCGCGTACCGTCCCGGCATGATCCCGCAGATGGACGTCGAGCTCGAGTGGTGCCCGAGCACGGCCGGCTTCAAGAGCTGGCGCGCGATGGCCTATCACCCGCAGACGCAGGCGTTTTACATCCCGCTCAGCCTTCACTGCGAGCGCGGCACGTTCCGCCCGGTGGAATTCGCGGAGGGGCGCGGCGGGACGGGGCCGGTGCGCCGCATCAACCAGTTCCATCCGCAGTCGCCCGGGCAGCTGGGCGAGTTCGTCGCGATGGGGCGCGACGGCCGCGTGCTCTGGCGCCAGCGCATCCGGACGCCGTACAACACGGCGGCGTTGACCACGGCCGGCGGGCTTGCATTCGTGGGCGACTGGGACCGCAACGTGTACGCGTACGACGTGCAGACCGGCGCGCGGCTCTGGCAGGCCCGCACGCCGACGTCGGTGCAGGGCTTCCCGATCACGTATGCGGTGAACGGCCGGCAGTACATTGCCGTCCCGTCGGGCACAGGCGGCGGGAGCTGGACGTCGCTCCTCCCAGTGGAGCTGACGCCGGACGTGAAGCGGCCCGGTGGCGGCAACGCGATGCTCGTGTTCGGGCTCCCGCAGCGGACGTCGGCATCGCCGGCGTCGGCGCGGCGCTAGCTTACGGGTGTGTGCGGAGGTAGTTGAGGACCCAGGGCCGGAAGCGGTCGTTGAGGCCCAGGGCGTTCGCTTCGGCGAGCGCCCGCTGCACCGGCCAGCGGTCGCCTTTCACGCGCTTGACCATCCAGAGCGCCGCCGCGCGGCCGCCGGCGGCGCAGTGCACGTAGGCCGGCGTGTTGGCCGGCGCCGTCACCGCGGCGATGAAGTTGTCGATGAGATTCGGATCCGGCGCGTTGGCATCGAAGGGAAGGTGGACGTAGTTCAGACCGGCCGCCCGCGCGACCGCGCCTTCTTCCTCGATGAGCGCGCCCGGCTCGCTCGCCAGCCGCACGTTGATCACCGACCTGAACCCCATCGTCCGGATCTCGCGAAGGGCCTCGGGCGTCGTCGCGCCGCCGCACGCGATGGTCGACTCGATCTGGGCGAACGTCGAGATCCCGGGGATCTGCCGTTTCGTCACCTGCTGCGCGAAGAGCGCCGTCCCCATCATGACGACGCAGAGCAAGGCGAGGAGCGGGCGTGACGTCATGGGCCGGATTATACGCGCTCCGAAGGATTAAAATCGGGCGCATGCGGAAGAGCACAACACGCAAGGACGGGGTGACGCGGCGCGCGCTGCTCGCGGGCGCCCTTGGCGCGACGGCCGTGCCGCTCCGAGCACGCGCGCAGTCGGCGCCGGGCGCACCAAGCCCGCAGGGACGCCTGCCGAACGAGCTCGGCGCGCGGGCGCCGCAGGAGCAGCCGAAGCGGCTGCCGAGCCCCACGAGCTCGCGGACGCCGCTCCAGGACCTGCACGGGACGATCACGCCCGCCGATCTGCACTTCGAGCGGCATCACGGCGGCCTCGCCGTCATCGATTCGCGCGCGTACCGGCTGCTCGTCCACGGCCTCGTGGAGCGGCCGCTGACCTTCACCCTCGACGACCTGACGCGCTTCCCCGCGGTCAGCCGCGTCTGCTTTCTCGAGTGCTCGGGCAACCTGGTCCGCACCGGCGAGAAGACGACGGCGCAGGCGCTCTGCGGGCTCACGAGCCAGAGCGAGTGGACGGGGGTGCGGCTCGCGACCATCCTGCGGGAAGTCGGCGCGCGGCCGCAGGCCACGTGGTTTTTGGCCGAAGGGCAGGACGCTGCGCAGATGACGCGCAGCATTCCGCTCAAGGACGTACTCGAGGAGGCGATGATCGCCTACGCGCAGAACGGCGAGGCGCTGCGGCCGGAGCAGGGCTATCCGGCGCGGTTGTTCCTCCCCGGCTTCGAGGGAAATGCCAGCGTGAAGTGGCTGCGGCGGCTGGAGCTCGCCGACGAGCCCTTCATGACGCGCGAGGAGACGTCGCGCTACACCGACCCGCTCGCCGACGGCACCGCGCGCCAGTTCAGTCTGGTGATGGACGCGCGATCGATCATCACCACGCCGTCCTACCCGCAGCGCGTGCAGCCGGGATGGACCGAGATCCGGGGCCTCGCGTGGAGCGGCCGGGGACGGATCCAGCGCGTCGAGGTGAGCACCGACCGCGGCGCGAGCTGGAAGGCCGCGGAGCTGCAGGCGCCGGTACTGCCGAAGGCACACACGCGCTTCCGCCTGCTGTGGCGGTGGGACGGGCGTCCGACCGAGATCCTCAGCCGCGCGGTCGACGAGACGGGCTACGTGCAGCCCGAATGGCCGGCGCTCCTGGCCGCGCGCGGCCGGCGCACGCGCTACCACCTGAACCCGATCACGGGATGGACGGTCGGCGCCGACGGGCAGGTGCTGTTCGGCATCGAACGGGTGCGCGCATGAAGAGAGACCTTCCTGCAGTCGTAGGGCGGGCCTTTACGGCCCGCCTGGCGCGGCGTAAAGCCCCGCCCTACGTCGCGCTCTCCGTGGCCTGTCTCATCGCGGTGGCCGGCGCGCAAGCGCCCGAGCGGTTCGGCTTCGGCCAGCCGGCGCCGCGCGAGCTGATTGCCGCGCTCGACACCGACGTGCGTCCCGACGGCGCCGGCCTTCCGCCGGGGCGCGGAACAGCACGGGAGGGTGCGGCGGTTTACGCGAAGCAGTGCGCCGCGTGTCACGGCGCAGAGGGCGAGGGCGGCGCGGCCGACCGGCTCGTCGGCGCCGACCCGAAGGGCGTGCCGCCGTTCGGGCCGGCGTACGAGCAGTGGCGGGGCAGCCGGCCTGACGTGCCGTTCACGATCGGCAACTACTGGCCGTACGCGACGACGGTCTTCGATTACGTGCGGCGCGCGATGCCGCCGTCGGCGCCCGGAAGCCTGACGGCCGACGAGACGTACGCCGTCGTGGCGTGGCTGCTGGCGCAGAACGGAATCCTCGGCGACGACGCCGTGGTGAGCGCGGAGACGCTGCCGAAGGTGGTGATGCCGGCGCGGAAGATGTTCGTGCCGGACGATCGAAGGGGCGGAAGAACGGTACGGTGACGGGATCCGGGATCGGGGATCCGGGATCGGGGATCCGGGATCGGGGATCCGGGGCCCGGCAAGATCCGAACTCGGATCCCGGCCCCCGGCTCCCGGTTCCCGGCGTGTTTATCTTGCCGCGCTCGTCGTGGTCGGCTGAGCCGCCGTCGGCGCCTGAATCGAGGCCGCGTAGGCGGACAGCGCCATCAGGTCCTGCACCGACAGGTTGGCGACGACCGGACGCATGAGCTCGCCCCACGGTCCGCGGCGCGCGCCCGTCTTGAAGTCGAAGAGCTGGCGCATCGTGAAGCTCGGCGATCGGCCCGCGAGCGCCGGCACCGGCCCGAGCCCTTCGAGGTTCGCGCCGTGGCAGGTGGCGCACTGCGCCTTGGCCGCGAGCGCCTTGCCGCGGTTCAGCGTACCGGGCGGCACGTACGCCGTCCAGCTCATGCGCGTGTCGCGCGCTTCGGCGCGCAGGTTGTCGTCCGGCACCTCGACGATCTCATCGGCGTGGATCGGCTCCATGCCGCCGCCCTCGGCCGCCGGAACGGCCATGTGCATGCCGCCCTGCATGCGCACCTTCGGCGCGGTCTTCCCCTCGACGACCTTGATGCGGCGCGGGTACGGCTGCTGCGCGAAGTACTCGGCGGCCGCCCGGTCCTCTTCAGGGGTCGTCGCCTTCGCGAAGCCGATCATCACGTTCGTGTTCGCCTTGCGCGGGTCGGCGCTCTTCCGCAGCCCGTTCCGGAAGTCCTCCATCTGTTGCACGAAGTACGTCACGGAGTACGAGCTGATCGGGGCGTTTTCGGGCCGGCCGGAGCCGTCGGGCAGGTGGCAGAGGGTGCACTGCCGCACGCCCTGCTTTCCGAACCGGGCGATGTCCGGCGGCGCCCCCCCGCGGCGATCCTCGGGGTACCAGTCCATCGTTTCCTTCAGCGCGCGCAGCTGGCCGCGCGTGAACGTCTTGGTGGTGCCCGGAATCGAGACCACCGCGTTGTCGTCGGCCGGCAGGGCCGAGGGCGGCGGCGGCGCGCCCGGCACCGGGGGCGTGTAGGCCCACTCGGGGAGGCCTGCCGGAATCGGGCCGGTCGGCGCAGGCGCGTTCTGCTGCGCCACGACGGAGGCCGCTGCGACGGCCACGAGTGCAACTGCGAATAGAACCCCGTACATCCTGCGCATATCGCTCTCCTTAGTTGGTAGCTGGTAGTTGGTAGTTGGTAGGTAAAACCACCAACCACCATCCACCAACCAGATATCTAGTCGTCCGCTCGGTACGTCTTCGTGAAATTGTTGCGCGTATTGGTCACGCTGAACGTGCCGTCCTGCTGCGCGCTCACCTTGAACCAGTAGGCCTTGCCGTTGTGCACCGGAGGCGGCGGCGCCTGCTGCCCCTGCGGCGGCGGCATCCACGCCGCCTTCGGCAGCGCCGCGGGCTCGTCGTCATAGTGGTTGCCGATGAACATGCCGGGCACCGTGTACTCGGTGCCGCTCAGGAGCGAGAAGTGCGACTGCCACACGTCCTCGAGGCCGGGCGAGTTCAGGATCACCTGCATCGCCGGCGGCTGGCCGCCCTTGCGCGTGCCGTTGTTGATGATCGAGACGCGCGGCGCGAGCGCGTGCACGATGACCTCGGAGTTGGAGACCGGCTGGCCGTGATGCCCGACGATCAGCAGATCCGCCGTCCCGAGACGGTTGGCGGGGCACATCAGCTCCCCTTCCTTGTTCCACGTGAGGTCGCCCGGGTGCACGACGCGGAACTCCCCGAACCGGATCCAGCTGCCGACCGACTGCGCGTTCTCGGTCGGGTCGGGATCCTGCTGCTTGAACGTGGCGCAGTACGGGTTCCGCGCGCCGCCGCCCGGCACGTTCGTCTGCGCCACCTGGCCGCCGGAGCTGAAGATCCGCCAGTCGACACCCCTCAGTGCGATCCGGTCGCCCGGCTTGAGGATCACGCGGCGCGCCTTGGCGACGAGCTGCGGATACACCTTCTGCAGGAACTCGGTCGAGGCCGGCTGCGGCTGCACGGTGTCGCCGTGGTCGTAATAGGCGCGAATCGGAATCAGCTTCGCGAGCTCCTCGAGGCCGCCGAAGTGGTCGCCGTGCCAGTGGGTGGTGATGTGATGGTCGATCTGCGTGATGCCGGCGTCCTTGGCCGCATCGAAGATCCGGGCCGCATCGCGGGCCGCGGCCGCGCCGCCGTTGCCGGCGTCGATCAGCACCGACTCGCCGGCGGGTGTCACGAAGAGCGTGGCATTGCCGCCCTCCACGTCGACGACCCAGATGTCGAGCGTTTTGCGGGCCTGCGCGGAGACGAGCGCCGCGGCGGCGACCAGGGCGACGAGAACGACGAGAAGTTTCGCGCGCATTCGAATCTCTCCTGTAGACAAGTTCTTCGCGGTCGGTAGGTTGGCGACGACAGCCTACCACCGCCCCTGCTGCCGGGCAAGCCGGGGCCCCCATCGCGCACGCCTGCGCGATGGGGTGGAAGCCGCCTCGGCGTTTTGCCCTAGTCGAACAGCTTCTCCTCGCCGCCGGCCACCGCGACGTACCCAAGAAGGCAGCCGGGGGAGCCGTCCTGCAGCACGTGGCAGCGGACGGCAATCGTGTCGCCCAGCTTGATGCTGTCGGCCGCCCAGCCGCGCCGGCGCAGCTCGGCCACGCTGGCACCCTCGAGCGCCCACAGCACCGGTTCACCCGTCGCGTCCTTGACCTCGAGATAAATCCAGCTGTGCGGGGTCAGCCAGTGGATCTCCTTGACCGTCCCCTTCAGCGGAGTGAACTCCTGCATCTTGTAGTTGCCATGCGAATGATGCGCCCACACGGGAAGGGCGGCGCCCACGGCGAGCATCGCCGCCAGTATCAGGGCTCGTGCGTACATGATTGTCAGACTCCTGGATGACATCGACGGGATGAGCACGATCAGGGCCGACCGCCGGGACCGGCGCCGCCGTCGCGCCGGCCTGGGCGCGGCGGAGGACGGTAGTAGTACAGCTCGTTATGGCGGACGCGTTCGCCGTTGTGGTCGAGAAAGCTGAGCGACTGCTGGAAGAGGCCGGGCTGCGGCGCTCTGAGCGGAACCGTCGCGTCCAGGATGTACAGCCGCCCCTCGTGCAGGTAGATGCCGACGAAGGTGCGCGATCCGTCGGCGTTGGTCAGCTGCAGCTGCTGCCCTGACACGAGATCGATGTAGTGATACGCGTCGTAGGTGATCGTGGCGCCGGCGCGCTGGCGATACAGCTTCGTTGCCGCGTACTGGATCGAGCCGACGGGATCGAGGTCGGCATAGATCGGCAGCTCGTCGGCCTGGTTCTTCTGCGTCTTCTCGTGGATCGCCCGCGTGCTCGTGTAGTCGATCACGGTGACGGAGTAGCGCGCGCCGCCCGCGTCCGCGGTGTAGACGCGCCCAGGGAAGCTGGGCCCGTACTCGCCCGGCCACGAGATCGTCTCGACCTTCGGCTGTCCCGGAACGTTCACGCTGAAGCGGTCTTCGCGGCTGATGTAATCGATCCACCCCTGCGCGACCGCCAGCGCCGACGACGAGACGAGGACGGTCGTGACGAGTGCGAGACGCAGATGCATGAATGATCACCGTTGCGGTTGATCCGGCGCGGGTCCCTGGCCGCGCCCGCGGCCGCCGCCTACCCGGTTGCCCATGGTCGATGGCGGCAGCCGGTTCGAATAGATCTCGCGGTACCGGACGCGCTGCCCCTGCGCATCGAGGAAGCCGACCGATTGGGTGAAGAGGCCCGGTTCGGGCGCATTCGGGGGAACGGTGCCCTCCAGAACATAGAGACGGTTCTCGTGCAGGTACATGCTGGCGTGGGTGACCGACTGATCCGCGTTCGTCAGGTGCAGCATGTGCCCCTCGACGAGATCGATGTAGTGCCAGGCATCGTAGGTGATCTTGGCGCCGGGACGCTGCCGGAACAGTTTCGTGGCGGCGTACTGAATCGACGCCATGATGTCGATCTGCCAGTAGATCGCCTGCTGAAAGGACGGGGGCCGGTTGAGCGCGTGGTACTTCTGTTCGGCATCCCGGTAGTCGATCACCGTCACCGAGTACCGCTCGGCGCCCCGCGACGCGGAGTAGACGCGCCCGGAGAAGGTCATGCCGTACTCCGACGGCCAGGTGATGTCCCGTACCTGCGGCTGGCCCGGAACGTTCACGCTGAACCCGTCTTCCTTGTTGATGTACTCAGTCCAGTCCTGCGCGGACGTAGGGACTGCGACTGAGAAGGCGAGACACGCGGACAGCAGCGCAATGAGACGCATCGGATGAATCCTCCAGCAAAGGCGTCAATTATAGGAGAAGAACGCCTGGTGGGAGGCGGTAGTCAGCAGGTGGGAGGTGGTAGAAGCTGGTAGCCGGCAGTTGGTAGCGCGTCTTGCTACCGACTACCGACTACCGACTACCGACTACCGACTGCTCGTCGTCGTCGACCGGTTGATCGTCACCAGCCCGATCTTGTTCACGCTCGTCTGGTGAATGAGCAGGTTGCCATCCGCCGTCGCGCGCAGGTTGCGCAGTGTGCCGACGCCCGATGGAAACGCCCAGCTCTGAAACCGCTCGGTCTTCGGGTCGAACCGCACGAGCGCATCGGGCCGGCGGCGCGACTCGTTGTACCAGATGATGTCGTTGACGGCGACGATCGCGTACGGCTGCGTGTCCTGGCCGCTTGGCGACTGCCACTCCTTGACCTCGCCCGTCGCGGGATTCAGCCGGCCCAGCGTGCCGAGCGAGTAATTCACGTACCAGACCATGTCGTCGCTGGTAATGGCGACGCGCCGAATTCGTGATTTCTGGTCGGGAACAGGGTACTCACGCACGGCCATCGTCGCCGGGTCGATGCGCGCCACCTTGTACGTACCGGTGAGGGCGGCCCACACCACTCCCTTCGAATCGATGGCGATGCCGTACGGGTCGGCGTCGGGCGTGGGTATCGTGACGAGCCTGATCTCGCCGGTCGCCGGGTTCAGGCGCCCCACCATATTGCTGTTCTGAACGGTGAACCACAGAATCCCGTTGCGATCGAATTCCGGCGTATGCGGGTCACGCGCCGCGGGATCCGGGAGGATGTACACGGTGGCCTCGCCGGTCTTCGGATCCAGCTTCCCGACCGTCCCGTTGCTGTTCCCCATGTACCAGATGTTGCCGGCGCGATCGCTGGTGATGCTGTGCGGGCGGGCGCCCTGCGGCAGCGTCCACTCGCGCATCTCGCCGGTCTTCGGGTTCAGCCGGCCGACGATGTTGCCCCAGTGACCGGCCCACCAGATCATCCCGTCCGGCGACTGCACGGGATCGCGGGACCGCTGCCCGAGTGTCGGCACCTGCCACTCGCGGAACGAGATCTGTACGGGACCCGATACGAGCTTCGGCTCGCGGCCCGGCTTCGGCGGGAAGTGTGTGGTGAGGTACTGCGCCACCTGGTCGGCCTGGGGGTCGGGCAGCTTGATCATGGTGGAGAACAGCCCGTGCCATCGTTCCTTGGTATACCCTGCTGAGTTCGTGATCTGATTGATGCCGTGGCAGGTCGTGCAGGCCCGCGCCACCAGCTGCTTCGCCGCGCCATCTGGAAGCGTCGCTGCTGCCTGCTGAGCCGGGCTGGCCTGGGGTGCCTGTGCCTGGAGTCCGCTGGTTACGAGAGCGGCGGCGAGCGCCGCCGTCAACACGAGGGTCGAAAGTCGCGACATAATCTCGTCTCCTTTCCGCCCTGACCGATCCTGGAACGGGGTCAATCTTACCGCGTCGTGTTACGATGCGCCATAGCAATGACCGAGCAGCGCGCCATTCAGAGCCATCAGGTCGAGCTGCACGCCGGCGATTCCGATCTACACAAGGGCGCGATCGAAGGCGGGCCCGACGGCAACGGCAATCCCAACGCCGAAGGCGCGCTCGACGAGGACGGCTGGCCGCGCGACGAAGGGCTCATCGCGCAGGACGTGCTCGGAGCCAACGAAGACCAGACCCAGGGCTGATCAATTCACGCGCGTCGCGGTGAAGTTCGTGGCGGGGCCGCCGCCGCGCAGGCTCCCATCGATTCGGCTGCCGTTGACTCTGCCCGTGTACTCCGTGGTGCCGACGACGAAGCGGATGTCGGTGCCCCGAAGGCGGCCATTGGCGATCGGCTTGCCGTCGAGCGTCCCCTTCAACATCTGGTATTCCTGCTCGAGCATCAGCTCGCCGTCGCCGAGGCGCCACTTGCCGCCGACCTTCGCCGGGACGATCCAGAGGAGCGCCGTGCACCACGCGCTGCAGTTCCCTTCGATGGTGCGCGTCTCGTCCGGCGTCCACCCTTCGATGCCGAACGTGTTGGAGACGATCCGGCTGCCCGGCCGCAGATCGAGGAACGTGGGACGCAGGACGAGCATGTTGCTCGGCAGCAGGAAGAGCGCCATGACCGACGCCTTCGAGATGTCGGCCTGGTACATGTCGCCTTCGACGAAGGCGGCCCGGGTGCCGACACTCGCGACCATCGCGTTGCGCTTCGAGAGCGCCACCATCTGCGGGTTGTACTCGACGCCGAGCGCCTGCGCGCCGCGCCTGGCGGCGGCAATCACGTTGCGGCCGTCACCCGACCCGAGATCGATCACGTAGTCCTGCGGCGTGACCTTCGCCAGATCGAGCATCGCCTCGATCAGCTCGGGCGGCGTCGGCACCCACACGACGTCCTTGCCCGCCTGGCCGACCTGCGGGACGAATTCCTCTTCGGCGGCCGGCTTGGCCGGGGCCTGCTGCCCTTCGACGTCGCTCAGGGCACCCCGAGCGCCAGTCGAGGGGTGGGCAACGGCCGTTGCCGCGACGAATATCACCACACAGAGCGCCGCCAGCACGCGGCGGACCCAGAACGACACCGTCATAACAGCTCCTCCCACCATACAAATAAGTCCGAGGGCGGGAATTATAACGTCAGGAGGCCGGGAGCCGGGAGCCGGGAGCCGGGATCCGGGATCCGGGATCCGGGGTCCGAGGTGCAGTGGCACTCACCCTGTTCGTTCGGGATCTCAGCGCAGGCCGAGCGCCAGGATCCGCGCCAGGAGACGCTCGTAGGAGAGGCCGCTGACTTCGGCCGACTCGGCGAAGTCCTCGCCGTAGGCCGGGTTCGGGTTCGGGTTGGCTTCGAGCACGTACGCGCGATCCTGGTCGCCGATGCGGAAATCGATGCGCGCGTAGCCGCTCAGGTCGAGCGTGCGGTACGCGCGACGCGCGAGGTGCTGAATCTGCCGCGCGGCGGCGTCGTCGAGCGGCGCGGCGTCGGTCATGATGCCGTGGCGCTTCCGATACGCCGTGCTCCACTTCACGCGCTCGGTGGCGATCCGCCACTTGTTCTCCGGCCTGCCCGCGAACGACATCTCCCAGACGGGGAACACCTCGAGCCGCTGATTGCCGAGCACGCCGACGTACATTTCCAGGCCGTCGATGAACTGTTCGACGGTCGCCGCCGTGCCGACGCTGTCGTGGATGAACTGGACTCGCCGCGCGAGCTGGTCCTCGTTCTCGACCACCGACGCCTGCGAGATGCCTGTCGACGCCTCATAGAAGAGCGACTTGACGATGAGCGGAAAGTGCAGGCGGCGGGGGAGCCGCGGCCGCGCGCCGCGCCTGACGACGATGAACTCCGGCACGGCGAGGCGGTGGTAGGCGAGCAGCTTTTTCGAGAGGGCCTTGTCGCGCGCCAGCATCAGGCCGCGTGGATTGCAGCCGGTGTAGGGGAGCGGCACGCCGGCAAACGCCTCCATGAGATTGAAGACGATGTGGGGCGTGAAGGAGGCGACGATCGGCCGGATGGCGCGGAGCTCGTCGGTGCAGGCCGAGCACGCGCACGTTGTGCCCCATCTCCTTCAGCGTTTCTGTGACGTCGTACTCCATCTTCCACTCGGCCTCGCGCACGTCGATGCCGGTGGTGTCCTCGGGCGGCACCAGGTGGTCGTGCACGAGCGCGAGGATGCGGAGTTTCTTCAACAGTGACCAACCACCGGCTATCGGCTACCGGCTAGAGAAACACACGATGGCCCCCGCTGTGGAGATAGTTCATGGCCTGCACGGTGACGAGCACCGTGAACTCCTGCCGAGCCTGGTCCTCGGGCACCGCCAGGCGCAGCTTCAGCTCACGGCAGCGCGCGACCATGTCCTCGAGCACCTGATCGATCGTGTACTGGTAGATGCCCGTCCAGCTCCAGACCAGCCGGCGCGTGGGGCGCCGAATGCGCGCGATGAACTGGGCGGCCGTGATGTTGCCGGCGAATTCGGGTGCGTCGGAGAAGAGCCGCCGCAGGTCGCGGTCGTAGAAGTTGGGATAATCCAGCCCGTAGTATCGCCGCTTGCTGCGATAGTGCTGCCGCAGTATCTTCCGCAGCTTGCGCAGCGGATCGACCTCCGCTGGATTGTGGACGCGCGGCGCGCGACCGCGGAGTGCCGTCATCAGCGCGTCCATGTAGTCGAGCTTCCGGCGCGCGGGCCATCCGGCGTACCGCGTGCGCCACTCGCTCGTCGGCGTGAGCCACACCGCGAACGTCTCCGCGAAGTCCTCATCGGGATGGCTCTGCGCGTACCAGGCATCGAGGTGGAGCACGTAACTGCGGCTGTACCGCTTGGGCGTGTAGAACTCGGGATACGGCTTCGACGGCGACCCGAAGATCCGGCGCCGCTGGCGGCGGAGCCGCAGGCGATAGGCGTGGTCGATGGCGTGCCCGCACTCGTGTCGGAGGATGCGCATGCACCACTCGTGCTCCCCTCCTTCGACCTCGAGCATCTGCGCTTCCTCGAGGCGGGCGAGCCGCGGATGCGCGAGATAAAAGGGCACCGCGATCCCCGTGGCGCCGTCAGGGGTGAACCACTCGTCGGAGAGGTAGAAGTGGAGAGGAGAGCGCAGTCCGCGCGCCTCGAGCTCGCCGCGAATCTGTGCAATCCGCTCGGCGAGCGTCCCTTCGATCGCAAGCGGCAGGTCCGCCATCCGCACGTCGAGGAACCGCTCGTCGTCGAGCTCGGTCCAGTCGCGCGGGAGCGGCAGACGCGGCACCGGCTGGCATCATAAACTAGGGGTTTG
>CAZGLC010000001.1:51054-61051 GCA_964526235.1 uncultured Bifidobacteriaceae bacterium
GGTGGTGGTGTGTATGGCAGTAGCGCTGGTGGGGCAGGAGCGCGACCGTGCGAAGGTCGACGCCAGGTACACATGGAATCTCGCCGAGATCTATCCCGATCTGGCGGCGTGGCGGGCCGCCAGGACGCGAGTGGCGGCAGAGGTGCCGCGCGTGCGGGCCTATGCCGGGAAGCTCGGCTCGTCGGCCGAGACGCTGGCCGACGCGCTCGACGAGATGATCCGGCTCGACAAGGAGATCGCGCGGCTCTACGTCTACGCGAGCATGCTGGCCGACGAGGACACGCGGCTGAGTGAGCCGCAGGGGATGCAGCAGGAGATGCAGCAGCTGCACGCGGAGTTCAGCGCGCAGGCGTCGTACATCCAGCCTGAGATTCTGCGCATCGCCAGCGCCACCATCGAAACGTTCCTCGCGTCAGAGCCGCGGCTTGCCGTCTACGCCTTCTACCTGCGCGACATCGTCCGGCGAGCGGCGCACACGCTGAGCGACGCGGAGGAGAAGCTCCTGGCCGCCGCGGGACCGCTCGCCGGATCGGCGTCGAACATCTACGGGATCCTGGCGAACGCCGATTTCCCGTATCCGACGATCACGCTGAGCGACGGCCGCCACGCGAAGGTGGATCAGGCCGGCTACGCGGAACTGCGGACGCGGCCCGAGCGCCAGGACCGGCAGGCGGGGATGTCGGCGTTCTTCGGGGCGCTCGGCGGCTTCGGCCGCACGTTCGGCACGACGATGAACTCGAGCCTGCAGAAAGCGGTGTTCTACGCGAAGGCGCGGAAGTACGGCTCGACGCTCGACGCGTCGCTCGATCGGCCGAACATCCCCGTCTCCGTGTACATGCGGCTCATCGAGGGCGTCAATCGCCACCTGCCGACGTTTCACCGCTATCTGCGCCTGCGCAAGCGGATGATGGGCATCACCGACGACCTGCACTACTACGATCTCTACGCACCGCTCGTCGCCTCAGTGGATCTCCGCTACACGCCCCAGGAAGCCGAGCAGCTCGTGATGACGGCCAGCGCCCCGCTCGGCAACGAATACGTGTCGGTGCTCAGGCGGTCGTTCGCCGAGCGGTGGCTCGACTGGTTCCCGGCCGACGGCAAGCGCTCGGGCGCGTACTCGAACGGTGCCGCCTACGACGTGCATCCCTACATCCTGCTCAACTATCTGGGCCAGTACAACGACGTGAGCACCCTCGCCCACGAGCTGGGGCACACCATGCACAGCTACTACTCGAACAAGCGTCAGCCCTACCCGCTCGCCGACTACCCGACGTTCGTCGCCGAGGTCGCCTCCACGTTCAACGAAGCACTCCTCATCGACTACATGCTCCGCGAGATCAAGGACGAGCCGACGCGGCTGTCGCTGCTCGGGAGCTATCTGGAGAACATCAAGGCGACCGTCTTCCGCCAGACCCAGTTCGCCGAGTTCGAGCTGCGGATGCACGAGATGGCGTGGAAGGGCGAGGCGATCACGGGCGAGGCGCTCGCCAGGCTGTACGTCGATATCACGAAGCGCTATTACGGCCACGACGCTGGAGTGCTCGTCGTGGACGACTACGTCGCCCACGAGTGGAGCTACATCCCCCACTTCTACAGCGACTTCTATGTCTTTCAGTACGCGACGTCGTTCACCGCCGCCGAGACGCTCGCCGCGCGCGTCCTCGCGGGCGACACGGACACGACGGCCCGCTATCTGACCTACATCGGATCGGGCGGGTCGAAGTATCCGATTGATCTCCTCAGAGAGGCGGGCGTCGACATGACCACCGACGAGCCGCTCGAGGTGACGATGCGGACCATGACCCGGATCATGGACGAGATAGAAGGGATCCTGGACGGGAAGTAGGACGCGTTCACAGAATTCCCTTGCCGAGCGCCGAGAGCGCCAGCTCGCTGGCGAATTCGGCGGTCGTATTGCGCAGGTCGAGTGTCGGGTTGATCTCCACCAGATCGAGCGCGACGAGCCGGCGCGAGTCGGCCACCATCTCCATCAGCATGTGCGCCTCGCGGTAGTCGAGGCCTCCTTTGACCGCGGTGCCGACGCCGGGCGCAATCGCCGGGTCGCACACGTCCATGTCGAACGACACGTGAATGCCGCCGGTCCCCTCGGCGGCGAGCGCGATGGCGCGCTCGGCCACGCGTGCGACGCCGTCGCGGTCGATGTCCTTCATCGTGAAGACGTGCACGCCCGACTGCCGGATGCGATCCTTTTCTCTCTCGTCGAGATTGCGGATGCCGACGAGCACGGTGTGCCGCGGGAGCACCGAGGGCGAGGCGCCGATCGAGGCGAGCTCCAGCGGCTCGTTTCCCAGCAGCGCCGCCAGCGGCATCCCATGCACGTTTCCGCTCGTCGTCGTCTCGGGCGTGTTCATGTCGCCGTGCGCGTCGACCCAGATGAGGCCGAGCGGCCGCGACTCGGTGCGCTGCACCCACGCGGCGCTCGCCGCGACCGAGCCGGCGGCCAGGCTGTGGTCGCCGCCGAGGACGAGGGGCAGCGCGCCGGCGTCGAGCGACTTGAGGGCGATGTCGTGCAGCTTCTGACAGACCTTGGCGATGTCCTTGACGTATTTCTTGCTCTTGTCGGCGGGCCGCTGCGTTTCAGGAATCGGAACGGGGAGATCGCCCTTGTCGACCACGGTCCGCCCGAGCGCGGCGAGCTGATCGCCTATGCCCGCGATCCGCAGCGCCGACGGCCCCATGTCGACGCCGCGCCGGCCGGCGCCAAGGTCGAGCGGCACGCCGATGATATGAACGGGCTTCATTGGAAGTTCACAGTAGGCAGTAGGCAGTAGGCAGTAGGCAGTAAATACAACGCGGGGGCAGGGGCAGTGGCGATCACTGTCTACTGCCTACTGCCTACTGCCTACTTTGTAAGACACCGACATGCCTTCGTGCGACGGCGACACGATGGTGGTGAGGAGCGCGGGGTGCGTCAGGATCGTGCGGAGAAACGGCTCCATCTCGTCTTTCTTGTTGACGACGTTATGGGCGACGAAGACACCGCCCGATGCCAGCCGGGGGTAGACGAGATCGAAGAACTTCTTGTAGTCGGGCTTCCAGGCGTCGAGAAAGACGAAGTCGAACGTGCCGGTCAGGCGTGGGATTTCGATGAACGCGTCGGCGTGCACGACGCGGACGACGTCGGCGAGGCCCGCGCGGCGGATATTGCTCGCGGCCTCCCTGGCGCGAGCCGGGTCGTATTCGAGTGCGACGACGCGGCCGCCGGTCTCGCGCGCGCCGAGTCCGAGCCAGATGCCGCTGTAGCCGCTGGCGGCGCCGATCTCCAGCACCGACTTCGCGCTGCGCGCGGCGATGAGGATGCGCAGGAAGCGGCCGTCTTCCTCCGATACGGCGAGCTGGCCGTTGTCAGCGGCCTTGATGCTGCGCAGCACCGCCTGAATCTCCGGCGTCAGCGCCCCGGTCTGCTGCGCAGCCGGGCGCGCGATGAGGCATCCCGCCACCAGCAGAGCCGTGCCCATCCAGCGCCACATGCTGCGATTCTACGCTCCCAGCCACTCCGCGGCGCGCGCAGCCACAGCACGGCCGTCGGCGATGCAGTCGGGAATGCCGATCGCGCGAAAACCGCTCCCTGTCAGAAAGAGGCCCGGCACGGAGGCGACGCGCTTCTCGATCTCGCCGAGACGCCCCAGGTGGCCCACCTCGTATTGCGGGCTCTGCCGGGGGAAGCGGAAGAGACGCGTCAACAGCGGATCGCCGTCGATGTCGAGCAGATCGGAGAGCGACTCCTGTGCCAGCGCGATGAGCTCCGCATCTGATTGATCGAGGCGCCCGGGGTCGCGCCCGCCGCCCAGAAATCCGCGGAGCAGCGCGCAGCCGTCGGGGGCGCGGCTGGGCCACTTCGACGTCACCCAGGTCGCGGCCAGCAGCGGATGTCCTTCGACGCGGGGCACCACGAACCCCGTGCCATGGAGCGGATGCCGGATCTGGTCGCGCCGATAGCCGAACGCCACGGTCGCCGTCGAGGCGTACGGAATCGCGTCGCAGAGCTGCGCCAGTCGTCCGTCGATGTGGCGGAGGAGCCCCGCGGCCGCCCACGCCGGCACGCCGAGAATGAGCGCGCGCGACGTGAGCGCCCCCGAGTCGGTGTCGATGGCGAAGGGCGCGGTGCGGTGCACGCCGGTCACGCGCGTCGAGAGCCGCACGGCTGCCGGCCCGACGGCCGCAGCAACCGCGTCGACCAGTTCGCCGATGCCGCCCGGCAGCGACACGAACGCGCCGCGAGGCGAGGGGCGCACGCGCAGCGCGCGCAGGGACCGCAGGACGCTTCCGACCCGCCGCTCGGCCTCGCGCAGCTGCGGAAAGAGCGCCGCGAGCGACAGGCGCTCCGCATCGCCGGCATGGATGCCGGCGAGAAGCGGCTCCGCGAGGTAGTCGACGGCTTCCTCACCGAACCGCCGGCGGACGAACGCCGCAATCGACTCGTCGGCGTCTCCGCCGCGCGGGACGGCGATCTCGCACGCCATCCGGAGCTTGCCCTGCCAGGAAAAAAGCGGCGACGCGGCCAGAGCGGTGAAGCTGACGGGAAACCCGAGAAAGGATCCCTCCGTGAGGGGACAGAGGCGGCCCTCGCGCAGCACGTACGCCGTCCGTGGCAGGAGCGTCGAGACGAGCCGGTCGCCGAGCCCGATTTCCCGGCACAGATCGACCGCCCCCGGCTTGTGGACGAGCAGCGCGTCGGGGCCGCCGTCGATCACCCAGCCGTCGAATCGTTCGGTGACGATCACGCCGCCGAGCCTGGACGCCGCCTCGAGCAGCGCGACATCGACGCCGCGCTGCCGCAGCTCGTACGCCGCGGCGAGGCCCGCCATGCCGCCGCCAACGATGACGGCGTCGAGCCCACCGTGCGTCATCGCGTCCGGCGCGACGCGCTATGAACGTACTGGGCCAGCATCTGGACGTGCTCCACCGGGGTGGAGGGCAGAATGCCGTGGCCGAGATTGAAGATGTGCCCCGGACGGCCGCCGACGCGCGCGAGGATGTCGTCGGTCTGGCTGAACATCCGCGGCGTGGGCCCGAGCAGCACCGTCGGATCGAGATTGCCCTGCACGACGCGGTCGAAGCCGATGCGCTCCCACGCGGTGTCGATCGGGATGCGCCAGTCGACGCCGATCACGTCGCCGCCGGCGTCGCGCAGCTCGTGGAGGATGGCGGCCGTGCCGGTGCCGAAGTGAATCGTCGGCACGCGCCGGCCGATCGTGTCGAAGATCCGCCGCGTATGCGGCCAGGCGAACTCGCGATAGTCGGCCGGGCTGAGCATCCCCACCCACGAGTCGAACAGCTGCACCGCGTCGACGCCTGCATCGATCTGCGCGACGAGATAATCCGCCACCAGGGACGCCAGCCGTTCGCAGAGACGATGCCACGCGTCGGGGTGGCCGTACATGAGCGCCTTGGTCCGCGCGAAGTTGTTCGAGTGGCCCCCTTCGATCGCGTAGGAGGCGAGCGTGAACGGCGCACCCGCGAAGCCGATGAGCGGCACGCGTCCGGCGAGCTCACGCTGGACGAGCGCGATCGCCTCGAGGACGTGCGCGAGCGCCTGGCGCGGCTCGACGTCGCGCAGGCGATCGATATCGGCGGGGGAGTCGATCGGCCGCTCGAGCTGCGGCCCCTCGCCCTTCACGAAGTCGAAGGGCAGCCCCATCGGCTCGAGCGGCAGCAGCAGGTCCGAGAACAGGATCGCCGCGTCCACTTCGACGCGCCGGATCGGCTGCAGCGTCACCTCGGTCGCCAGCTCGGGCGTCCGGCAGATCTCCAGCAGCGAATGCCGCTCGCGGAGCGCGCGGTACTCGGCCATATAGCGTCCCGCCTGACGCATGAACCAGACGGGCGTCGCATCGACCGGCTCGCGCCGGCACGCCTTCAGGAATCGGGATGTGACCACGAGGGCAGACGGCCCGTGAGCAGATCGCGCGCCAGCGTGACGAGCTCTTCGAGCCACAGCGGCTTGTAGCGCAGCTCCGCCCCGAGCGCCTGGATCTCGGACGACTGCGTCTCGTCGAGTTGGTAGTCGCCGGTGACGATCGCGACCGGGACGTTGGTCAGGTTCGGAATGGCGCGAATCGCGCGTAAGAACTGCAGGCCGCTCGTGAGCGGCATCCGGAGATCGAGGATGATGACGTGCGGCCGGTGCGCCTGCGCCAGGCTCAACCCTTCGTCGGCCGAGAGCGCCGCCCACACCTCGTAGCCCTCCAGGCGAAGCGTCCGCGAAAATGTATCAGCGACGCTCACGTCGTCGTCGACGATGAGCACACGAGAAGCCGTGGTTCCGTTGCCGGACGGCACGACCCATTGTGGGACGCGGGTGATCGCCCGTCAAGGCGGCGCGCTGGTCTCATGCTATATTCAGCCGGTTTGCGCCGACTTCGGAGGTCCCGTTGAGCCCCATCCTCCTGCGACCCGTTCGGGAGCAGCTCGAGCACGATCGGGTGATTCGCCTGCTGCAGGCGAGGTACAAGAGAAAATTCGAGGTCGCCATCAACCCCGGCGCCGAGCAGACGGCACCGATCACGGTGGGGCAGTTGCCCTGGTATCCGGATCTCGTGCTGCAGTCACAGGAGCGCGCGCGCAAGCTCCTGGGCGTCGTCGAAGTCGAGACAGCCGAGTCGGTCAACAACCTCGAGGCGATGTCGCAGTGGGCGACGTTCGCCCGCCAGCGCGTTCCGTTCCACCTCTACGTGCCCGGGGCGAGCGTCGACGTCGCCAAACGGCTCTGCACCGATCTGCAGATTCCCGTCGCCGAGCTCTGGGCCTTCCACGCGATTGGCGACCAGGTGCGCTTCGCGCTGGTGCAGCGGTCGTCGCGCGGCGAAGAGAAGGCGCGCGCGGCTGCTCGGGCGCGCACGGCCGGACGCGCCGCCGCCGGACGATCGCGCGTCAGCCGTCCGCCGCGCGCCTCGGGCTCGCGGTCGCGAGCGAAGGCCGCCAAGAAGCCCGGGCCGCGCACCGCGGCGGGCCGTGGCCGGCCGTCGCGCGCGACGAGACAGAAGCGCAAGTAACGGTCCAGTAGTCGTGCCGTTCCTACGGGTGGTCCGCGACAAGCGCGGGTACGAAACGACGTACCTGATGCACTGGTTCCGGGAAGGGAATCGGCAGCGGTCGCGTATCCTGTACGTGTTTCGCACGCCGGGCGGGGTTCGCGTCGGCCGTGAACCGCTCGAGCCCGAGGTGCTCCGCGACATCGAGTCGCTGTTTCCCGCCATCGCCTTCGACTGGAAGGCCGTGCTCTCCAACCGCCAGGTCATCGAAAGCGCTCCGGAGCCGCGCCGGCGCAGGCGGCGTGCGGGCGAAAGCGGGGCCGTGGAGGACCAGACGCCTGAGGCAGCGGCTGTCCCCGCCGAACCGGCTGCAGCGCCGAGCGGCCAGCCGCCGGCAGTCTCGCGCCCGTCGATTCCATCTGCCATCGAGGGCGCCACTCCCGCCGAGCAGATGGTGTTCCTTGCGCACTGGTATCCGATCGTGCGCGAGCGCATTCCGGTGCGGACCTCCGATCCGGTGCGCCGCGACGCGCTGACGGCGCTGGCGGAGCGGCTCAATCCGGCCGCGTGGACCGATGCCGATCAGATTGCGGCCGGACTCGGGCGCGCCGCCGAGGCCCTCGAGCGGCTCTCGCACGTGTTTGCGCGCCGCCGGCGGCGCGCGCGGCGATCGTCGGCGCGGCCGGCCGCGCCCCCAGCAGAGCCCGCCCGTTCCGAAGAGTGATGGACTGGTTCGTCCCGGCCGTGCTCCGGCTGACGGACGTCGGACCGTGGGCGCCGGTCTTCTTCGTGCTCATCTACATCGCGGCGGCGCTGACGATGGCGCCGGCGTTCTTCCTGACAGTGGCGGCCGGTGCGATGTTCGGCGTCTGGCGCGGGAGCGTGATTGTCTTCATCGGCGCGTCGCTCGGCGCGTCGACGGTGTATGCGCTCGTCACGCCGCTCGCACGCTCGGCCTGGATGCAGCGCCTGCTCCGCAATCGGCGCATCGCCGCCGCCCGGGAGGTCATCGTCGGCGAGGGGTTGTGGATGATGTTGCTGCTGCGGCTGTCGCCGCTCATCCCGTACACGCCGCTCAATTACGCGCTCGCGCTGAGCGGCGTGCGCTACGTCGATTTTCTGATCGCGCTGCTCGGCATGATTCCCGCGATCATCATGTACACGTACTACGGGAAGGTCGTCGGCGACGTGGCGGCGCTCGCGGCGGGCGTGTCGCCGCCGCGCGGGCCGCAATACTACGTGCTGCTGGCCGCCGGTCTCGTCGCGATCGTCGTCTCGACGACGATGATCACGAGGGCGGCGCGGCGCGCCGTCGGGCGGCAGCAGCGGCATCCATGAACCACTCCACGCGGCCGCCGGCGGCGCGCAGCAGGTGCGCCGGCGTGTCGGTCACATTGTCGGGACGATCGAGCGCGGCACGGACCGCGTCGGCCTTCGCCTCACCGGTCACGGCCACCAGGAGTGCGCGGGCGTCGAGCAGTGCGCGCGGCGTGAGCGTGATGCGCCACGCGGCGAGATGCGGCGCCCAGACCGCGGCGACGCGATCATCGTTCTCGTAGGGCGGGCCTTCACGGCCCGCCTGGCGCGGCGTAAAGCCGCGCCCTACGTACGAATCCAGCAATGGGCTTCCGGGAAAGATCGACGCGATGTGCGCATCCTCGCCCAGGCCGAGGAGCATGACGTCGAACGTCAGATCCGTCCGGCCGGCGGCGGAGAAGGCGCGCCGGAGGGTGGCCTCGTATGCACGCGCGGCGGCGCTCGCGTCGAGGAGCTCGGCGCGGATGCGGTGCACCTGTTCGGGCGGCACGGGCACGCGGCTCAGCAGCGCGCGCCTGGCCATCCCGAAATTGCTCTCTGGATGATCCGGCGGCGCGTGCCGCTCATCGCCCCAGAACAGATGCACGTGCGTCCACTGGATGCGCGATCGCCAGGGCCGGGCTTCGTCGGCGAGCCACTCGTAGGTGCGCTGCGCGGTGCCTCCGCCCGTCAGGCAGACCATCGCCGCGCCGCGGGCGACGATCGCCGCTTCGACCAGCGCCGCGATGCGCTCGGCGGCCGATGTGGCGGACGCGTCTTCGTCGGTGCAGACGACGACGGTCACTGCGCGTGACGGGTGAACTGCGCTTCGATCGCGAGAATCTTGCCGAGGCGGCGGCGGTGGCGTTCCTCACCGGTAAAGCGCGCGCCGACAAACGCGGTCGTGAGATCGAGCGCGAGCGCCGGACCGATGACGCGCGCGCCGAGGCAGAGCACGTTCATGTCGTCGTGCTCGACCGCCTGGCGCGCCGTGTACGTGTCGTGGCACACGGCCGCGCGAACGCCGGGGAATTTGTTGGCGGCAATCGACACGCCGGCGCCGCTGCCGCAGACGATGAGGCCGCGCTCGGCACGCCCGTCCCGCAGGGCGGCGGCGACGGCGGCAGCCGAATCGGGGTAGTCGACGGGCGCGGTCGAATCGGTGCCGAGGTCGAGCACGTCGTGCCCGCCGCCGCGCAGCGCCTCCGCCACCTCGCATTTCAGGTGAAACCCGGCATGATCGGCGGCAAGGGCGATGCGCATGGGCCTATGCTACCGGCTCGCGGCTACCGGCTACCAGCCGGCTGCTATAATCCCGCTATGCGAAATCCCGTTAAGTGTCTGGCAGCGGTGATGTTGGCGCTCGCCGTGACCACGGGCGCGCCGGCGGCCCAGCAACCGCCGCCACCGCCGCAGCAGAATCCCCAGCAGCCGACGTTCCGCGTGGCGGTCGATCTCGTCACCACCGACGTGATCGTCCGCGATTCGCGCAGCGGCCAGTTCGTGTCGGATCTGAAGACCGAGGAGTTCGAGGTCTACGAGGACGGCGTCAGGCAGGAGATCGTGTCGCTCGTTCTCACGCACGGCGGCCGCGTCTTCAACGTGCAGGCGCCGCCGCCGGCGCCCGTGCAGGAAGGCATCATCCTGCCGGCGGCCCGGCCGACCAACGACGCCGCGGGCCGCGTGTTCCTGATCTTCATCGACGA
>CAZGLC010000002.1:0-6213 GCA_964526235.1 uncultured Bifidobacteriaceae bacterium
GCGACGCAGGCGTTCGCCAACTATCTTCGCGTGCGCGACCAGGTGCATCGGCTGCGCGACGCGGCGGCCGCCGCCGACGGCCTCACGCCGTGCGAGCAGCGCATGCTGGCGGCGCTCGAGCCGCTGTGGAACGCCGGCCCCGACACGATCTCGGCGCTCCGTCGTCAGACGACGGCGGTCGGCGGCGTAGCAGCGGCGGAGTACGAGGAGGCCGACCACAAGGTGCAATTCCGGTTCGAGCGCGATCTGCGCCGGCTCCTCGCGCGCGGCGACGCCGCACTCTGGATCGACGAACCGTCGGTCCTCGGCACGTTCGGCTTCAGCTTCAATGGGAGGCGCTTCAACGAGGACACGCTGCGGTTCTTTCGCGTGGTCTCGCTCCTGCAGGATGCCGCGTTGATCAAGGAGTTTCGCGACGGCACCCGGCGGACGGTGTGGGAGATTGGCGGGGGATGGGGTGGATTCGCGCATCACTTCAAACAGCTGTGCCCGAACGTCACGTATCTGATCACCGGGCGGCCAGAGCTGTTTCTGCTCTCCGCCGTGTACCTGATGACGCTGTTTCCCGCTGCCCGCTTCCGGTTCTACGATCCCGCGACGCCGGCGGACTTCTGGGGTGACTGGGACGGCGTGGACTTCGCGTTCGCACCGGAAAGCGCCGTGGGCGGCATGGCGCCTCCGTCGCTCGACCTCACCGTCGACCTGATGGCGCTGGAGCGCATGAGCCCCTCGCGCGTCTGCGCGCACGTGCAGCGTGCCTACGAGCTCGGCTCGCGCTACATCGTCTCGATTGGGCCGTCAGGGGATCCCGGCCGCGAGCTCGCGACGGCGGTGCGGCCGGCGCTCGAGCGCCTGTACTGGCGCCATCCGGTGTGCGCGCCGGCGTCGCTCGCACGACGGCTGTCGCTGTCATCCGGCGAGGGCCCGATCGAGCGCACCTACTTCCTGGGCTGGAAACGACTGCACGCATGAGCGTCTCGCCGCGGGTCGTCCTCGGTCTGCCGGCGTACAACCGGGCCGATGCGCTGCCGCAGACACTCGAGTCGCTGCTGTCGCAGACGTTCACCGACGTCGCGCTGCTCATCGTTGACGATGCGGCGTCGCCCGAGACGGCGGCGATCGTCGAGAGATACGCGCAGGAGCGCCCGCGCATCACCTACGAGGCCAACAGCACCCGCCTCGGCATGATCGGCAACTGGCGGCGCGTTTTCGAGCGCGCGCGCGAGCTCTACCCGCACGCCGGGTACTTCGCCTGGGTCAGCGATCACGACGTGTGGCACGCACGCTGGCTGCAGGAAATGGTGGCGGTGCTCGACGCGCATCCGGATGTCGTTCTGGCGTACCCGCACAACGTGCAGCTCACCGCGCAGGGCGCCCGCGCGACCGAGAAGATCAAAATCTTCGACACCGTCGGCGTCACCAGCCGCGCCGAACGGATGCGTCGCGCCGCGCGATCCATGCGGTCGGGCGACATGATTTACGGCCTGATGCGGATCGAGGCGCTCGAGGCCGCCGGCGTGTTCCACCGCGTGATCCTCCCCGATCGCGAAGTGCTGCTGGCGCTGTCGCTGTTCGGCGAATTCTGGCAGGTGCCGGAGGTGCTCTGGTACCGCGAGTTCCTGCAGAAGTTCGATCTGCGGCGGCAGCTGAAGGCGTTCTTTCCGAACGGCGCGCCGCGGCACGCGCGCCTGCCGTACCACCTCCAGCACTGCGCGACGCTGCTGTGGGACTTCGCGGTGCGGGGAAGGGGACGGCCGGCGTTCGGCCGCGCGGCGGCCGTGTGGTACGCGGCGATCCAGCTCTGGTGGTCGATGGTCCGGGAGATCGAGCGTCCGAAATCGGACTGGCGGCAGAAGGTGGCGTCCCGGATCCCTGGATCCGCGAGTTCGTGAAAGCAGAGCGTCTGGCCCGGCGTCAGGAAGCGGCAGCGCGCCGTGAGGAAGAACGCCTCGAGCTGGAGTCGGCCGCGGCGCAGGCGTACGAGCACTACGTGTTCGTGCGCGACTGGGCGCGGCGAGCGGCGAATGGCAGCGCGGCGGCGCCGTTGACCGCGCCCGAGCAGCGCACCGTGGGTGCGCTGGCGCATCTGTGGGACGCGCACCCCGAGACGATCGCGAGGCTGCGCCACTGGTGCGAGCCGATCAGCGGCGTGCGCGCGGCCGACTACGACGATCCGTCTGGCGATCTGATCGCCCGGCTGCGGCGCGACCTCGCCGTGCTGCGCAAGCAGCTCGGCGTCGACCTGCTCGTGCCGGAGCCGCAGGCGCTCGGCGGTTTCGGCTACCTCCGGGCCGGCGAGCACTACAACGCCGACACGTTGACGCACTTCCATATGCTGGCCGCGCTGCAGGACGCGGCGGTGCTGCCGGACTTTCGGCGGACGCGAGACCGGCGTCTCGTGTGGGAGATCGGCGGCGGCTGGGGCGGGTTCGCGTACAGGTTCAAGACGCTGTGCCCGGACGTCACGTATCTGGTGACGGGTCTTCCCGAGCTGTTCCTCGTCTTCGCCGTGTATCTCATGACCGTCTGTCCGGGGGCCCGCTGCAGGTTCTTCGATCACGCCTCGCCGGACCAGGTGTGGCAGGACTGGGAGACGACTGATTTCGTGTTCGTCCCCGAGAGCGCGCTGCCGGTACTGCGGCCGCCACGCGTGGATCTGACCGTCGACGTGATGGCGCTCCGCCACATGAGCGCGGAGCGCCTCTCGCTGCACGTGCAGCGCGCCTTCGATTTCGGCTCACGGTACTTCTATTCGGCGTTCCCCGGCGCCGGCGCGGAGGACGACCGGCGGCGCGTCCGGCAGGCGCTCGAGCGCCTCTACTGGCCACATCCGATGCCCGCGCGCGGCGAGCCGGATCAGCCGCCGGCCTATGCGCATCTGGTCGGCTGGAGGCGCCTGCTCGTATGACGGCCGGCCCGCGGGTTGTCTTCGGCCTTGCGGCCTACAACCGGCCCACCACGCTCGCCTGCACCCTCGAGTCGCTGCTCGCGCAGACCTGCCGCGATTTCGCCGTCCACATCGTCGACGACGCGCCGTCACCGGCGGTGCGCGCGATCGTCGACAGGTACGCGGCAGTCGACCGCCGGATTACGTACGAACCGAACGACGTGCGCCACGGCATGGTCGGCAACTGGCACAAGGCGTTCACGCGCGCGCGCGCCCTGTATCCCGGCAGCGAGTACTTCGCGTGGGCGAGCGACCATGACGTCTGGCACCCGCGCTGGCTCGAAGCCCTCGTGTCGGCGCTCGACGAGCGGCCCGAGGCGGTCATGGCGTACCCGCTGATGCAGCGGATTTACACCGCGGACGAACGCCGGTTCATCACCCGACGCTTCGACACGTCGGGGATAGCGAGCCGGACCGAGCGCATGCGCCGCGCCATCACGTACCTGACTGCGGGCAACGCCATTTACGGGCTCTTCCGGACGAGTGCGATGGTCCGCGCGGGTGTCTTCCGGCGCGTGCTGGCGCCGGATCGCCAGCTGCTGATGGAGCTGACACTGCTCGGCGAGTTCCGGCACGTTCCCGAGATGCTCTGGTATCGCGAGGTCGCGGGCAATTTCAGCCTGGCGCGGCAGCGGCAGATGCTGTTTGCCGGCCGTGCGCCGCTGCACACCTACGTGCCGCCGGTCCTCCAGCACTTCGGGCTGCTGCTATGGGACTTCGCCGTGCGTGGGAACGGCCGGCCGGCGTTCGGCCGCCTTGCCGGCGCCTGGTATGTCGTCCTGTTCCTCGCGTATTCGCTGAAGCGCGAAATGGTGCACGACGAGGCCTGGTGGCGGCAGCTCCTCGTCCGACGGCCCGCATGAGGATCCTGTTCCTGCTCGGCGCCACGAGCCGCATCCGCAACTTCCACGAGACGCTCACCATCCTCGCCGATCGCGGGCACGACATCTGCCTCGCGGGCAAGCTGCGCAAGGGCAGCTTCGAGCTGCCGGAGTCGGTGGTGCATCCGCGAATCGCCGGCCGCGTCAACCCGAGCGATCGCGTCGACAAGTGGCGCGACTTCGTCGATCTGTTGCGCGGCGCGCGCGACTACGTCCGCTATTTCGATCCACGGTATGCCGCGGCGACGCGGCTCGTCCGCCGCGCGCACGAGATCGCGCCCACCGACTTCGTCCGCTACTGCGAGCGGCATCCCTGGGTGAAGCGGCGCTGGACGGTCGCGTCGCGGGCATTGGCGTTCTGCGAGACGCTCATCCCCGCCGATCCCGGATGCGAGGCGTTCGTGCGAGAGGAGCGTCCCGACCTCATGCTCGTGACGCCGCTCGTGACGTTCCAGTCCTACCAGACCGATTACGTCAAGGTGGCGCACCGGCTCGGCATACCAATCGTGTTTCTGCCGTTCAGTTGGGACAACCTCACGAACAAGGGATTGATGCGGATCCGTCCGGACCGCGTGCTCGTCTGGAACGACGTGCAGCGGGACGAAGCCGTCAGCCTGCACGGCTGCTCGCCGGACACCGTCATCGTGACAGGTGCGGCGCGCTTCGACGACTTTTTCGCGCGCACGCCGTCGATGGGGCGCGACGAATTCTTCGCGCAGTTCGGCCTCGACCCGGCACGGCCGATGGTGCTCTACCTCGGGTCGTCGCAGCTCACCGGGCCGAACGAGATGGAGCTCGTGCGGCGCTGGGCCGAATCGCTCCGCGCGGCCGATGACGCGGTGCTGCGGACGTGCGGGATTCTCGTGCGCCCGCACCCGGCCCTGCGCGGATCGTGGACGTCGGTCGATCTGTCGGACCTGGGCAACGTCGCGCTGTCGCTCGACGCCAGCCGGCGCGGCGACCAGGAGCTCTACGATTCCATCCATCACGCCCACGCGGTCGTGGGACTGAACACCAGCGCGATGCTCGAGGCGGCGATCGTCGGCCGGCCGGTGCACACGCTGATCATTCCGGGATTCGACGAGGGACAGGTCGGCACCATTCATTTCCAGTACCTCGTGCAGGCGTACGGCGGGCTCGCGACCATCGCGCGTGAGTTCGGCGAGCATCATCGGCAGCTCACCGGCGTGCTTCAGGGCGAGCCGGCGTCCTCGGCCCGCAGCCGCGCGTTCGCGGAGCAGTTCCTCCGTCCGTCCGGCGTCGAACGGCCGGTGTCGCCCATCCTGGCCGACGCGATCGAACGTGCGGCTGAGATCGTCAAGCGACCGCAGCGGGTGAGTCCATTTCACGCACCGCTGCGGCGTGTCCTCCACGGATGGCTGCAGCGCCGGCAGGGGGCGAGGCGGGCAGCCGTCGATGCGACGGTGATCGGCACGTCGCAGTCGCTGCGTCCGGTGAAGCTCGCGCTCGAGGAGGTCCGCGACAGCGCCGCTCCGGTGTTCGTCGGGCCCTGGTGCGACTCCATCGGGAACGAACTGCTGTACTGGATCCCGTTCCTGCGCTGGATGGCCACCACATACGGGCTGCCGCCCGAACGCCTCATCGTTGTCTCTCACGGTGGGCTTCGCGACTGGTACGGCCCGCTCGCCAACAGGTTTCTCGATCTGCGAACGCTGTTTCCCGGCGCAGAGATCGAGCACTGGCTGCGCCGGACGGTGCCGCAGAGCGAGCAGAACCCGAAGCAGTCGGTCATGTCGCCGTTCGACGCCGAGATCGTCGCGCGTGCCGCCAACGTCTTCGACGTCACCGAGCATCAGGTGCTGCATCCGTTCCTGCTCTTTCGGACCATCCGCCGGCTCGAGGCCGACCGCGCGCTGGAGCAGTTGCAGGACGTCATGCGCCACGAGCGGCTGGGTCTTCCGGCGGAGGTTCCAGACGGCGGCCTCCCGTCGTCATTCGTCGCCGTGAGCGCGGAGTTCACGCGTGCACTCCCGCGAACCGAGGAGAACGAGAGCCTGCTCCGGGAGGTGGAGGCACAGCTGTCGGCCACGACGGACGTGGTGCGCGTGCACGGGCTGCCGTTGCCGCGGCAGGCCGAGACGGTGGCCCGGGCGCGCGCGTTCGCCGGGCCGTATGGCGATCTGGCGATTCTCGCGGCCGCGTACGGCACGCCGGCCACGGTCTACCACAGCGAACGGCTTCCCGTTGACCAGCCGGAACGTCTCCAGGCAGCAGCGGCGGGCGGGTGGGGAGTGGTGACCGTCGAGCGCGCGCGCCGGTTCAAGCGCGTCCGGCTGGCGGACAAGGCGTACGCCTGATGCGGCTGCTGTTCTCGGTCGGCAGTTTCGGGTTCCTTCGCAACTTCGAACCCGCGCTGCGCCTGCT
>CAZGLC010000002.1:6313-42621 GCA_964526235.1 uncultured Bifidobacteriaceae bacterium
CAGCGTCCCGACGTCCTCCTGATCACCCCGCTGCTGTACTTCGGCTCGCAGCAGGTCGATTACGTCCGCGCCGCACGCACGCTGGGCATCCGCACGGTGCTCGCCGTCGGGAGCTGGGACCACCTGACGACGAAGGGGCTCATTCACGAGGTGCCGGACGAGGTGATCGTCTGGAACGAGATGCAGCGGGAGGAGGCGGCGGCGCTGCACGGGGTGGAGCCGTCGCGCGTGATCGTCACCGGCGCGCAGGCGTACGACCACTGGTTCGTGCAGCAGCCGAGTGTGTCGCGCACCGAATTCTGCCGGAAGGTGGGGTTGCCCGACGATCGGCCGCTGCTCCTGTATCTGTGTTCGTCGCCGTTCATCGCGCCGTACGAGGTCGGCTTTGTCCGCCGCTGGATCGCCGCCGTTCGCGCGTCGGCCGATCCCACGCTGCGCCGCGCCGCAATCCTCATCCGTCCGCACCCGCAGAACGCCGACCAGTGGAAGGACGTCGATCCGTCTGCCGTCGATGACGCGGTGGCGCTCTGGCCCCGCGCTGGCGCGAATCCGATCGATCGGCAGGCCCGCGCCGATTATTTCGACTCGATGTACTACAGCGTCGCGGTCGTCGGCGTGAACACGAGCGCGCTGATCGAGTCGGGCATCGTCGGTCGTCCGGTGTTCACGGTCGTTGACAAGGACTTTGCCGATCAGCAGGAAGGCACGCTGCACTTCCAGCATCTCAAGAACGTCAACGGCGGCCTGCTCTCAGTCGGTGGCACGCTCGAGGAGCACGTCGGCCAGCTGGCGCGCGCCGTGCGCGGTGAGTACGACCCCGGGAAGGGCCGCGCGTTCGTCGAAGCGTTCATCCGCCCGCACGGGCTCGCCGTGCCGGCCGCCGAGCGCTTCGTCGACGCCATCGACGCGCGCCGTCCATTGCACGTGCTCTTCACGATGGCGTCGCCCGAGTATCTCCGCTATTACGACTCGACGATGCGCCTGCTGGCCGATCGCGGGCACCACGTGGCGGTGGCGGTCAACTCGCTGCGGGAGCGCAAGCACGCGCGGCTCGGCCTGATTGACGACGCGCGGATCGCGATCGCGGGCGTGGTGCCGAAGCGGCAGGACGTCTGGACCGCACTGGCGCGGGCGGTGCGCGGCACGATGGACTTCGTCCGCTATCTCGATCCGCGATTCGCGGACACGCCGGTGCTGCGCCACCGGATGTATCGCAAGGTGCTCCCGGCGTTACTCCGTCCGCTCGACCGCATCCGTTCGCTGCGGACACCAGCGTTGTCGCGGCTGCTCGGCCTGCTGCGGGTCATCGAGCGTGCGGTGCCGGTGAGCCCGCGGGTGCTCCGGTTCCTCCGCGAGCAGCGGCCCGACGTGGTCATCGTCTCGCCGCTGGTCGATGCGGCGTCCGATCAGGTCGACACGGTGCGTGCGGCGCGCACGGCAGGCATTCCGGTCATCGCCGCCATCGCAAGCTGGGACAACCTGACGAACAAGGGCCACATGCGTGTCGAGCCGGATCTGGTCACGGTCTGGAACCGCCACCAGAAGGCGGAGGCAGTGGACCTGCATGGCATCGCGCCCGAGCGCGTGGTCATGACCGGCGCGCAGCTGTTCGATCGGTGGTTCGATCGCGAACCCGGCATGGCGCGGGCCGAGTTCTGCCGGATGGTGGGGCTACCCGACGATCGTCCGTTCATCCTGTTCACCGGATCGTCGGTGTTCATCGCGCGGTCAGCGTACGAGGTGCCGTTCGTGCGCCGCTGGATCGAGGGACTGCGCCAGTCCGGCGATCCCCGGCTGCGCGACGCCGCCGTGCTGGTGCGGCCGCATCCATTCAACCCTGAAGCGTGGATGACCGCCGACGTGTCGGATCTCGGTCCGGTCGCCATCTGGCCGCGCGCGCGCTACACGCCGGCTGCCGAAGAGGCGCGCTCGTCGCTCTTCGACTCGCTCTTCCACTGCGAGGCGGTCGTCGGGATCAACACGAGCGCGATGATCGAGGCTGCCATCCTCGGCAAGCCGGTGCTCTCGATTCTGTCGCCCGAATTTGCCGGCACGCAGGACGGCACGATCCACTTTCGCTACCTGCGGCGTGAAAACGGCGGCTGCGTTCGAGTGGCCGGCTCGATCGACGAGCACGTGAGCCAGCTTGCCGAGGTGCTCCGCACCCCGGCGCTCGCCCGCGCCGACAGCGAACAGTTCGTCGCCGCGTTCGTGCGGCCGTACGGGCTGGATGCGCCGTGCACGCCGATCCTCGTGGACGCCATCGAGCGCGCCGCGCGACTGGAATCCCGGCCGCGACGCGACGCGATCGGGTCCGCGGCGCGTGTGCTCGTGTGGCCCGTGGCCGTGGCGATGTGGATCTGGACGATCCTCGAGCGCCTGTGGACCGTGGCGGCCGACCCGGCCGCGGACGCGACGGACGCGCCGCGGACCATCGTCGAGAAGGGCGGCCGCGTGCTGCGCGTCGCGGCGCACCGGCTGCGCCGGCAGGCGCCCCGCCTGGTGCTGCTGGCGGCGCGCGGCGTGCGTCGAATCCCGCGGACGCTGCTGCGCACCGTCCGCCACGCCCGCTACTTCGTGGCCACCGTCGTCCTGCAGCGCCCGGCGAAGAATGGGAGAAATCGTGCGTAAAGTCTGCATCTTCATCGGCTCGCGCGCCAACTACAGCAGCATCAAGTCGGTGATGCGCGCCGTCGACGCGCACCCCGATCTGCAGCTGCAGCTCGTCGTCGGCGCGTCCGCGCTCCTCGACCGGTTCGGCTCCGTCGTCGATCTCATCGAGGAGGACGGCTTCGCGCCGGCCGCGCGCGTGACGATGATCGTCGAAGGCGAAACGCCCGCGACGATGGCCAAGTCGACCGGGTTGGGGCTGCTGCAGCTTCCCACGATCTTCGAGATGCTGAAGCCGGATGTCGTCGTCAGCGTCGGCGATCGCTTCGAGACGATGGCAACCGCCGTCGCGGGCGCCTACATGAACATTCCGGTGGCGCACACGATGGGCGGCGAGATCAGCGGCACGATCGACGAGAGCATCCGGCACGCGGTGACGAAGCTGGCGCACGTGCACTTCCCGGCCAACGCGGCGGCTGCCGAGCGGATCGTCCGCATGGGGGAGCCAGCGGAGACGGTGCACGTGGTCGGGTGCCCGCGCATCGACCTGGTGGCGGACATCGCGCGCGACGGTGGCGGGATCCCGCACGCCGAGTGGCTGACGCGGGAGGGCGTCGGTACGCACGTCGATCCGAGCAGGCCGTTCCTCCTCGTCAATCACCACCCGGTCACCACCGAGTACGGGCACGGCAAGGAGCAGATCCGGGAGACGCTGATGGCGCTCGAGGAGCTGCAGATGCCCACGATCATGTTGTGGCCGAATGTCGACGCCGGCTCGGAGGACATCGCCACGGGCATGCGGACGTTTCGTGAGCAGCGGCAGCCGACGTACATCCGCTTCTACAAGAACTTCCCGATCGATACCTACATCCGGCTCATGTCGCTCTGCGCGTGCGTGGTCGGTAACTCGAGCGCGCCGATCCGTGAGGGGGCGTTCCTTGGCGTCCCCGCCGTGAACATCGGCACGCGGCAGCGCGGGCGCGACCGCGGCCCGAACGTCGTCGACGCCGGGTACGACCGCACTGACATCGTCGACGCGGTCAGGCGGCAGGTGACACACGGGCGATATCCCTCTGCCCCGCTCTACGGCGACGGCAAGGCCGGCGGGCGCATCGCCGATCTGCTCGCGCGAGTGCCGCTCACGGTGCAGAAACGCCTCGTCTTCGTGGAGACCCCGTCCATCGTATGAACGTGCTCGGCGTCGTGCCGGCGCGCGGCGGATCGAAAGCGATCCCCGGCAAGAACCTGGCGTCGATCGGCGGGCGGCCGCTGCTCGCGTATACGGCGGATGCCGCGCGCGGCAGCCGCCGCCTGACGCGCGTCGTGGTCAGCACCGACGATGCGGCGATCGCCGATGCGGCACGGGCGCTCGGCCTCGAGGTGCCGTTTCTCCGCCCGGCGGAGCTGGCGGCCGATGACACGCCGATGCTGCCGGTCCTCCAGCACGCCGCGCGCGAGCTGGCGCGCGAGGGGTTCGCCGCCGACGCCGTCGTGCTGCTGCAGCCGACCTCGCCGCTGCGGCGCGCCGAGCACATCGATCGCGCCGTCGATCTGCTGGAATCGACCGGCGCCGACTCGGTCGTCAGCGTCGTCGAGGTGCCGCATCCCTTCACCCCGGTGTCCGTGCTGCGCCTCGATGGCGAGCGGCTGCGTCCGTACCTCGACGGCGAGACGGTCACGCGCCGCCAGGATAAGCCGCGGCTGTTCGCGCGGAACGGGCCGGCGGTGCTCGCCGTCCGTACGCGCGTGCTGGAGCAGGGATCGCTGTACGGCACGGACAGCCGGCCGCTCCTGATGGAAGCGGCCGACTCCATCGACATCGACGGTTCGGAGGATCTGGCGCAGGCCGCGCGGCTGCTCGGTAATGGCGACCTGCGGATTCCGTATCGGCGACCGGAGGAATATCAGAAGGTCGACGTCGCACGGCTCCGGCCAGGCGACTCCTACACGCAGCTGATCGCGAAGCGCACGCACCCGATCGACGAGCTGGTGCGGGTGCACGGGAGGATTCCCGACGATCTGCTGACGCCGCGCCCGTGTCCGACCTGCGGCAGCAAAGAGGCGACGCTGGAGCTCGAGAAGGATCACATGCGGATCGTCCGCTGCACCGCGTGCGATCTCGTGTACGTCAGCCCGACGTTCGACGAAGCGCACTACAAGACGGTGTATCGGTCAGCCGAGTATCAGGACATCGTCCGCGACCTCGGAATGTCCAGCCACGACTACCGGGTGCAGCGGTTCGGCCGCGAGCGGGTCGAGATCATGACGCGCCATCTGCGCGCCGCCCGCCCGCGGATGCTCGACGTCGGCTGCAGCACCGGCTTCGTGGTCGAGGCGGCGCGCGAGCGCGGCTGGGAGGCCGTCGGCCTCGACCTCAATCCCTCCGCCGTCGAGTACGGGAAGAGCCGGGGCCTCGACCTGCGGACGGTCGCGCTCGAGGATGCCGGTTTCGAGCCAGCGAGTTTCGACGCTGTCTGTCTCTTCGACGTGCTGGAGCACTTGATCGATCCGGTGCGTACGCTGCGCGCGTGCGTGCGGCTGCTGCGGCCGGACGGCATCGTGTTCCTCTACGTCCCGAACTACGACTCAGCGTCACGGCTGCTGATGGGGCAGAATGCGCACTTCATCTGGCCGACGCACCACCTGAACTACTACACCCCGGTCACGATCCGCGACCTGCTGCGCCGCGAAGGCCTGCGGACGGACTATCTCGCGACCGAAGGGCTCGATCTCGTCGACTATCTCTGGTACCGGCGCGAAGTGCAGGGTGCGCGCGACGAAGGGGTGGAGGCGATTGCCGACCTGTTGCAGTTTTTCGCCAATGCCGGCGCCTATGGCAAGAACCTGCGGGTCATCGGCCGCAAGCGGTAAATGAACGTTCTTTTCGCCGCGCTCCATTTCGCGCAGTACCGGAATTTCGACTCCGTGGTCCGCGAGCTGGCCGCGCGCGGCCACCGCGTGCATCTCACGGCCGAGGAGCCGGAGGCGCTCGGGGGCCAGCAGCTCGTCGAGCAGCTGGCGGCGGAGCAGGCGGGCATCACGTGGGATCGGCTCCCGTCGCTCGAGGACGAGCCCTGGTTCGATGCCGCGCGCCGCATGCGGGTGGCGCTCGACTACGTGCGCGCCCTCGAGCCGCGCTACCCCGAGAAGCTGCGCGTGCGGGCCGAGCAGCGGACGGCGCGAATCGTCCGCTGGGCGACGCGGGCCCCGCTGGTGGGGCAGCCGGCGACGCTCGCGGCGCTCACGCGCGTCGAGCGGCTCATGCCGACGAGCGAGCGGATGGTCGAGTACCTGCGGCTTCACCGCCCCGACGTCGTCGTGCTGGCCGCGCTGACCTATTCGCGGTCGCAGCAGCTCGATCTGCTGAAAGCGGCGCGCCGGCTCGAGCTGCCGGTCGCGGCCGCGATCCTCAGCTGGGATCACCTGTCGAGCAAAGCGCTCGTGCACGTCGTCCCGGATCGCGTGATCGTGTGGAACGACGTTCAGCGGCAGGAAGCGATCGACATGCACGCGCTGCCGGCGGACCGCGTGGTCCTGACCGGCGCGCAGTGCTACGACCAGTGGTTCACGCAGCGGCCCGGCCGCAGCCGTGAGGAGTTCTGCCGCGCGGTGGGGTTGCGCGCCGACCGGCCGTTCGCGCTCTGGGTGCACTCGGCGCTCACGCCCGCGCCCGATCCGCCCGAGCCGTCGCTCGTCGTGCGATGGATCGAGGCGCTGCGCCGCCACCCGGATCCGCGCCTGCGCGATCTCGGCGTGCTCGTGCGCCCGCATCCCGAGCGCATCAAGGAGTGGAAGGGCATCCGGCTGGACCGGTTCGAGAACGTCGCCTTTCACGGCCGCAACCCGATCGATCGGGAAGCGCGCGACGACTACTTCGATTCGCTCTACTACAGCGCCGCGGTGATCGGCCTGGTGACCACCGCCTTCGTCGAAGCGGCGATCGTCGGCCGGCCCGTCCTGACCTTCACGCTGCCGGAATACCGGATGCACCAGGAAGAGATGATTCACTTCCGGTATCTGATCGGCGACCACGACGGCCCGCTCCAGATGGCGCCCGACCTCGACACCCATTTCGGTCAGCTGGCGGCCGCTGTGTCGTCCGACGGATCGCGCGACGAGCGCAACCGCCGGTTTCTGCGCGCGTTCGTGCGGCCGGCCGGCCTGGATACGCCGGCGACGCCCGCCTTCGCCGACGCGATCGAGCGGCTGCATCGCGACGGCGCCCGGCCCGACCCGTCGCTCGCACGCCTCGCCTGGCTGCGGCCCGCGGTGGCCGCCGCCGCAGGGTGGTCGCGCGTCGGCCTCGGACGATGGCTGATGAACGATCAGCGCGCCGACGCCTGGGACGAACACGAGGCCGACACCGAACGATCGGTGCTCGCCCGGCAGCGTGCGAAGGAGCAGCGGCAGCTCGCCAAGATCCGGCGCAAGACGTGGCGGCAACGCCGGGAACGGGCGCTGTATGCGGGCAAGGTCGCGAAGAGCCTGCTGCGGCGCGCACGCCACCGGACCGCGGTCACCGTGTACCGCGCGCTGTATGTCATGCGGCTGTATCGCGGCCAGCTGCCGGGCGGGACGGGGCACGACTGATGGCGATGCGCGCGATCGTGCTGACGAGCTCGCTGCGCCGCCACGCGTATGTCGCCAACGCGCTCGGCTCGCGGCTCGACGTCGCGTGCGTCTGGCGCGAGCAGAAGTCGTTCGAGCCGCTCAAGTACGCCGCCTCCGATGAAGACGCCGCCGCGATCGAACGCCATTTCGCCGCCCGCGAGGCCTCGGAGGAGGCCTATTTCGCCGATCACGCGGCCGTCGCGTCGGCGTCGCGCGAGGTGCCGCCGGGAGGGTGCAACAGTCCGGACGAGATCGCCCTGATGCGCCGGAGCGCACCCGACGTGGTGCTCGTGTTCGGGACCGGCCTGCTGAAGCCGCCGCTCATCGACAGTTTTCCGGGCCGCATCCTCAACATTCACCTCGGCCTCTCGCCGTACTACCGCGGCGCGGGGACGAACTTCTGGCCGCTGGTCAACGGGGAACCGGAGTACTGCGGCGCGACGATTCACTTTCTCGACGCCGGCGTCGACACCGGCCCGATCATCGCGCACGTCCGGCCCGAGATGAGTGCGGCCGACGGCCCGCACGACATCGGCAACAAGACGATCGTGGCGGCGGCGGCCACGCTGGCGGATGCTGCGATCGCGCTTGGCGCGGGCGGCGTCAGAGGCGTGGAGCAGCGCGGCGGCGGCCGACTCTACAAGCGCGCCGACTTCTCGGCTGCAGCAGTCCGGCGGCTCTATGCGAATTGTGCCGAAGGCATGGTCGGCACGTACCTGCGGCACAAGGCCGAACGCGACGCCCCGTTGTCGCTCGTCACGATGGAGACGCACGCAACATGAATTCGTGTCTCGTCGTGATGTATCACTACGTGCGCGACAGCGCGTCGACCGCGTTTCCGGACATTCGTGCGCTGTCCCCTGACCTCTTCGAGCAGCAGCTCGACTGGCTGCAGGCGCACTATACGGCGGTCGATCTCGCAGCATTGGAATCCGCCGTCGACGGGAACACGCCGCTCCCTGCGAATGCGGCGCTCCTGACGTTCGACGACGGCTTCGTCGATCACTTCGAGACGGTGCTGCCGCGGCTCCGTGCGCGAGGGCTGCGCGGCACGTTCTTTCTCACCGAGCACGCGTGCGGCGATCGGCCGCGCCTGCTCGCCGTTCACAAGATGCATTTCCTGTTCGCGCGGCTCGGCGTCGAGGCGTTCGCGCGTGCGGTGCTCCAGGCGTGCGAGCCGTCGGCGCTGCCGCACGGCGCCGCGCGCGACGTGCTCGGCCTCGACCGGTGGGACGATGCGGGCGCCCGCGCGATCAAGAACCTCGTCAGCCACCAGCTGCCGTTTGACGAAGCCGAGCGCGTGCTCGAAGAGTTGTTCGTCCGGCACATTGGCGACTCGGCGGCCTTCGCCCGGACGCTCTACCTGGATGCGGCGATGGTCCGCGAGATGGCGGCCGCCGGCATGACGTTCGGCTACCACACGCACAGCCATCGGCTGCTCTCGCGGCTCTCTCCGGACGAGCAGGCGGCGGAACTGCGTGCGGGCGTCGCCTGGATTCGCTCGCTGACCGGGCAACCGACGGTGTCGTTTTGCTATCCATGGGGCGGGCCGCAGACGTACACGCGCGACACGGTCCGCATCCTGCGCGATGCCGGCTACTCGGTCGCGTTCAATACCGTCCGGCGGCGCATCAGCCTCGACGAGGACAACCGGTACGAGCTGCCGCGGATCGATACGCGCGATCTGCCGCCCTACACCGCTGCCGAGCCGGCGCCCGCGCCGGCGTTCTCCACCGAAGACGCATGACCGACCCGCAATCGACGCACGAGTTTCAGTGCTACCTGCGCGCGCGCGACGCCGTGGCTGCCATGAAGGGCGCCGGCGGCCACGCCTTCGCCGCGACGCCGAGCGCCTACTGGGCGGGCGAGCTCGAGAACATCGAGTACATGGTGGACGCCACGCCGCTCATCGTGCAGAAGCTGCGGCACCACGCGTTCCACATCACCAACGTGCGGCCGTACGATTACCGCGACAAAGGCGACGGACGCCGGGAGCACTTCGAGGCGCGGCTGCAGGCCCTGCGCGCGCTCGACGCTGCCGCCCTGCTCGTGCCCGAGTCGCCGGCGCTCGGCGGCTTCGGCTACAGCATCGACGATCGGCGCTTCAACGTCGACACGCTGAAGTACTACGAGGTGCTCATCGGCATGGAGCGCGGCGGCGTGCTGAACGCCGTTCGCGGCCTCGACCGCCCGCTCGTCTGCGAGATCGGCGCCGGCTGGGGCGGCTTCGCCTATCAGTTCAAGACTTTGTTCCCACGCACCACGTACGTCATCGTCGATTTTCCGGAGCTGTTTCTCTTCTCGGCCACATACCTGGGCGCGCTCTTTCCGGGCGCCCGGCTGGTGTTCGCCGGCACCGCCGACACGGCGACGATCGACGGGTGGCGCGACGCCGATTTCGTGTTCGTGCCGCACCTGCTCTTCAGGCTCGTGTCGGCCCTCCCGCTCGACCTCACGGTCAACATGGCGTCGTTCCAGGAGATGACCGACGCGCAGGTGCGCGGCTACGCCGCGATGGCGGCCACGGCCGGCTGCCCGCTGCTGTACAGCATGAATCGCGAGCGATCGCCGTACAACACGCAGCTCGCCAGCGTCAGCGAGGCGCTGGCCGATTGGTACGGGCTCACCGAGGTGGCATTGCTCGACACCGATTACATGAGCGCGGTGAAGAAGCCACCGAAGCCGCCCACGAAGCCCGATCCGTCCGCGCCGCGCTACCGGCATCTCGTCGGACGCCTGGCGCCGGAATTCCAGCGGCGTGCACCGGCGCCCGACGCCGGACGCCCCGTAGCCGCGCGTTCGGCGGACAGCGGGCCGCGCGTCGTGCTCGGCATGACGCTCTATAACAACGCGCGTCAGCTGCCGCACGCCCTCGACTCGCTCCTCGCGCAGAGCGACGGCGACTTCGCGCTCCTGCTGCTGGATGACGCCTCGACCGACGACACCGAGGCGGTGGCGCGCCGCTACGTGGAGCGCGATCCGCGCGTCCGGTATCTGCGGCACGCCGAGCGGCAGGCGATGATCGCCACCTGGCGCGAGGTCGCGGAAACGGCGGCGCGTGAGTGGCCGTCGGCGGAGTACTTCGCGTGGGTGAGCGACCATGACTGGTGGCATCCGCGCTGGCTGGAGCGGCTGCTGACGGAGCTCGACGCCGATCCGGGCGCGGTGCTCGCCTATCCGGTGACGCGCCGCGTCGCGCCGAACGGCGAGGAGATCGACAAGGGCCCGCGTCTCTTCGATACGGCTGCCCACCATGACCTGGACGCGCGCTGGAAGCATTTCTGCCACAGAGGCGTTGGCGCGGGCGACATGGTCTACGGCCTGATCCGGATCGATGCGCTGCGCCAGGCCGGCGTCTTCCGGCCGGTGCTGCGCCCCGACCGGCTGCTCGTCGCCGAGCTCACGCTGCGGGGCCGCATCCGTCAGGTGCGCGAGGTGCTCTGGTTCCGCCGCCAGTCCGAGGGGACGAGCGTCGAGCGCCAGCACGCGACCCTGATGCTGTCGCAGCACCTGCCGCGGTGGTTCTCCTGGCCGCCGTGGCTGCAGCACTCGTACGTCCTGTGGCGTGAGTACGCGGCGCGCGAGCCGCGGCCGCTGCCGCTCAGCCGCGGCCGGTGGGTGCGCATGCTCCTGCGCTATCAGCTCACCTACGGGTGGCGCCATTTCCGCAAGACCGCCGCGTCGCACGCAATCGGCCGCACGATCAGCCGGATCGTCTGGACGAAGAAGCTCGCGAAGCATCACTACCATCACGCCGTCTACAACACGCTCGTCGGGCTGCGCGCGGCACGCGGGAAGGCGCGGCGGTTCGGACGGCGTGCGGTGTACGAGGCGCTGATGCTGACGCATCGTCTCGGCCTCCGCGGCCGCGGGGAGACGCCATCCGCCTGACCGTGGGCACCGCTTCTGTTCGTCTGCACGCGGCCGCCGCGTCGGTCTGGCGCGAATGGCACCGTGAGCTGCGCCGGCACATCGGCGACGAGCGGCTGCCGCATCCCGTGCGCGCGCGCCTCCGCGCCTGGGCCGATGGCGCGCTGCAGCGCGCAGCCGCCGAGGACCAGCGGGCCGTTGAGCCGCGCTGCAACCGGCGCACGATCGCCGGTGCGCCGGCGGTCACCCTGTCACCCGACGAGGAGCGGCGGGCCCGGCACATCGCCGCAGAGCAGGGCCTTCAGCTCGATCGCCCGGTCGTGGCCCTCGAAGCCGGCCTGCGTGCGGATCGGCTGCGCGACGCAGTGGCTCTGCTGTCGCGCGAGGGGTACGTCGTCGTACATATCGGCACCTCTGCGGCGTTGTCGCTTGTCGAGCGGTACGTGCTCCAGACGTGTGCGTTCGTCGTCTGCCTGAGCGCCGAGCTCCAGCGCGCCGCCTGCGAGACGCACACGCCGTCGCTCAGGGTCGACGCCCGCGATCCGTTCACGGCGTATCCCATCCGGCCCGACAGCGTGTTCATGCTCGCGACGGTGATCGATCTCGACACCGGCCGCATTCTGCCGACGGGCGACCTGCTGACCGAGCGCTACTTCCGCAACACCCGGAACTGCGGGTATCGCGGGTCAACGGCGGGCGAGATCGCCGGGGCGGCGGCGGAAATGATCGAGGGCGTGCGCGGCGGGTGGACCGACAGCGCCGCGCAGGCGCGGTTCCGCCGCGCCGTGACGGAGGCCGGCGTCTCGCTCGGCGCGCGCGTGCGCCACCTCGTCGAGTGGGATGCGGCGGGCGGGTTCGTCGGCGACGGCCGGCTGGCCCGCGTGCAGGCGGAGCGGGCGCTGTGAGCCGGATTCTCTTCGTCATGCTGCACCCGGGCTTCGTCCGGTATTACGACCAGGCGCTCGACGCGCTCGTGGTCGCCGGGCACGAGGTGCACGTCGCCTTCGAGGTGAACCGCACGAAGCTGGGCGAGGACGTCACGGCGCGGCGCCTGGCCGAACGTTCGCCGCGCCTGACCTGCGGTCCCACGCCGGAGCGGCCCGAAAGCGTGCGCGACTTCCTCGCGCGGGGCGATCGCGACGCCACCCGGAGCGGCGCCCGCGCGGCCTCGCCCTGGTCGCGCGAGGGGCGCGAGGAAGCGTGGGAGAGCCTCGCGACGACGGTGCGGCTGCTCGTCGACTATCTGCGATTCTTCGACCCGGTGTTCGCGCGCGCCACGGCGCTGCGCGCCCGGGCGGAAAAGCGCGTGCCGCAGCTCTATCGGCCGTGGATCCGGCTCATGGCCCGCGGCGGCGCGTCCGCGCGGCGGGCGCTCGCGGCTGTTCTCGCGGGCATCGAGCGGACGATTCCCCCGAGCCGCGCCATCGAGGCCTTCGTGCGCGCGCAGGATCCGGACCTGCTGCTCGTGACGCCGCTCGTCGAGCTCGGCTCGCAGCAGGTCGACTATGTCAAAGCGGCGCGGCGCCTCGGCGTCCCGAGCGCGTTGTGCGTGGCCAGCTGGGACAACCTGACGAGCAAGGGACTGATTCGCGTGCTGCCCGATCACGTGCTCGTCTGGAACGAGGCGCAGAAGCGCGAGGCGGTCGAGCTGCACGGCGTCGATCCGCGGAATATTGTCGTCACTGGCGCGCATCTGTTCGATCGGTGGTTCGACGCGCAGCCGAGCGGCTCGCGCGACGAGTTCTGCCGCCTCGTCGGTCTCGATCCCCATCGGCCGTTCGTGCTGTATGTGGGATCGTCGGTTTTCATTGCTCCGGACGAAGTGCCGTTTGCCGAACGATGGGTGGCGGCCGTGCGCGCGAGCGGCGATCCAGATGTGTCGCGGCTCGGCGTGCTGATCCGGCCGCACCCGGCCAACGCACGCCAGTGGCGCGCCTTCGACGCCACCGCGTTCGACAACGTCGCGCTCTGGCCGCCCATCGGCACCGACCCGAACGCCGAGGACTTCCGGCGCGACTACTTCGACTCGCTGTATCACAGCGCCGGCGTGGTCGGCATCAACACGAGCGCGCAGATCGAAGCGGGCATCGTCGGCCGTCCGGTGTTCACGATCCGCGCGCCCGAGTTCGCGCACGCGCAGGAGGGGACGCTGCACTTTCAGTATCTCGTCGGCGAGAGCGGCGGCCTCGTGCAGACGGCCGCGACGCTCGACGAGCACGTGACGCAGCTGGCGGCGGTGGCGCATGCCGTCGGGGGAGACGATCGCCGGGACTTCGTCCGCGGATTCATCCGGCCGCTCGGCCTCGACATGCCGGCGGTCCCCGTGTTCGCTCGCGCCATCGAGCAGCTCGCGCATCCACCGCGGCCGCGTGCACAGAGCGCCGGGTGGCTGATTGCTGTGCGGCCGGCGGCGTTCGTCCTGGCGCGGCTGGCGCGCGCGTTCGCCGAAGACCGGCCGCTCTGGGTGTACGCGATGCGCCCGTTCGTCGCGGCTGGAATCTGGACGTGGGCCGGCGTGTATCACGGGCGCGAGGCGTGGCGCCGCGGCGTCGTGAGCCGCGTCCGGCGCGCGGGTCGCTCGGCCTACCGCGGTGTGTACGAAGGATCTCAGAAGCTTCGCAAGCGCATCCGGCGCACCAACAAGCGGGTCATCGGCGGTGTCCGGAGCGTCGGCGTGACCGTCAAGCGCGCGGCGCGGCGGCAGTTCTAGGACGCAGCGCGCGAAGCGTCCAGCGGAGCGGGTAGTGCCACAGCGGCGTGCGCGTCGGATGCTTGCGGATCGTTGCGACGCGCTCGATTTCCTCGACCATGATCGGCGCCGCCGGACGATCGAGGCCGCGCGGCCGGACGAACGATTCGACGAATCGGCGGCTGCGCTCGCGGACCGCGGAGTCGTCCGCCACCGCCGCCGCGAGCTGACGAACGTGCTCGTCGAACCCGCCTGCCATCGTGACGATGCCGCCGTGCTCGGCAAGCAGATACCGGAAGTGGAGCGTCCCCTGCTGTCCGCCGGCGAACTCCGGCGCCGCGATCGTGAGCACCGGCCGGCCGACGATCGCCGCCTCGATCATCGCGCTCGTGTTCAGACCGACGACGCCCGCGCTGTGATGAATCGAATCGAACAGCCCCTGATCGGCCTGCACCGTCGCCTTGTGGGACCAGATGGCGGCGTCGCGCAGATCCGAAAAGTCGACGTCCTCCCACTGCTCGTCGTTGGCGGGGTGCGGACGCACGAGGATGCCGAGGCGGCGAACCGTGTCGTCCGGTGCGCGGCGGAGCTCGCCGATCCACTGCCGGATGAACTCCACCTCGCGCGGCGCCACGAAGCCCGACGAGCACGTGTACAGCACGAACGGCCGGCTGGGGTCGAGGCCGGCGCTCGCGCAGAACGCCGCGCGCGTCGTCGACGGCCGCATCGCGAAGAACTCGTCGAACCGCGGCGCGCCGACGACGACGACGCGATCGGCTGGGACGCCGTGGAGGTCGACCGCCTCGCGCCGCTGGTGCTCGTTCCAGACGAGCACGCGGTCGGGCGGCACGCGCACGAGCCCGCGGTTGGTGAGGTTGTCCCAGCTGAACGGCAGAAACGCGACGGGAAGGGCGATGCGGTGAGCCGCCTTGACGTAATCGGTCTGGTAGGAGCCGAAATCGACGAGCGGCGTGACGAGGAGCAGATCGGCGCGCTCCGCCTTGAGGAACAGCTCGAAGTAGCGCGCGATCGGCATGACCGATTCGGCCAGCGCCAGACCGCGCTGCGCAACCCGCCAGTGGCGGCGCAGCCACGGGCGGCGCGCCAGCGCGTCACTCCAGCCCGCCGGCGCGTAGTCGGCGGCGCGCGCGGCGAGCTTGGTGGCGCGCGCGTAGCGCGGATCGAAGAAGCGCAGGTGATCGCGCGCGCGCCGGAGCGCGAGCGCGAGGTCGTGCCAGCCGTCCACTCGCCGCGTGGGGCACGCCAGCACTTCGATGCGCGGGTCGTCGTGCAGCGTCTTGGTCGGCTTGAGCGGCTTGCGCTTGCGGGCGGCGGCGAGCATGACCGTGTGGCCGCGCGCCGTGAGGCCGCGGATCGCGCCCTCGAAGTGGCGCGTCTTGCCGAGATTGTGGACGAGAAACAGGATCCGCAAGGGTACGGGCGCGGTCGGTCGTCGAGAGATGGTATCAGATGAAACTGCTGTTCTTCGCCCGCCACTGGTCGTACCTGCGGAACTTCGAAGCCGCGATTGAGGCGCTCGCCGCGCGCGGGCACCGCGTCCACATGGCCGTCGATGTGCCCGAGGCGCTCGGCGGCCGTCAGATGATCGAGCGGCTCGTGGCGCGCCACCCGCAGCAGCTCTCGATGGGCGACGCGCCGTCGCGCCGCGAGGGCCCGTGGTTCGAGCTCGCGCGGCGCATTCGCCACGGCCTCGACTATCTCCGGTTCCTGGAGCCGCGCTACGCGTCGACGCCGCACCTCGTGGCGCGCGCCCGCGCGCGGGCGCCGCGCGCGCTGCTGGCGCTGCTGTCGCTGTCGTTCTTCCGCACCGGCCGCGGGCGCGCGCGGCTGGCGCAGGTGCTGCGCGTGCTCGAGCAGAGTCTGCCGCGCGTGAAGGCCTACGAGTCGTTCATCGCCGCCCAGCAACCAGATGCCGTGCTCATTACGCCGCTCATCGATCTGGGATCGCCGCAGATCGACTACCTGCGCACGGCCAGGGCGCTCGGCCTCCGCACGGTTCTCCCCGTCGGCAGCTGGGATCATCTCTCGAGCAAGTCGCTCCTGCGGCTCATGCCCGACGCGCTGCTCGTGTGGAACGAGGTGCAGCGCACCGAGGCGGTCGAGATGCACGGCGTGCCGCCCGAACGCGTCGTCGTCACCGGCGCGCAGTGCTACGACCAGTGGTGGGGGCGCCGGCCGGCGCACAGCCGCGAGGCGTTCTGCGAGCGCGTCGGGCTGCGGCCGGATCGGCCGTTCATCCTGTACGTCTGTTCGTCGCTCTTCCGCGACACGGTCGACGAGCCCCCCTTCGTCCTCGAATGGATCGAGGCGCTGCGCGCGAGCGACGACCCGCGCCTGAAAGACGTCGGCATCCTGATTCGTCCGCATCCGGCGCGTCTGAAGGAGTGGCAGCCGATCGACCTGACCGGGTACCGGCACGTGGCGTTCTGGGGCGCCCACCCGGTCGACGCCGAGGCGAAGGACGATTACTTCGACTCGATGTACTACAGCGCCGCGGTCGTCGGGCTGACGACGAGCGCGTTCGTCGAGGCGTCGGTCGTGGGCCGGCCTGTGCATACCGTGCTGCTGCCGGAGATCTCGGAGACCAACCAGGAGGGGACGATCCATTTCCACTACCTGATCACGGGCGGCCTGCTGCACGTGGCGCGATCGTTCGAGGAGCACGTGCGGCTGATCGCGGAGGCGGTCGGCGCCGCCGGGCCCGACGGCGTCTTCGATCCGGCCTCGCGCCGCTTCGCCGAGAGCTTCGTGCGGCCGTTCGGCGCCGAGGTCGCCGCGACGCCGCGATTCGTCGAGGCGGTGGAGCGCGTCGTGGCCGCGCCGGCGCCGCCGCCCGAGCGGCCGGCGGCGGGCGCGGTGCTGGTGCGCATCCCGCTCCGCCTGGCGGTGGCATTCGTCGCGCTCCACACCCGGCTGCAGCTCTCGCGCAAGCGCGTGCGCAACCGCGTTCGCAAGGACTACAAGACGTGGAAGCGGCGCGTGCTGGTCGACCTGAAGAAATTCGCCGTGGAGCGGCTCCGCTCCAAGCGCCCGCGCGTCGTCACGCCGCCCCCGCCCTCGGCGTTGACGCCGAAGCCCGGCCGGCATCGCGATCCGGCCAAGCGATCGTGGGGCTGGGACGTCCCCGAGGCGCTCGAGGTGCGCGAGCTGGTCACCCTGCTCGGCCGCAGCGACAGGCCGATCATCGTCGGCCCGTGGCTCTCGGAGACCGGCTTCGAGCTGCTCTACTGGATTCCGTTTCTCGCGTGGGCGAAGACGTACGGCCGGCTGGACCCGGAGCGGCTTGTCGTCATCTCGCGCGGCGGGGCCGCGCCGTGGTACACGCACATCACGCCGAACTACGAAGACGTGCTGGCGTACTACACGCCCGACGAGTTCCGCCGCCGGAACGACGAGCGGATTGCGTCACAGCATGGCCGGCTGAAACACCTCGGCGTGTCGACGTTCGACCGCGAGATCATCGCCAAGGTGACCGAGGCGCGCAGCCTGCGCGGCGCCGAACTGCTGCACCCGTCGGAGATGTACGGCCTGTTCGAGCACTTCTGGTTCCAACGCGCCCCGGTCACGATTGTCGAGACGTTCACGCAGTACGCGCCGCTTCCGCCGATGGGGCCGTTTGCGGAGCGCCGGCAGCTGCCCGAGCGGTACGTCGCGGCGAAGTTCTACGGCAATGCGGCCCTTCCCGACACGAAGGAGAATCGGGCATTCGCCGCGGCCTTCCTCGCCGACCTGGCGCAGCACATCGACGTCGTGCTGCTCAACACCGCTGACCGCTACGACGACCACGACGACTTCCCGCCGGAGCTTCGCGGGCGGATCCATCGGATCGAGCACCTGATGCGCCCGATCGACAACCTCGCCGTGCAGACGCAGGTGATCCGGCACGCCGAGGCGTTCGTCGGCACCTACGGCGGCTTCTCCTACCTCGCGCCGCTCGTCGGCACGGGTACGGTGGCGTTCTACTCCCGCGCGACCGGCTTTCGATTCGATCACCTCGAAGTCGCCAAGCGCGTCTTCCAGGGACTCCAGTGCGCGCCCTTCGTCGAGCTCGACGTGCGCGCCGTCGACGTCGTCAAGCTCGGGTTCGCCGGTGCCGCGTCGGCATTCGTGGAGAGCGTCAGGCGGTGACGGGGTGGCTCGTCGCGGCGGGCAACGTCGCGCGCAAGCAATGGCGTCGTCTGGCGAGCCGGCTGCGATGGGTGAACAAGGCTGGGCAGGAAGGTGCGAACGACGTACGCCATGCGGCCAGGCGCGCCGGTGAGCACGTCCGTGACGATGCCGTGAACGTCGTGAAGCAGTGGTTCAGGCGCGCGCGGCGGCCGGTGCGCACGGTGCGGCGGCGGAAGCGCCAGCTCGACGAGCAGTGGCAGTTCTACCGCACCGAATGGCAGATCGAGCGCGATCTCGATGCGATGGTCGGGCGCGGACGGCTGCTCGTCGCCGGACCGTGGATCTCCGAGGTCGGCTTCGAGACGCTGTACTGGATTCCGTTCCTGCACTGGGTGAAGACCGCGTTCCGGATTCCCGAGGACCGCATCGTCGCCGTCTCGCGCGGCGGCGTCGCGAGCTGGTACCAGGGCCTCGCGTCGCGCTACGTCGAGATCTGGGATGACATGGATCCTGCTGACTTCGCCCGCCGCAACACCGAGCGCGGCATCACCAAGCATTACGGGTCGTCTGTGCTCGACGCCGACATTCTCGACGCCGTGGCGCGGCGGCTGGGCACCCGCGAGTTCGACGTCATCCATCCCGGGCTGATGTACCGGCTGTTCACGCTCTACTGGTCCGGGCAGCGCGCGATGGGGTTCATGGACGCGCACACGCGCTTCACGACGCACGGCGCGCCGTCGCTCATCGATCGAACCCTCCTGCCGCGCGAGTACGTCGCCGTGAAGTTCTACGGCGCGCGGTCGTTGCCCGACACCCCACAGATGCGCACCATGCTGCGCGGCGTGGTCGCCGCCCTGGCCGACCAGCTGCCGGTGGTCCTGCTCGATACGGGCCTGGTGCTCGAGGACGATCACGCGGACTACACATTCGGTGGGGCGAGCGTCATCAGCGCGCGTCCCTGGATGACCCCGCAGACGAATCTCGGCGTGCAGACGCAGATCGTGGCGGGCGCCCGCGCGTTCGTCGGCACCTGCGGGAGCCTCGCATGGCTCGCGCCCCGGCTCGGCGTCGACACGTCGGCGATGTTCGTCGATCCGCAGTGGCTCCACGCGCACATCGCGGTGGCGATGCGCGCCTATCACAAGCTGGGCGCCGGGCGGTTTTCGGTCGCCGATTTACGGGCGCTCGACCCCGCAGGCGCCGGGAATCTGCTGTCGGGCATCCGCGCCAGCGCGCATCCGTGAAGGTCCTGTTCATCGCGCGGCACTTCACCTATTTCCGGAACTTCGATTCCGTGATCGCCGCTCTGGCCGAACGCGGCTGCACGGTGCACCTGGCCGCGGACCGCGAGGAAGCGCTCGGTGGCCGGGAACTGGTCGACCGGTTGGCGCAACGCGCCGGCGTCACGGTCGGGTTTACGCCGATCCGGGATTTCGGGCGCTACACGCAGCTGTCGCGGGCGCTGCGGCTCGGCCTCGACTATCTGCGGTACTCCGATCCGCGGTACGACACGATGCCGAAGCTCCGCGAGCGCGCGTACGCGCGGACGCCGGCCTTCGTGCTGGCGCTGGCGCGGCTGCCGTATCGGGCGCTCGTCGTGTGGCTGCTCGAGCGGCTCGAGGAAGCGGTGCCCTGCCACCGCGGCGTGGAGGAGTTCATCCGCGCCGAGGCGCCCGATCTGATGCTGGTGACGCCGCTCATCGAGCTCGGATCGCCGCAGCTCGACTATCTGCGCGTGGCGCGGCGGCTGGGCGTGAGGACCGCGCTCTGCGTCTGGAGCTGGGATCACCTGTCGAGCAAGGCTCTCATCCGCGTGCGTCCCGACTCGCTCATCGTCTGGAACGAGACGCAGCGGGAGGAAGCGGCGCGCTTTCACGGCATCCCGCCCGAGCGCGTGCACGTCACCGGCGCGCAGTGCTTCGATCGCTGGTTCGACCGCCAGCCGTCGCGCGACCGCGCGTCGTTCTGCCGCCGGGCCGGGCTGCCCGATGGACGGCCGTTCATCCTCTATGTCTGTTCGGCACTCTTCCGGGGAAGCCCGTCGGAGGCGGCATTCGTGCGCGACTGGGTGCGCGCGATCCGCGCCTCGTCCGATCCCGCGCTGGCGCGCATGAACATCCTCGTCCGCCCGCACCCCCAGCGCCTCGACGAGTGGCCGGAGAAGCGGATTGACGGCGCCGCCGTCTCGGGATCGAATCCGATCGACGACGAGAGCCGCGCCGATTACTTCGATTCGCTGTATTACAGCGGCGCCGTCGTCGGCCTCAACACGAGCGCCCTGGTCGAAGCCGCGATCGTCGACCGCCCGGTCTTCACGATCCTGCTGCCGCAGTTCCGCGACAATCAGGAGGGGACCTTCCACTTCCACTATCTGCTGACGATCGGCAGCGGCTTTCTGAACGCCGCGCGCACGCTCGAGGAGCACGTGGGGCAGCTGGCCGCGCGCGCGCGCGGCGAGCCGCCGCGGCCAAACGCGCCGTTCGTGGAGCGCTTCATCCGGCCGCGCGGCCGTGCGGTCGCGGCGACGCCCGTGTTCGTCGAGACCGTCGAACGGCTCGCTTCGGCGCCGGCGGCGCGGCCCCGCCGCGCACCCGCCGGGGTGTTCCTGCTGCGGCCGCTGGTGTACGCTCTCGTGCTGGCGGGACGGCTCCCGCTCGTCGAGCGCATCTACTGGAATCCGCAGAAGTTCCGATCCCTGGCGAACGCATGACCGTTCCGCACACCGCCGTGGCGCAGCTCGGGCAGGGCCGGTGCCTCGTCATCGGCGAGGTTGCGCTGTCGCACGACGGCAGTCTCGGTCTCGCGCACGCGTTCATCGACGCGATTGCCGGCGCCGGGGCGGATGCGGTGAAGTTTCAGACCCACATCGCGGCGGCGGAAAGTACGCCGTCCGAGCCGTTCCGCGTCAGCTTCAGCCGGCAGGACGCGTCGCGCTACGACTACTGGAAGCGCATGGAATTCACCGAGGAGCAGTGGCGCGGGCTGGCCGCGCATTGCCGCGAGCGGAACGTCCTGTTCGTCTCCTCGCCGTTCTCGGTCGAGGCGGTCGCGATGCTCGAGCGCATCGGACAACCGCTGTGGAAGATGCCGTCGGGCGAGACGTCGAACGCGCAGCTGCTCGACCGCGTGCTGCAGACCGGTGCTCCGGTGCTGCTCTCGACCGGCATGAGTCCGATCGCCGAGATCGACGCGGCGGTGGCGCGCGTGAAATCGAGGGGTGTGCCGGTCGGGGTCTTCCAGTGCACGACGGCCTATCCGTGTCCGCCGGAGCGCGTCGGCGTGAATCTGATCCCGCAGTATCGCGAGCGCTACGGCGGCTGGGTCGGCCTGTCGGATCACTCGGGCACGATCTACGCGGGGCTGGCGGCCGCGGCCCTTGGCATCGACATGCTGGAAGTGCACGTGGCGCTGTCGCGCGAGATGTTCGGTCCCGACGTGGTGGCGTCGGTGACCACGGCGGAGCTGCGGCAGCTGGTCGACGGCGTCCGGTTCATCGAGCGGATGCGCGCCAATCCGGTCGACAAGGACGCGGTGGCGCGCGAGATGGCGCCGCTGCGGCAGATGTTCACGCGCAGCCTCGTGGCGCGTCAGGCGTTGCCGGCCGGCACGGTGCTCACGCGCGATCATGTCGTCATCAAGAAGCCGGGAACCGGACTGCCGCCCGGCCGGCTCGACGAGGTCGTCGGCCGCGTCCTGCGGCGCGCGGTCGAGGCCGACCAGCTGCTTGCCGCCGAGGACATCGAAGGGCTTCAGCGTTCGTGACGCGAAAAATCTGCGTCGTCGTGACCGCCCGGCCGAGCTACTCGCGCATCCGCTCGGCGCTCCGGGCCATTGCCGATCACCACGAGCTCGAGTTGCAGCTCGTGGTCGCGGCGTCGGCGCTGCTCGAGCGCTACGGCAACGCCGTTCAGACGATCGAGCACGACGGGTTCGAGCCGTACATCAAGCATCGCGTGTACATGGTGCTCGAGGGCGAGAACCTGGTGACGTCGGCCAAGTCGACGGGCATCGGGCTGTCGGAGCTCGCCACCGTGTTCGACAATCTCAAGCCCGACGCCGTCGTCACGATCGGCGATCGCTACGAGACGCTCGCGACTGCGGTGGCGGCGTCGTACATGAACATCCCCGTGGTGCACGTGCAGGGCGGCGAGTTGACGGGCTCCGTCGACGAGAAGGTGCGCCACGCGGTGACGAAGCTGTCGAATCTCCACCTGGTGGCGACTCGCGCGGCGCGCGAGCGCGTGGTCAGGCTTGGCGAACCCGAAGAGACGGTGATCCTGACGGGCTGCCCCTCGATCGACATCGCCGCCGCGGTCGCGGCGCGTCCGGCGCTCGATTTCGACCCCTTCCAGAAATACGGCGGTGTCGGCCCCCGCGAGGATCTCTCGAAGGGATACCTCGTCGTGCTCCAGCACCCGGTGACGACCGAGTACGAGGAGGCGCGCACGCAGGTCGAGGAGACCCTCTATGCCGTGAGAGATCTCGGCATGCCGGTGCTCTGGTTCTGGCCGAACGTCGACGCCGGATCCGACGGCACCTCGAAGGGCATTCGCGTCTTCCGCGAGCAGGAGCAGAGCAGCAACTTCCATTTCTTCCGGAACATGCAGCCCGAGGACTTTCTGCGCCTGCTCTGCGGCGCCACCGCGATCGTGGGCAACTCGAGCGTGGCGATCCGCGAGTGCTCGTTCCTCGGCGTGCCGGCGGTCAACATCGGATCGCGCCAGGACAAACGCGAACGCGGCAGGAACGTGATCGAAGTCGGCCACGACCGCGCGGCCATCGCGGACGCCGTACGGGAACACACGCGCAGAGGCCGGCCGCCGAGCGATCCGCTGTACGGCGACGGCCGCGCCGGCGAGCGCATCGCGTCCTGCCTGGCCTCGGCCGAACTCACCATCCGGAAGACGCTCACCTACTGATGGTCACGACCACGGCCGCAGACCGCAGCACGCGCATTGCCGCGCTGGGGTATGACTTCGCCGCGCAGCCCAAGGACGCCGTCACGCGCTGCAACCTGTGCGGGGCGCGCCGCTTCGTCGTCCTCACGCATCGGGATCGCTACGGGTATCCAGCGGAGGCGCACGCGTGCGAGGAGTGCGGCCTCGTGTTTCTCAATCCGCGGCCGACGGCGGAGGCCTACGGCCGCTTCTATCAGTCGGTGTACCGGCCGCTCGTGAGCGCCTATCACGGACGGCTGATCGACGCGCGCACCATTCAGGACGAGCAGCGGGTCTACGCGGCCGCGCGCGCGGCGTTCCTGCGGCCGTTCATGTCGCCCGGCATGAAGACGCTGCTCGACATCGGCGGATCGACCGGCGTGGTGGCCGCCCATCTCGCGCGCGAGTTCGGCCTGACGGCGACGGTCATCGACCCGTCGCCGCTCGAAGTCGCCGGGGCGCGCCGCCTCGGGCTGGAGACGATCACGGGCCTCGTCGAGCAGCACGAGTTCGGCGGCCGGATGTTCGACGTCGTGATCGTCTGCCAGACCGTGGATCACCTGCTCGACGTCGCGGGCACGCTCGCACGCATCCGCGATCTGATCACGCCGCAGGGGATGCTCTTCATCGACATCGTTGACTTCCGCGCCGCGTACCTGCGGAACTGGTCGGTGGAGGACGCCGTCAAGATCGACCATCCGTACTACCTCACCGAGTCGACGATGACGGCGTATCTGCGTCGGGCGGGATGTGACGTCCTCCGATCTGATTACGCGGCGGATCATCTGCACGTCGGGTACGTCTGCCGCCCCGCCGCACCCGAACGGGACGCCGTACCCGACGGCGCGGCGGTGCGCGACCTGCTCCGCGAAGTGCGCCGCGTGCAGAACACGAAAGGTACGTAGTGTCCGGCTTGAGCCGGACCCATGTCAGCGAGATCGCGTCCGTCGCCGGTACTCGTGAACGCCGAACTGGCCGTCCAGCACGGGCGCTTCGGGCGTCGGGTTCTCGAAGGCAAATCGCGCGGCCACCTCGACCGGCGCGAATCGGAGCCCCAGATGCTCGAGGTGCGGCCGGTACATGACGCAGGCGATCACGTCGTCGCGGCAGCTCGGCTTCACCGTGCCGCGCCAGACATACGAGTCGTTCGGCAGCGCCGACGTGGCTTCGAGCAGTTGTCGCGAACGCAGACAGAACCCGCTGTTGCCGACGCGATACTCGGTGCCCGAGTGACCGGGAGGCCACGGCGCGCCGATGTAGTCGTACTGCAGCCAGTCGTCCTCCCACGCCGCCGCGTTGGCGATGTGGCTGTCGGACTGAATGGTCAGGCAGTGGGTCGTCTGGACATAGCGATACAGTTCGGCCAGGCAGAACTGGTTGTACTCCTTGAGCGACTTCGGCGGGATCTCGATCCACTCGCACCGGTCGTACAGCTCCGCCGTCGCGTTCGGCCGCGCAGGAGCGAAGAACAGCACCTTCGCGAACGTCAGCTCCGATGCGGCGCGAGCCAGAGATGCTTCCGTCGCGGCCGGCTGCGCCGTGCCGTCAATCGCCACCAGCGTCACCTGTGACAGCTCGCGCGCAGGACGCTCGCGGATAGTGTGGACCATCGAGACGCAGATCCGATTCTAACGGGGCACGTGCTGGGGCTCGTGCCGGCCCGCGGCGGTTCCAAGGGCGTGCCCGGCAAGAACACCCGGCTGCTCGCCGGCCGGCCGCTCCTCGAGTATACGGCTCGGGCCGCGCGCGAGTCGGGCGTGCTGCATCGCCTCGTCCTCTCGACCGACTCCGAGGCGATCGCCGACTGCGGCCGCCGGGCCGGCCTGGCGGTGCCGTTCATGCGTCCGGCGGCGCTGGCCCAGGACGACACGCCGATGCTGCCTGTCATCGAACATGCGCTCGACGAGCTGCGGCGGCAGGGGTGGGAGCCGGAGACGGTCGTCCTGCTGCAGCCGACGTCGCCGCTGCGCACGCCGGCGCATATTCGCGCCGCGGTGGAGCAGCTGCAGCAGACGGGCGCCGATTCGGTCGTGAGTGTCGTGGCCGTGCCGCAGCACCTGTCGCCGGATTACGTGATGCGCCTCGAGGACGGGCGGCTCCGGCCGTTCCTGCCCGACGGCGGACGGGTGACGCGCCGGCAGGACGCGCGCCCGGCATACGTGCGTGACGGCACCGTCTACGTGTTTCGGACGACGACGCTGCGGCGCTTCGGCAGTATTTACGGGGACGACTGCCGCCCGCTCGTACTCGACGCGGCCGAGTCGCTGTCGATCGATACCGCTGCGGACTGGGCTGCCGCGGAGCGCCTGCTCGCGGGTCGTTGAGGTGCCGGCGTCGATCCGTCATCTCGTGCCGCGGGCGGTGCGCGTCCGCGCGGCCGGACCCATCGGCCGGCTTCGCGGCGCGCGGATTCGGCGGCGCCTCGCGGCGCTCGGGGCGAGCGGACGGCCGATTCTGGCGGGCCCGTGGCTCGGCGAGGTCGGCTTCGAGATCCTCTATTGGGCGCCGTTCCTCCGCTGGTTCGCCTCAGCGTTCCGCGTCGGGCCCGATCGCCTCACCGTGGTGTCGCGCGGAGGCACGGCGTCGTGGTATGCGCCGGCGGCCGGCCGCTACCACGACGTGTTCGACTACGTCTCGCCCGACGTCTTCCGGCGCTGGCACGAGCAGCATGTCGGTGAGATCGGCGAGCAGAAGCAGACGCGGATGACGCCGCGGGAGCGGCAGATCCTCGATCGCGTGCTGGCCGGGGCGGCGCCGGGCACCGCGATTCTGCATCCGTCGACGATGTACGAGCTGATGAACCCGTTCTGGTGGCGCCATCTCGACGAGAGCTGGATCCATCGGCACACGGTGTACCGGCGTCTCGACCGCCCGCCGCGACCGGACGGCGTCGTGCTGCCGGCGCGCTATGTGGCGACGAAGTTCTACTTCAACGACTGCTTTCCGGCGACCGACGAGAACCGGGCGTTCGTGCGCGGGACGCTGGCCCGGTTGGCGCATGACGGCCCGGTCGTGTCGCTGTCGGCGGGTGTGGCCATCGACGATCACGGTGCAGCGCCGGCGGCCGGCGCCGTCGCCAGCGCCGCGGCGCCCTCCGAGAACCTGCGCGTGCAGAGCGCGATCGTCGCCCACGCCGACGCGTTCGTCGGCACCTACGGCGGCTTCGCCTACCTCGCGCCGTTCTACGGCGTGCCGTCGACGTCGTACTACGGCGATCCCGACGGCTTCGCCCGCTCGCACCTGAGGATGGCGCAGTCGGCGTTCGCCTCCATCGGCGCCCGCGGCCTGCTGCACGTGTATTCAACGGGGTCAGACCCCGGTGATGGGGCGACTCAAGGTTGAAGGAAACTGGGGTCTGACCCCTGGAGATCAGATGAGAAACATTCTGGTGACGGGCGGCGCCGGGTATATCGGCTCGCACCTCGTCGACGCGCTGGTGACACGCGAGTACCGCGTGACGGTGCTCGACAACCTCGAGCCGCAGGTCCATCGATCCGGCACGTGGCCGTCGTACGCGAACCCGCGGGCGGAGTACGTGCGCGGCGACGTGCGCGACCGCGCCGTCTTCGAACCGCTCGTGCTCGCCGCGGATGCCGTGGTGCATTTCGGCGCCGCGGTCAGCGTCGGCCAGAGCATGTATCAGATCGACCGCTACGTCGACGTCAACACCCGCGGCACCGCGCTCCTGCTCGACATCCTGGTGAACGCGAAGCACCACGTGCGGAAGGTGATCGTCGCCTCGTCAATCGGCGTCTACGGCGAGGGCGCGTACAGCTGCGCGGCGCACGGGGTCGTTGCGCCGCCGATTCGCCCCGAGTCGCAGCTGGCGGCGCGCGACTGGGAGCAGCGCTGCCCGGCATGCCGCGAACACGTCGTCTCGATCCCGACGCCGGAGGACAAACCGCTCTACCGCGACAACATCTACTCGATGACGAAGTACCACCAGGAGGAGATGGTGCTGCTCATCGGGAAGACGTACGGCATTCCCGCCGTCGCCCCACGGTTTTTCAACGTCTACGGGCCGCGCCAGAGCCTGAGCAATCCTTACGCGGGCGTCGCGGCGATCTGGCTGAGCCGGCTGCTGAACGGCAGGCAGCCGGTCGTCTTCGAGGACGGCGGACAGCTCCGCGATTTCGTGTCGATCCACGATGTCGTCGACTGCCTCGTGCTGATGCTCGAGAAGGACGGCGCCGACTTCCTGCCGGTGAACATCGGCTCCGGCCAGGACGTGACGATCCTCGAGATCGCGCGCCTGCTGAAACGCCTGCTCGAGTCGGACATCGAACCGCAAGTCACGCAGACAGGTCGGCGGTTCGACATCCGCCACAACACGGCCGACATCACGCGCGCGACGACGACGCTGGGGTTCCAGCCGCGGGTGCCGCTCGAGCAGGGCTTCGCCGAGCTGATCGAGTGGGCGAAGACGACCCCCGACGTCGCCGAGGACTTCTTCGATCGCGCGCTCGACGAGCTGAGCAAGAAGGGGCTGCTGGTGCGATCGTGATCGTCGCCTTCGAGGCGCTCAAGGAGTACCGCGGCCGCGTGGCGATGGTCGACGGCGCGTTCGATCCGCTGCACCGGGGGCATATCGAATATTTCCGGGCGGCGGCGACGCTCGGTGTGCCGCTGCTGTGCAACGTCGCGTCGGACCCCTACGTGCGGACGAAGCATCCGCCGCTCCTGCCCGAGGATCAGCGCGCCGCGATCGTCGACGCGATCCGATACATCACGTACACGCACATCAACCCGTACGACACGGAGACGGTGCTGCGGGAGCTTCGCCCGCGCTGCTACGTGAAAGGGAAGGACTGGGATGGACGGCTGCCGCCGGAGCAGGTGGCGATCTGCCGCGAGCACGCCATCGAGATCGTCTATCTCGATACGGTGCTCGATTCGTCCAGCCGGATCCTCGAGCAGTTTGTGCAGCAAAACCAAGTCGAACAGAAATGAATATCCAGGAATTCGAAGCGCGCGTGCACGACCAGAAGACGGTCGGGTCGGGGCATTACGATGCCGAGTACTTCACGGGCGACTGGCGCGCGGACGGCAACAACTACTCACTCGAGACCCGCCGCCAGATCGAGGCGAAGAACCCCGTGCTGATCAAAGAGGTCTTTCAGCCGACGAAGGTGCTCGACCTCGGCTGCGGGCCGGGCGCGCTGATGCACCTGCTCTGGGAGATCGGCGTCCATGTCGAGGGGATCGACTTTGCCGAGAGCAGCCTGGGTCTGGCCACGCCGGACGTGCGCGACCGCATCACGATCGGCCAGGTGACGGATCCGACGCTGAAGCCGGCCCACGCGTACGACCTCGTCATCTGCCGCGAGGTGCTCGAGCACCTCACCGTGCTTCAGGTGCGGCAGGCGGTCGCGAACATGGCGCGCATGACGTCGAAATTCATCTACGTCACCACCCGCTTCCATCCCCAGCCGGTGAGCCTGCTCGACTTCACCACGCAGTTCGACGTCGATCCCTCGCACATCACGCTGTTGAACAAGGATCTGCTGCGTCTCCTGTTTGTCCTCGAAGGCTGCCGCTCGCGGCCCGATCTGGAGGCGCGAATGGACTGGGGGAACAAGGGGCGCGTGGTCGTGCTGGAGAAGGTGTGACCCGGATTCCGCTGCTCGATCTTCCGGCGCAGTATCGATCGATCAAGGCGGAGATCGACGCCGCCGTCCTCCGTGTTCTGGAGGAGGGACAGTACGCCCTCGGTCCGGCCGTGTCGCGCTTCGAGCAGGCGTTTGCGTCGTATTGCGGGACGAGCGAGGCGATCGGCGTCAACAGCGGCACGAGCGCGCTGCACCTGGCGCTCCTGGCGGCCGGCGTGACGCCGGGCGACGAGGTGATCACCGTGCCGTTCACGTTCGTCGCCACGTCGGCGGCGATCGAGTACGCCGGCGCCCGGCCCGTGTTCGTCGACGTGGACGACTCGTACTACACGATGGATCCGGCGCGGCTCGAGGCGGCGATTACGCCACGCACCAGGGCGATCGTGCCCGTTCACCTGTACGGGCAGCCGGCCGATATGGATCCGATCCTCGAGATCGCCGCGCGGTACGGCGTGACGGTCGTCGAAGATGCGTGCCAGGCGCACGGCGCCGACTACCATGGCCGGCGATGCGGATCGCTCGGCACGCTCGGATGCTTCAGCTTCTATCCGACCAAGAATCTCGGCGCGTACGGCGAAGGCGGCGCCGTCGTCACACACGACCCCGCCCTGGCCGCTCGCATCCGGCTGCTGCGCAGCTGGGGCGAGGAGACGCGGTATACACATGCGGCGCGGGGCTTCAATTACCGGATGGACGCCATCCAGGGCGCCATCCTCAGCGTCAAGCTCCGGCATCTCGACGCGTGGACCGAGGCGCGCCGGGCGCATGCCGCGTCCTACGCGCGATGTCTGCAGGACACGATGACGGTCGTGCCGCCCACCCGCGAGGGGGTCCGCCACGTGTATCACGCGTACGTCGTGCGCGTGCCGCAGCGCGACGCCGTTCGTGCGCGGTTGGCCGCCGCCGGCGTGCAGACCGGCGTCCACTATCCACTCCCGCTGCACCTGCAGCCGGCGTACGGCGACCTCGGCTACGCGCGCGGCGACTTTCCCGTCGCCGAGCGGCTGGCCGGCGAGGTGCTCTCGCTCCCGATGTTCCCCGAGCTGGCCGAACGCCAGATCGAGATCGTCGCCGGGATCATCCGCACCGGCGTCGCCGCCGCCGCCCCCGCCTGAGTGCCTGACTTCGCCACGGCGATCGTGAACCTCGGCCGAAAGGCGGCCACGCGCCTCCGGGCCCTGCAGAAGCCGCTCGTCCGCACCGCGCGGCGCCGCGCGCGAGCCGGGCAGCAGCGCGCCATCGTCGATGCCGCCCACGCGGTGGAGCGCGAAATTGCCCGCGCCGTGTCCGGACGCGGGCCGATCGTCGTGGGGCCGTGGCTTGGCGAGGTGGGCTACGAGGCGCTCTACTGGCTGCCGTTCCTGCGCTGGGTCCAGGACCGCTATCGCCTCGCGCCGGACCGGCTCACGATCGTGTCGCGCGGCGGGGTCGAGCAGTGGTACGCGGACATCGCCGCCCGCTACGTCGACCTCTTTGATCTGCTCTCGCCCGGTGAGCTGGCGGCGCGGAACGAGGCCCGCCAGTCGCGAGACGAGGGAGGTGGCCGGAAGCAGTCCCGCCGGGGAGCGCTCGACGACTGGCTGCTGCAGCGCGCCGGGTCCAACGGCGCGGCGGTGCTGCATCCGTCGCTCCTGTTCCGGCTCTTCCGCGACGTCTGGCAGGGCAATCTGCCGCTCGACTTCCTGTTCACGCGCGCCGACTTCATGCGGCTGGCCAGGCCGCCGCGGCCCTCTGTGGCGGGCCTCCCCGCCGAGTACGTGGCGGTGAAGTTCTACAGCGGCACGGCGACGCCCGATGCGGCCGAGACGCGCGAGGCGCTTCGGACGCTGGTGCGCGGCGTGGCGGCGCGGACCCCGGTCGTCGTGCTCGATACGGGACTGGCGGTCGATGACCACGGCGACTTCGCGTTCGACGACATCCCCGGCGTTCAGAGCGCGCGCGGCTGGATGACCGCGCGCAGCAATCTGGGCCTTCAGTCCGCGATCGTCGCCCACGCCCGGTACTTCCTGGGCACGTGCGGCGGCCTGGCGTGGCTGGCGCCGTTCATGGGCGTGCCCACCGTCGCCGTGTACGCCGACGACGCCCTGCTGCGGCCGCATTTGACGATCGCGCGGCAGGCGGGCGCGCAGGTGGGTGCCGCCGAGTTTGCCGCGCTCGACCTCCGGGCGCTCAGACGGATCGATGGCGGCTGGAGCGGCTGAACGGAGTCCGGCGGCAGCCGCCGCCGCACGGCCGCGCCGGTGGTGGACGATCTGGCGCCTCGTGCTGGCGATTGCGGTCGCTGGCCTTATCGCGGCGATCGCGTTCATCTTCCGCTTCAACGTGCTGGGCGGCTCGCTCGGCGGCTTCGACAACGATCACTTTATTTACCTGGTCCGCACCGACATGCTGCTCGCGGGCGAGCAGCCGCTCCGCGATTTCGTCGACGCGGAGCTGCGAGGCGCCTGGCCCGCACTGAGTTACGCCGTGTCGGCCTGGGCGCAGCAGTTCGCGGGGCGGACGCTGCTGTCGGAGGCCTACCTCACGGTCGGGCTTCTCGCCATCGCGCACGCCCTGGTGTTCCTGCTGGCGCTCGACCTGTCGCGCCGGTGGACCGTTGCGGTCCTCGCGGCGGCACTGACGATCGCCGCCATGCCGAAGCTGTACAACTACCCGAAGGTGCTCGCGCTGGCATTCGGCGCATGGGCCGTTCGCGCCGCGGCGTTCGAGCCGACGACGCCGCGGCTGGTGCTGGCGGCGGTGGTGACCGCGGCGGCGGTGCTGTTCAGGCACGATCTCGGGATCTACGTGGCCGCTGCCATGGGCGCCGCGCTCGTCGCCCGCGACATCGATCGCTGGCGGCGGCTGCTGCGGCACGCGGCGACCTACGCAGGAGCGACGCTCGCGTGTCTGCTGCCGTCGGTGATCTGGGTGCAGGTCTATGAAGGTCTGCCCCTGTACTTCGCGAACGCGGCGGCAAGCGTGGCCGTCGAGCAAGGGCGCACGAACCTCCGCCTGCCGCCGATCGATCTCTCGATGCCGCTGGCGCCTGCGAATCTCGAAGTCGCGGGCTACTACGCGTTCTGGGCGGTGACGATGGTCGCCGCCGCGGTGCTGGTCGCGCGTCTCGCGTGGTGGCGAGGGCCAGGGCTGACGCGGGAGGAGCGCGCCACCGCCTTCGGCCTGCTGGTGATGGCGGCGCTGGCGAACGTCTCGTTTTTGCGCGCGAACCTCGCGGAGCGCTTCGGCGATGCGGTGGTCGCAGTGGCGCTGCTGGCGGCGTGGGTGGCGGGGGCCGCTCCGCTCTGGCCATCGGCGGTCGCGCGCCGCCTCGCCGTGATCGTTCCGTCCGTGCTGCTGGTCGCCGCTCTCGCCGTGAACGTCAGGCTCTCGGAAGTCGGCCGCGAGCTCGACACGAGCGGGCTCGTCGACTCCTGGGAGGAGATCGCGCGCCGGCGTGGCGTCGTGCGCGACGAGCTGCGCCGGATGCCGCCGATCGACTGGACCGGCGCCGATGCTCGCGGCACGCTCGTCGCGGCGCGCTATATCGCCGAGTGCACGCGTCCCTCCGATCGCCTGCTCGGCATCGGCCCCGTACACGAGATTCACGTGTTTGCGCGGCGCGGCTTTGCCGCCGGGCAGGCGATGTTCAAGCTCTCGCTCTACACGTCGGCCGCATTTCAGCGGCGCGCGCTCGATCGGCTCGAGGATCAGTCGGTCCCGATCGTGATTGCCGACGTCGAGGAGTACGGGTACTTCGACGACCTCTATCCATTCGTCGCCGATTACCTGATGCAGCACTATCGCGACGCGGGATCGATCGACGTGGATGGACGGCCGCGCTTCCGCGTGCTCGTGGCCGCCGGCCGCGCGCCGACCCGCACGCACCCCGTGCTGGGCCTTCCGTGCTTCGCCTGACGTCAGCCACGTGCGATAGAATAGGCTGCTCGTCCCCTCGAGGCCTGATGATTGACTGTATCGCCGGATACCACCTGAATCCGTGGACGTGCGGGATCGCGAAGTTCAACATGATCCTCGCGCGTCATCTCGGGTTGCCGGTGGTCGGCATTCACGGACGCGCGCTCGACGGGTACGCGCGTCCGCTGCTCTCGATCAAGCTCTCGGAGTTCGCCGAACGCGATGCGGCCGACCTCGACGCCTGGGCGCGCGCGCACGCGGGGGGGTTCGAGCTGTTTCTGCACGCCTTCGACGGCACGCCGATCGAAGAGCGGCTGCTCGCCTCGGCCGCGCGCGTCTGCGTGGGCAACGCCGAGCTCGCCCGCTCGCTGCGGCCCGCACGCCCCGATCTCCAGGAGATGTTCTGTCCCGGCACGATCCTCGGTCCGCAGCGGTTCCACGACACGGAGCTCTCGGTCTTCACGTTCGGCATGGCGCACAAGATCCGCGTGGCGCTGTACCGGCGGCTCCGCGATCTGCTCGAGGCCACGGGGCGGAGCTACTCGGTGTACGTCTCGACGGCGCTGCACGAGAACACCAGCCTCGACGGCTCGTTCGTCGACCGCTTCGAGGAGCTGGAGTCGATCTTCGATCGCCACGTCTACTTCATGGGCTATCTCTCTGACACGGCGGTCTACAACCAGCTCGTGGATTGCACCTTTGTCGCGGCGTTCTTCGAAAAAGGGCTGCGGGCGAACAACACCACCGTGAACGCGGCGATGGAGTGCGGCTGCGCCGTCGTCACCAATCTCGACGAGCATTCGCCGGCGGGGCTCGTCCACATGGACAACATCGTCGACATCAGCCAGTGCGATCGCCTGCCCGATCTCGACCAGACGCGCCGGATCGGGCTTGCCGCGCGCGAGATCGCACACAGCCGCTACGGATGGGACCAGCTGGTCGCGCAGCTGCGGTCGGTCGTCCAGTTGTAGGAGCGAGCCACGTGGGGACTATCAGAATCGGACGGCATGAGATCGGCGACCACACTCCGTGCTATGTCATCGCGGAGATCGGCCACAACCATCAGGGGAGCCTCCCGAAGGCGCGCGAGCTGTTCCGCGAGGCGAAGCTCGCCGGCGCGCACGCCGTCAAGCTGCAGAAGCGCGACAACCAGGGCCTCTACACCCGCGCGGCCTACAACAAGCCGTACGACAACGAGAACAGCTTCGGCGCCACCTACGGCGAGCACCGGGAGTTCCTCGAGTTCGGGCTCACGGAGTACAGGGAGCTGCAGCAGTACGCCCGCGAGCTCGACATCGACTTCTTTGCCACCGCGTTCGACGTCGCGAGCGCCGACCTTCTGACGGCGCTCGACGTGCCGGCGTACAAGATCGCCTCGGGCGATCTCACGAGCACGCCGCTGCTCGAGCACGTGGCCCGCATCGGCAAGCCCGTCATCCTGTCGACGGGCGGCGCGCTCCTCGACGACGTGCAGCGCGCCTACGAGACGATCATGCCGATCAACCCGCAGGTGGCCATCCTGCAGTGCACCGCCGGGTACCCAGCCGCCTTCGAGGAGCTCGATCTCCGCGTGGTCGAGCAGTACCGCGAGCGGTTCCCGGGCGCCGTGATCGGCTACTCGGGGCACGACAACGGCATTGCGATGCCGGTGGCCGCCTACGTGCTCGGCGCGCGCATTGTCGAGAAGCACTTCACGCTCAACCGCGCGATGAAGGGGACCGACCACGCGTTTTCGCTCGAGCCGGTCGGGCTGCGCAAGATGGTCCGCGATCTCGAGCGCACCTACCGGGCGCTCGGCGACGGCATGAAGAAGATCTACGAGAGCGAGAAGGCGCCGATCATCAAGATGGGCAAGAGCCTGGTCGTCGCGCGCGATCTCCCGTCCGGCCACGTTCTCGGCGCCGGCGACATCGTCATGAAGTCTCCCGGCGGAGGCATTCCGCCGTATGAGCTCGACAAGGTACTCGGCCGCATGACGCTGAAGGCGCTCTACGAGGACGACTTCCTGTCGTTCGAGGTGCTCAGCAAGCCGAACCCCGAGCTCGCGCGGTCGTGAGCGGTTCGCTCTTCCGACTCGACAACCAGACGGCGATCGTCACCGGCGCCTGCGGCAAGCTGGGGCCGGTCTGGGCCGGGGCGCTCGTCGACGCCGGCGCCCGCGTGGCGGCACTGGAGCTCGCCGGGGCGCCGGTCTCGGCCGCCTACACGGCGCTGGCGGACCGCTCGCCCGATCGCCTGCGCCGCATCGAGTGCGACGTGACCGATCGGCGCTCGATTGAAACCGCGGTTGACGAGGTCGTCGCGTGGCTCGGCGAGCCCGACGTGCTCGTCAACAACGCCGGCATCGATCAGCCGCCCGACGCCGGCGGCAACCGCGCACGCATCGAGGATCTGCCCCTCGACGAGTTCCGGCGGATGGTCGAGGTGAACCTGCTCGGCACGTTCCAGGTGACCCAGGTGGTGGGGAGCCGCATGGCCGCCCGCCGCGGCGGCTCGATTATCAACATCGGCTCGCTGTACGCGTCGGTGTCGCCCGATCAGCGCTTGTACGATCATCTACCCGGGAACCTCCCGTTCCTGAAGTCGCCCGCCTACGGCGCCTCGAAGGCCGCTGTCGTCAACATGACCAGGTATTTCGCCACGCTGTGGGGCGCGGCCGGCGTCCGCGTGAACGCGCTGTCGCCCGGCGGCGTGCTCGGCGGGCAGGACGATCGGTTCCGCTCGAAGTACGCCGGGCGTGTGCCGCTTGGACGGCTGGCGCAGCCCGACGATCTGGCAGGCCCGCTCGTCTTTCTCGCTTCTTCCGCGTCGGCCTACGTGACCGGACACGAGCTCCGCGTCGACGGTGGGTTCACCGCCTGGTAGCCATGGTGCTCACAAAAGCGCGCTGGGCGGTGCAGAGCCTGATCGAAGTCGTCAAGGGCAATCGTGTGATGCAGCGCGATCTCGCCCGGCTCATCGACCGCGTGGAACGGCTCGAGGAGTCGCATCGGGCCTCCGCCGCCGTCGCGCGCCGCGCCGATCGCACGTCGATGCAGATCAAGCTCGTCGACGTGCTCAACCGGACGCAGCAGGGGGACCTCGCGTGCCTGCCGACGCTGCTCGACGACCGCCGCATCATGGACCACGTTTCGCGCGCCATTGCGGCGGCGCCGCTCGTCGCCGATCCGTACGAGCACATCGTCGTCGAGCGGCTGCTTCCCGACGACGTGTACGACCTGCTGGTGCGTGCGATTCCGCCCGCCGAGTTTTTCGACGACCACGATCGCATCAAGCAGAACCTCACCTTTCCGATGGAGTACGGCCCCACCCTCGCCGCCAGGGTGTGGGGCTATTTCGACGAGGCCATCGCACGGACAATGATCCGGCCCGCCGTGCTCGAGAAGTTTCACGAGCCGCTGCAGGCGCACTTCGCCACCGTCTTCGGCGCCGAGTTCGTCGGTCGTGCGAACGCGCTGCCGCAGGCGGCATCCAGCGGCCGGCTGATGTTGCGCCGCCCGGGATACCACCTCGATCCGCATCGCGACCCGAAACGATCGATGCTGACCTGCCTGATGTATCTCGCCCGCGCGGGCGACAGCGAGGCGTACGGCACGCAGATTTTCCGCGTCCACGGCGACGCCGAAGCGGACTACAAGCAGACGTACTATCCGGAGCAGGCGGGCGGCCGATGCGAGCTGGTCAAGGTCGTGCCGTACCGGCCGAATTCGATGCTCGTGTTCCTGAACTCCCGCGGCGCGCACGGGGCCGACATTGCTGCCGACGCGCCCGTCGACCTCGAGCGCTTCACGTATCAGTTCTATGTCGCGCCGCTCAACGAGGCGTTGTCGTCCCTCATCAAGTCCCTGCCCCCGGCGCAGCGCATGAAGTGGCGGAGCAAGGGGGCGGCGCACCCGGAGTACGCCTGACCTCGGGTATCTCCTGGCGGCCCATGGCCGCCAGTATCATGTACAG
>CAZGLC010000002.1:42721-56385 GCA_964526235.1 uncultured Bifidobacteriaceae bacterium
TCGCTTGCCTCTCAGTCGTCGGCCAGGGATCTCGGCGCGGTTCCCTCCGTCGTGCCGAATCAGATCGGCGGCCGCGACGCCCTTCCGGCGGACGGCCGCACGTTCGCGAAGGTGGATCCGGCGACAGGCCGGACGCTGTGCCAGGTCGCCCGGTCAGACGCGGCCGACGTCCGCGCGGCGGTGGACGTGGCGAAGGGCGCCCAGCCCGCCTGGGCTGCGGCGACCGTCGTCACACGCGGCGACATTCTCCGGCAGATTGCGATGCTGATGCGCGAACACCGGACCGCGATCGCCGATCTCGTGGCCAGGGAGACGGGCAAGTCGCGCAAGGATGCGCTCGGCGAAACCGACGCCGCCATCGAAATGGGCTTCTTCGTGGCCGGCGAAGGGCGCCGCTTCTACGGTCAGACGACGACGAGCGCGGTGCCGAACAAGGCGGCGATGGTCGTGCGGCAGCCGCTCGGCGTGGCGGGTCTCATCATTGCGGCCAATACGCCGATCGCCAACGTCGCCTGGAAGGCGTTTCCGGCGCTCCTCTGCGGCAACGCCGCGATTCTCAAGGCCGCCGAAGACACGCCGCTGTCGGCATGGGCCTTCGGCGTGCTGGCGCGCGAGGCGGGCGTACCGGACGGCGTCTATACGACGCTCCACGGGTTTGGGGAAGAGGCGGGCGCGCCGCTCGTCGAACATCCTGACGTCGCCATCATCAGCTTCACCGGATCGTGCGAGGTCGGGCGCTGGATTGCCGAGACCGCCGGGCGCCGCCTCGCGAAGACGTGCCTCGAGCTTGGCGGCAAGAACCCGCTCATCGTCTGCGATGACGCCGACTTGCAGAACGCGGTGACGTGGGCGATCGGCTCCGCTTTCAGCAACGCCGGCCAGCGCTGCGCCGCCGGCAGCCGGATCCTCGTGTTCGACGCCGTCTACGATCGGTTCACGCAGATGTTCACCGACGCCGCGCGGACGCTGAAGGTCGGCACCGGCGACGGCGACGACTACGGGCCGGTGATCAACGAAGGGCAGATGACGTCGATGCTCGCGTCGGTCGAACGGGCCAGGGCCGCCGGCGCCGGCGTCCTGACCGGCGGACACCGGCTGACGGGCGCGCCGTACGACGGGGGGTTCTTCGTGGCGCCGACGGTCATCGCGCACGTCGGCCCGAACGACGAGATCTCGCGGGCGGAGCTCTTCGGCCCGATCACGTGTCTCTACCGCGTGAAGGACTTCGAGGAGGCGATTGCGATCGCGAACGATTCGCCGTTCGGGCTCACGGCGTCGATTCACACCCAGAGCCTTCATCGCGCGATGACGTTCATCGGCCGGATTCAGTCGGGGGTCGCGGTCGTCAACGGCGGCACGTACGGCAGCGAGCTGCACGTGCCGTTCGGCGGCGTGCGGCAGTCGGGCAACGGCTGGCGCGAGGCGGGGACGCAGGCGCTCGACGTCTACTCCGATCTGAAGACCGTGTATATCAATCACAACCCGAATGGCGTTTGACACTGCCGTTCTGCCTTCTGGGTTCCGAGTTCCGAGTTCGTGTTCCGCGTTCCCGTTCTGAGTTCTCGCTTATCGCCATGAGCACGAACTTCGAACACGAACCCGGAACCCAGAACCCGGAACGCAGAACTGCAGTGGCGTTGATCCCCGCGCGCCACGGCTCCACGCGGGTTCCGGGCAAGAACATTCGGCGGCTCGGCGATCATCCGGTGATCGCGTACACGATCGCGCCGGCGATCGCGAGCGGGGTGTTCGAGTCGGTGATCGTCTCGACCGATTCGGAGGAGACGGCCGCCGTCGCGCGGCACTATGGCGCGGAGGTGCCCTTTCTGCGGCCGGCTGAGTTCGCCGGCAATACATCCCCCGACATCGAGTGGGTGGAGTACACGCTGACCGAGCTGCGGCGGCGCGGGCGTGCATGGGACTGCTTCAGCCTGCTGCGGCCGACCAGCCCGTTCCGCACAACGGCGACGATTCGGCGCGCATGGGCCCGCTTTCTCGCACAGGAGGAGGTCGATTCGCTGCGCGCGGTGGAGAAGTGCCGCGAGCACCCGGGCAAGATGTGGGTCGTGGAGGGCGAGCGGATGCGGCCGCTCCTGCCGGGCGCGCCGCCGGGGCGGCCGTGGCACAGCACGCCGTATCAGGCGCTGGCGCCGGTCTATGTGCAGAACGCGTCCCTCGAGATCGCCTGGACGCGCGTCGTCTTCGAGGAGCGCACGATCGCGGGTGACGCGATCGTGCCGTTCTTCACCGAAGGATACGAAGGCTTCGACATCAACGACCGGCACGACTGGCTCGTCGCCGAGCGTCTGGTGTCCGACGGCGAGGCGGCGCTCCCGCCGGTGCCGCAGGTTCCCTGCGAGGGCGCATGGGCGAACAGCAGCTCGATCAGGTAACCAGCGACGAGCTCGTCCGGATTCCGGTCTCGGAGTTCCGCCGGCTGCTCGACGCGAAGCTGCCGGCGCGGCAGACCGCCGCCGCCTTCGCGGCCCTCGCCCGCATCAACGTGCTCTACATGATCGCCCGCGCGTGGTCCGGGCACATCGGCACGAGCTTCAGCTCCCTCGACATCATGAGCTGGGTGTTCCTGAACGAGATGCGGGATCTCGACAAGGGCCCTGACGCCTGCGACATCTTCTTCTCGTCAAAAGGGCACGACGCGCCCGGGCTGTACGCGGTGCTGATGGGTCTGGGTCTGCTGCCCGAGGAGCGGGTCGACGCGCTGCGCCGGCTGCACGGGCTGCCGGGCCATCCGCACGTCGAGACGCCCTACATCCAGGCCAACACCGGCTCGCTCGGCATGGGCGTGTCGAAGGCGAAGGGGATGGCGCTCGCCAACCGCCTGGCGGGGCGCCCACGGCGCATCGTCGTGCTGACCGGCGACGGCGAGCTGCAGGAAGGGCAGTTCTGGGAGTCGCTGGCCTCCGCCGCGCGCGAGCGCCTGGGCGAGATCGTCGTCATCATCGACCACAACAAGATTCAGTCGGACACCTGGGTGGCGCAGGTGAGCGATCTCGGCGATGTCGAGGCCAAGCTGCGCGCCTTCGGCTGGCACGTGACCCGCTGCGACGGCCACGACGTGCGGGCGCTCGAGGCCACGTTCCGGAGCCTGGACCGCATCACGGACCGGCCGCAGGCGATCGTGGCGGACACGATCAAGGGGAAGGGCGTCTCGTTCATGGAGGGGCCGGCGCTCGAGGCTGGCGAGCTCTACGCCTATCACTCCGGCGCGCCGACCGAGGACGAGTACGCGCGCGGCTCGCGCGAACTGCTCGGCCGGGCCGTCGACCTGTTCGCCGAGGCAGGGCTCGGCGAGCTCGCCACCCGAACCGGACAGCGCCCCGCCCGCCGCGAACCGCGCGTCACCGAGAATCTCATTGCCGCCTATCGAGACGCGCTCGTCCGCCAGGGGGATCGCCATCCGCGGCTCATGGTGCTCGACGCCGATCTCGTCAGGGACTGCGGCCTGGTGCCGTTCGCGGAGAAGTACCCGGGCCGGTTCGTCGAGTGCGGGATTGCGGAGCAGGACATGGTGTCGATGGCGTGCGGCATGGCGCGCCGCGGCGTGCTCCCGGTTGCGCACTCTTTCGCGTGCTTCCTCGCCGCGCGGCCGAACGAGCAGATCTACAACCAGTGCAGCGAGGGATCGAAGGTCATCTACGTCGGATCGCTCGCGGGGCTGTTGCCGGGCGGACCCGGCCACTCGCACCAGTCGGTCCGCGACATCGCCGCGCTGGCGTCGGTGCCGCACCTGCTTATGGCCGAGCCGGCGCTCGAAGCCGAGGTCCACGCGCTTGTCGACTATCTCGTCGACATCGCCGACGAAAGCGCGTACCTCCGGCTCGCGTCGGTCAAGTGGCCGGTGCCGTTCCGTTATCCCGATGCGCAGCCGCTCCGGCCCGGCACGGGCTGGATCGTCCGCGAAGGCGAGGATCTGCTCGTCATCGGCTACGGGCCGTGGCTGCTGTCGAACGCGTGGCATGCGGCCGAGGAGCTGCAGCAGACCGCCGGCGTGACGACGCGCCTCGTGAATCTGCCGTGGCTGAATCGGATCGATCCGGCGTGGCTCGCGGGCGTCATCGGGCGGCGCCGGGCGGTGGTGACGCTCGACAACCATTACGTCCGCGGCGGGCAGGGCGAGATGGTGGCCGCGGCGATCGCCGGGCTCGCCCTCGATCCGCCGGCGGCGGTCACGCGGATCGGCGTCACGAGCCTGCCGGAGTGCGGCACGAACGACGAGGTGCTGGCGCACCACGGCCTCGACGTCGCGTCGCTCGTCGGCGCGTTCCGCGCCGCGGCGGAGCGGCAGCTGGTATGACGGTGCTGTTCTGGGATATTGACGGGACGCTCATCACCACGCGCCGCGCCGGCATGTTTGCGTGGAATGATTCGGTCAAGGAGTTGACCGGCCGCGAATTCGACCTGAAGGTGACGATCCGCACCGCAGGGCTGACCGATTATCAGATTGCGGTGAAGACGTTCGAGCTGCTGGGTGTCGAGCCCGACGAGACGCTGGTCCGGCGGCTCGTGCAGCGGTACGAGGAGCTGCTGCCGTCGAGCCTGCCGCTCAGGGACGGCTGCGTCCTCCCGAACGTGCGCGAGATTCTGGAGCACCTGCGCGATCGCGAGGACGTGCGGTCGTACCTCCTGACCGGCAACACCCGCGGCGGCGCCCGCGCCAAGCTGACGTACTTCGGCCTGATGGAGTTCTTCCCCGACGGCGCCTTTTCAGAGGACGCGAGCGCGCGCTCTGCGATTGCGGCGCGCGCGCTGGCGCTGGCGCGCCGCGCTGCGCCGGTCGCCGACGATCGTGTGTTCGTCATCGGCGACACGCCGCACGACATCGAGTGCGGCCGGGCGATTGGCGCCCGCACGATTGCCGTGGCGACCGGAGACTACACCCTCGACGAGCTGCTGGAGCACGATCCCTGGCGCTCGTTCGAGGCGCTCCCCCCGGTGGACGAGTTCGTGGATCTCCTGTCCGTATGAAGCACGCCATTCGAAAGCTCCCCGGCGTCTGGAGAGCGACGCGTCTGGCGCGGCGGTGGTATCACGCGCGGTTCGATGCGTACCCCGATTGGCGCCCGCTCGTCGCCGCCGATCCGGCGCTCTGGCCGTCGGCGCGCGCGGCGGCGCAGGGCGGGCCGCGCGTGCTGCTGGCGACGGCCATCGGGTCCTACGCGCACGCGATCACGCTCGAGAGCGCGATTGCGGCGGCACTGACGTTCCGCGGCGCCGACGTGCACGCCCTCCTCTGCGACGGTGCCATGACCGCCTGCGCCGAGTGCGACGCGTCCCTCTATCCAGACGTCTCCCGCTTCGTCGACCACGGGCCGAGCCGCGATCTCTGCCGCGACTGTACCTGGCCGGCCGCGCGCGTGTACGGGCAGCTCGGTCTCACCCTGCACCGCTACTCGGAGTGGCTGACGCCGGAGGACCGTGCCGAGGCGCGGCGCGTCGCCGGGTCGGTGCCCTTCGGGGAGATCAAGACGCTCACGATCGACGATCTCGCGATCGGCGAGCACGCCTGGGCCGGCGCGCTGCGATTTTTTGCGGTCGGCTCGCTGGACGAGGAGCCCGCCGCCGAGGCAGTGGTGCGCCGCTACCTCGAGGCGGCGCTTCTCACCGCGTTCGCGTCGCGGCGGTTGCTGCGTGCGAAACAGTTCTCGACCGTCGTGGTCACGCACGGCATTTACGTCCCGTGGGGGATTGTCGGCGAAGTGGCCCGCCGCGAAGGCGTGCACGTCGTCACGTGGAATGTCGCCTATCGGAAGCGCCGCTTCATCTTCAGCCACGACGACACCTACCATCACACGCTGATGACGGAGCCGCGCGATCACTGGGAGAGCCGGGACCTCACGCCGGCGCAGGACCGCGAGCTGACGAAGTACCTGTCGAGCCGGCGCGACGGGCTGTTCGACTGGATCGTCTTCCACCGGCCGCGGCGGCAGGACCCGGAAGAGATCGCGGCGCGGATCGGCCTCGATCGGTCGAAACCGGCGATTGGGCTGCTCACCAACGTGACGTGGGACGCGCAGCTGCACTACCCGGCCAACGCGTTCCCGAACATGCTCGAATGGCTCGTGCAGACGTGCGAGTACTTCGCGACCCGGCCGGACCTCCAGCTCCTCATCCGCGTGCACCCGGCCGAGATCAGCGGTTTCCCGCCGTCGCGGCAGCCGGTGCTGCCGGAGCTGCGGAAGCGCCTGCCGCAGTTTCCGCCGAACGTCATCGTCGTCCCGCCCGAGAGCGATATGAGCACCTACGCGCTCATGTCGCTGTGCAACGCGGCGATCATCTACGGCACGAAGATGGGCGTGGAGCTCACCAGCGTCGGCCTGCCGGTCATCGTGGCGGGCGAGGCCTGGATTCGCAACAAAGGGCTGACCTACGATGCCCGAACGCCCGAGGAATATTTCACGCTGCTGGCCGGCCTGCCGTTTCAGAGCCGCGTGGAGGGATCCCAGCTCGCGCGCGCGCGCCGCTACGCCTATCACTTCTTCTTCAACCGGATGATTCCGCTGCCGTTCCTCGATCCCAGGGCCGGGTTTCCCATCTACCGGCTCCGGCTCGAGCGGCTGGAGGAGCTGCTGCCCGGGGCGTCCAGCGGACTGGATACAATCTGCGATGGCATCCTGCAGAAGCGGCCGTTCGTGATGGCAGGGGCCCGCGGCTGAGAAATTGATGGTCTTTCTGGCGATTGTGTTCGCCGTGGCGACGGCATGCAGCGTGGCGGCCGGCGCAGCCGTGCGCCGGCTCGCGTCCGCGAAGGGCGCCGTCGTCCCGCCGCGGCCCGACCGCTGGCATTCGGAGCCGACGCCGACGATGGGCGGCATCGGCATTGCCGCCGCGACGCTGGCCGGCTTCGCCTCGATCGTGTTCCGTCCCGATCTGATCCTGCCGTTCGAGCAGTGGCTTGCCGTGCCGCTGGCGGCATCGGCGATGTTCGTTGTCGGCGTCCTGGACGACCGGCTGCAGCTGTCGCCGGTGGCCAAGCTGGTCGGGTCGCTCGCGATCGGCGCGTTTCTCGTCTTCGCCCTGGCCGGGCCGCAGAGCGCGCTGCCGTCCGGATACACGCTCGTGGCGACGGTCTGGTTTGCCGGCATCTGTCACGCCGTCAACCTGCTCGACAACATGGACGGGCTGGCGGCGGGCATCGGCTTGATCGCGGCGCTGTTTCTCGCCGCGCTGCTGGCGGGCCCGCTCGGGCCGACGCTCGTGGTGCTGCTCACGGCGCTCGCGGGTGCGCTGCTCGGGTTCCTCTACTGGAACCGCAGCCGGGCGCGCCTCTTCATGGGCGACTGCGGGAGCCTCTTCATCGGCGCGGTGCTCGGAGCCGCGTCGCTCGTGCCGATTTACAACGCGCCGCTCGCCTTCATCAGTCCCTCCGTCATCGTCGTGCTCATCCTGATCGTGCCGCTGCTCGACACGGGATTCGTGCTCGTGCTGCGCCGGCTCGCCGGGCGGAAGGCGACGAAAGGCGGCACCGATCACGTCTCGCACCGGCTGGTGTCGCTCGGCTTTTCGGAGCGGAGCGCGGTGCGCATTCTCTACCTGCTGGGCATTGCGGGCGGCGGGACGGCGTGGGTGCTCGTGCAGGGACGCGGGGTCGAGCCGATGCTGCCGCTCGTCGCGGCCTTCGGTGTGGTGCTCACGCTCGTCGGCATCTATCTGGCGCGGGTGCCGGCGTACAACGCCGAGGATTTCCAGGCGCTGCAGAAGTCGTCGTTCGCGCCGCTCCTCAAGGATCTGGCGTTCCGGTGGCACGCCGCCGAGGTGCTGCTCGACCTGGTGCTCATCACCGTCTGCTACTACATCGCGTTCCGGCTTCGATTCGAAGGAGAAACGTTCGACAAGTTCATTCCGTACTTCACCGCCTCGCTGCCGGTCGTGCTCGGCTGCAAGCTGGCGGCGCTCTACGGATCCGGACTCTATCAGCGGTCGTGGTCCACCTTCGGCCTGCGCGACGTCGCTGCGGTGTTCCGCGGCGTCGGCCTCGGGTCGCTCTTGTCGATCCTGATGGTCGCCTACCTGTACCGCCTCGTCGGCTTCTCGCGGACCGTGTTCGTCTTCGACGCGCTGCTGCTGGCGGTGGCCATCGTCGCCACCCGCGCCTCCTTCAAGACCATGAATCTGGTGGCGGCGACGCGGCACAAGCGCAACATCCGCGTGCTCGTGTACGGCGCCGGCGCGTTCGGCCAGACGCTGGTCCGCGAGATGCGTGCCAACCCGATGTGGCGGATGAATCCGATCGTCTTCATCGACGACGACCGCGCGAAGACGCAGCGGTGGATCATGGGTGTGCCCGTGCGCGGCTGCCTCGACGATCTCGAGCAGACGATGCAGCGCTACGCGATCGACGAGGTCGTGTTGAGCAGCCCCTCCATCAACGGCAATGTCGAGTACCGCATCCGCGAGATCTGCGCGAGCCTGAACCGACCGGTCCGGCGGTTGTACATGGACATCCGGTAGGCGGAGCCTTTGAGGGCAAAGCTCCGCATCGGGATCGACGGCCGCGCCTTCGCCTCGCCTGCGCCCGGCATCCGCCGCTATACCGCCGGGCTCGTACGCGGCCTGCTCGCCCTGGGCGAGCCGATCGACGTGGTGGCGCTCGGCGGCCCGAACTCGAGCGCCCTCCCGGCCGGCACCGGCCACGTCGACGAGCCGTCGCACCCGCCCACGAACCTTGGCTGGACGCTCGTCGGCATTCCGCGCGCGGCGCGGCGCGCCGGCGTCGACGTGGTGCATGCCCCGGCGTACACGGCGCCGTTCTGGTCGCCGGCGCCCACCGTGCTCACGATCCACGACGTCAGCTACGAGCTGCACCCGCAGTGGTACCCGTACCGCCGCGACTGGGCGCGCCGCACGTTCTACCGGTGCAGCGCCCATGCGGCGTCGCACATCCTGACCGTCTCCGCCTTTTCGGCCTCCGAGATTACCGCCGCGTACGGCATTCCCCGCGAGCGGATGACCGTCGCCCCGCTTGGCGTCGATGCGGCATTCGAACCGGGCGCGACGGATCCGGCGGCCTCGCTGCCGCCCGGAATTGCCGCGCCGTACGTGCTTCACGTCGGCGATCTTCACGAACGGCGCAATCTCGCGATGCTCGCCGACGCGGCCCTGGCCGCGCGCCGGCAGGTGCCAGACCTGTCGCTCGTGCTGGTCGGCACCGATCGCGGCGTCGCGGCCGGACTGCGCGCCGCGGCCGAGCGGGCCGGGGCACCCGAGGCGCTCGTCCACGTCACCTCGATCGCCGACCGGCAGCTCCGCGCCCTCTACCGGCAGGCGATGGCGTTCGTCTATCCATCCGTGTATGAAGGATTCGGGCTGCCGCTCCTCGAGGCGATGGCGAGCGGCGCGCCCGTGGTCGCGGCCGATGCGGCGTCGATTCCCGAAGTGGTCGGGGACGCGGCGCTGCTGCTGGATCCGCATGCGCGCGATCGCTGGACGCAGGCGATCGTCGACATCGCCCATGACCCTGGCCGCCGCGCGCGGATGCGCGACGCCGGCCTCCGCCGCGCCGCGCAGTTCACCTGGGCCCGCACGGCCCGCCTGACCCTCGACGTCTACCGCCGTGTCGCCTGAGATCTCCATCGTCATCGTCACCTGGAACGGCCGGCGCTATCTCGAGCCGTGTCTCGAGGCGGTCGCCTCGCAACAGGGGATCGACGCCGAGGTGATCGTCGTCGACAACGCGTCGACCGACGGCACGGCCGATGTCGTGCGCTCGAGGTTTCCGCAGGTCCGCCTGGTGGCGCTCGCCGAGAACCGCGGCTTCGCGGGCGGCAACAACGCGGGCGTGCGGGAGGCGCGCGGCCGATACGTCGCGTTTCTCAACAACGACACGGTGGCCGATCCCGGCTGGCTCCGCGCGCTTCGCGGCGGCATCGATCCGGCCGCAGGATTTCTGCTCGCCACCTCGCGCATCGTCTACATGCACGACGCGTCCATCGTCGACAGCGCGGGCGACGGACTCTTCCGGTGGGGCGGCGCGTTCAAGCGGCATCATGGCGCGTCGGTGGATCTGGCCGGCGTGTCGCAGGAGGTCTTCGGCATCTGCGGCGGCGCGTGTCTCGTGTCGAAGGCGGTGTTCGAGGAGCTGGGCGGCTTCGACGAGGATTTCTTTTTCTCCCACGAAGACGTCGACCTGTCGTACCGCGCGCGGCTGCGCGGCTACCGCTGCTGGTACGTCGCCGACGCCGTGGTGCGTCACCACGGCAGCAGCACCGGCGGGCGGGCGACGACGTTTGCGGTGTTTCAGGGACAGCGCAATCTCGAGTGGCTGTATCTCAAGAACACGCCGGCGTCCCTCCTCGTGCGGACGCTGCCGGGCCACCTGCTCTACAACGCGGCGGGCGCCGTGCATTTCGCGCGGCTCGGGCTGCTCGGGGCGTTCCTGCGGGCCAAGGCGGCGGCGCTGGCCGGCCTGCCGCGGATGTGGCGCAAGCGGACGGCCGTGCAGCGGGCGAGGACGGTGGGCGCGCGCGCGATCGAGGCGCACCTCGAGCGGCGGTGGCTCGCGGTCAAAGCGCGGGAGAAGCGCTTCGACATCGGGCTGGCGGGGGAGATCCGGTGACGACCCCCGAGACGAGCGCCATCATCGTGAACTACAACGCCGGCGCGGAGCTCCGGCGCGCGCTCCAGTCGCTCGCCGAAGAGCTCTCCGGCACCGACTGGGAGGCGGTTGTCGTCGACAACGCATCGAACGACGCGAGCGGCGATGCGGCCGCGGAGTTCGGTCCCCGCGTGCGGCTGCTGCGCAACGAGCGGAACGTCGGATTCGCGCGCGGGGTCAACCAGGGGCTTGCGGCGACCTCGGGCGCGCTCGTGCTGATCATGAATCCCGACTGCCGGCTGGAGGCGGGCGCCGTCGCGTCGCTCAGGCGCGAGCTGGAACGGTCGGACGCGTGCGCGATGACCGGGCCCCGCATCCTCGACCCCGACGGCAGGGAGCAGGGCAACGCCCGAGGCGACCCGGACATGTTCACCGGCCTCTTCGGGCGCACGACGCTCCTGCGGCGCGCGCTGCCGGGGCTGCCGGTGTCGCGGCGCAACGTGATCAGCGATGCGGCGGCGCGGAAAGGCAAGACGAGCGTCAAGGTCGACTGGCTGTCGGGCGCCTGCATGCTGGCGCGCCGCGCCGCCCTGCACGCCGTGCAGGGGTTCGACGAGCGGTATTTCCTCTACTGGGAGGACGCTGACGTCTGCCGCCGTCTGCGGAACCAGGGCTACGAAGTACGGTATGTCCCCGGCGCGACGGCCGTCCATCGCGTCGGCCAGTCGAGCCGCAGCGCGCGCGCGGTGGCCATCCAGGCCTTTCACGAGAGCGCGTATCTCTACTACGCGACGCACGTGGCCGCCCGCTCGTGGCCGCGCCGGGTGCTGGCCCGTACGCTTCTGTCGGCGCGGTGCTGGTGGCGGCTGCGGAAAACGGGGTCAGACCCTGGTGATAGGGCGACTCAAGGTCATGCAGGAATTCAGAAACCTTGAGTCGCCCTATCACCAGGGTCTGACCCCCTACAGAATTTCGTCCACGAGATCCGCCACGGCTTCGCCGATCGCCAGACAGGCGGTCAGCCCAGGCGACTCGATGCCGGCGGCCTGCACGAGGCGCGGGTTGTGCGGGTCGCGCGCGACCAGGAAGTCTGCGAACGGCTCCTCGGGCGGGTGCAGCTTCGGGCGGATGCCGCTGCCGCCGAGACGCAGGTCCTCCAGCCGCAGCTCCGGCAGCAGCTCGCGCGCCGGCTCGAGGAACGATTCCACCGGCAGCCGGTTCTCCTCGTAGTCGTCCTTGCGCGCCTGGAAGCAGACCGTCGGCCCCAGCGTCACGTTCCCATGGGTCGTTTTCGTGAGGTGGACGCCGAGCGAGTGGCCCCCTGCGTGCGGCAGCGGATAAACGGGCCCGTTGATGAGGCCGCGCCGCGACGGCACGAGCTCGGCGTACTCGCCGCGGCACGGGTAGATGCGGAACGCCTCGCCGCCGAGCAGGCGCGACACCTCGTCGGCGTACAGCCCCGCCGCGTTCACGACCGCCCGCGCCTCGATCGTCTCCGCCGGCGTCCGCAGCGTCAGCGCGCGTCCATGGCCGTCTGCGCCGACGAGGGGACTGGCGGGCAGGACCGCGGCGTCGTGCGCGGCGCAGAGCTTCGCGAGCGTCCGTACGAGCGCCTCGGCCTCGAGGATGCCGGTATTCGGCGAATAGAGCGCCGCCCGCGCCCGGATGTGCGGCTCCCGCGCACGAATGAACGCCTGATCGACCAGCCGCAGCCCGGCGGCGCCGTTCGCCTCGCCCCGCGCGCCGAGCGCCTCGAGCGCCGCGATCTCCCCGTCGTGCTGCGCGACGATCAGCTTGCCGCACCGCGCGTGCGGCACGCCGTGGGCGGCGCAGAACTCGTAGAGCATCCGCGCGCCCTCCACGCAGTAGCGCGCCTTGAGCGTGCCTGGCGGATAGTAGATCCCGGCATGAATCACCTGGCTGTTGTGCGTGCTCGTCGCCATGCCGGACCGCGGCTCGCGCTCGAGCACGCAGACGCTCGGGCCGCGCCGCGCGATCGCCAGCGCCGCCGCGAGCCCGACGATGCCGGCGCCGATGACGGCCGCGTCTATGCGGGACGCGTCCATGGAGGCGTGGGAAAGATGGTACGATCCCTCTCGCGCATGTCCACTCAGTATAGGTCGCGATGAGCGGCCGTGTGCTCGTCGTCGGCGCTGCGGGCCGGCTTGGCGCCGCCATCGTCGACGCGTTCGCGGATCGCGAGGTCGTCGCGCACACGCACGCGTCGCTCGACGTTGCCGATGCCGCGGCGGTGCATGCCGAGGTGGCCGCCGCGGCGCCTTCGGTCGTCATCAACTGCGCGGCGTTCAATGCGGTGGACGAGGCCGAAGATCGGCCGCTCGATGCGCTCGCCGTCAACGCGTTTGCGGTCCGCACGCTGGCGCGCGCCGCGGAGGCGGCCGGCGCCACGCTCGTGCACTACGGATCGGATTTCGTCTTCGATGGCAGCGCCACCGAGCCGTACGCCGAGGACGCGGCGCCCTCGCCCTCCAACACGTACGGCGTATCCAAGCTGCTCGGTGAATGGTTCGCGCTCGAGGCGCCGCGCGGCTTCGTGCTGCGCGTCGAGAGCCTGTTCGGCGATCCACACGCGTGGAGAGGCCGCCGCGGATCGCTCGACGGGATCGTCGAGGGACTGCAGCGGGGACGTGCCGTGCCGGTGTTCACCGATCGCGTCGTATCGCCGAGCTACGTGCACGACATCGCCCGCGCGACGCGCCATCTCGTCGACAGCCGCGCACAGCCGGGGTTGTACCACTGTGTGAATTCCGGGTACGCCACGTGGTACGAGGTGGCCGAGGAAGCCGCCCGCGTGCTCGGCGTCGCGGCGCACCTCGAGCCCATGACGCTGGATCAGGTTCGCTTCAAGGCGCGCCGCCCGCGGTTCTGCGCGCTCGCGAATCGCAAGCTGGCGGCCGCGGGGTTCCCGATGCCGACGTGGCGCGACGCGCTCCACCGGTGGCTCGCCGTCCGGGCCAGCGGCGCGCGCCACGATACAATGGACAGGATTCATGGCTAAACGGGCGGTCATCAGCGGCATCAGTGGACAGGACGGCTCCTATCTGGCGGAGCTGCTGCTCGCGAAGGGATACGAGGTCACGGGGATCGTCCG
>CAZGLC010000003.1:0-1317 GCA_964526235.1 uncultured Bifidobacteriaceae bacterium
TGCAGTTCTGACGTAGTAGGCAGTAGGCAGTAGGCGGTAGGCGGTAGGCAGTGTGGGCCGGGTCCTCGCGGACCCGGCCCGTTTTTTATCGCTTCAGGAACAGATTCTTCGGAATCTTCGCCGCCACGAGCTGCGCGAGGTCCACGGCTTCGGCCACCTGGAAGTCGACCGCCAGGCTTGCCAGCGAGAACGCCTTCGCCGGCGTGAGCCCCTTCTCGGCGACGAGGAAGTCCACCGTCTCGAGCACCGCCCGGCGCATCGCGCGATCGAGATCCAGGTCGATGCCCATCAGGATGTAGTGCGTCGCCGTTTCCGCGCGCGGCGCCGTGATCGGTTTCCCCTTGTGCACGACGAACCGGAAGACGCCGCTGAGCGACTGCTCGAGCGCGTTGCCGCTCACCTCGCCGTTCCCCTGGACGCCGTGTGGATCGCCGGCGTAGAAGAGCGCGCCGCGATGGAACACGGGCAGGTAGAGCGTGCTGCCGGCCGTGAGGTCCCTGAGGTCCATGTTGCCGCCGTATGAGCCCGGGGGTGTCGAGCTCTGGACGCCGGGCAGCGTCACGCCGGGCTCGCCGACGGCCGGGTTGCGGGGCGCCACCGCCATGATCCCCATGAAAGGCGCGAGCGGCACGCGGATGTCGTCGGCGAGAAACGCCACGTCGCGCCCGTTCGCCCGGCCGGTGCGGATCACGTGGCGGGTGCCGGGCGGAATGTCGAGCGTGCGATCGCCCGGGCGCGTGCCCGGATAATCGGGGCCGAGCACGCCGCTGGCGGGCCCCGTCGTGTTCACGCCCCAGGGGACGCGCGGCGTCAGCTCCAGGATCTGCACTTCCAGCGTATCGCCCGGCTCAGCGCCCGCGACCGCGATGGGTCCCGTCAGGACGTGGGCGCCGCCGCGCCCCTCGCGCGGCCGGCCGGAGCGCGATGCCCAGAAGTCGCGGACGTCCTCGAGGATCTCGCCGGGGCGCACGCCGTACGGCGCGAGCAGCGCCTCCGGGGGCTCGGCCTGCGTGGCGCCGTGATGGGAGAGCGTGTCGATGCGGACGGACTGGCCCGGCTGCACGGTGACGACCGGCGGCCGGTCGATCGGAATCCATCCCCAGACGACGGTCTCCGGCCGCGACGGCACGACGTGATCGACGCGGCGGTTCTGCGCGGCGACCGCGGCGGCCGCCGTGGCGACGACGGCGCACAGCGCGAGCGAGTTCAGGTGTAGGATGCGGCGTCTCATGGCCGAGACCATACGACTCCGGTCCGGCGGCGTCAACTGAAGCTCCCGGCTTTGGGCCCCAGGCCCCAGGCCCCAGGCCCCAGGCC
>CAZGLC010000003.1:1417-4658 GCA_964526235.1 uncultured Bifidobacteriaceae bacterium
GGCCCCAGGCCCCAGGCCCCAGGCCCCAGGCCTCAGGCCTCAGGCTGCGGGCCCATCTCGTCCTCGATCGGTGTGGGTGTTGATCCCCAGACGTCGGAGCGGGGTTCAGCCTCGTGCTGTCGATGTCCCCGCGAGGCGGCCTCGAACGTCAGGTTCGCGGCTCCGGCAGGGATGTCGATGCGTCGCGTCTGCCGTGCCTGGGGCCGCGGCGGGAAGAGATCGACAGCGCCGGTGAGATGTTCCATGCAGCGCATCGCCAGCGCGCAGAAGCGCGTGTTGAAGCGATGGAGCGTCTGCGTCCCCACGACGCCCAGCACGGGATGGACGGCGACGAGGCGCGGTTCGAGATCGCCGCGGCGCGTCACGCTCACGATCTGCGCCCGCTGGAACTCGAAGATCATCCGATGCCCGTCGTCGAAGATCGGCGACAGGACGATCGGCTCCGGGTCCATCCTGGCCGGCTGGGTCTCTGCCGAGAGCACCACATAGACGACGTGCCGGTCATCGACGGGTATACGAACCATTTCGACCTGAGCCCTGTACGTGGGCGATGGCGTGCCCTCGGGGACGTGGTACTCGGGCGCGGCGAATGAGCGGCCGTCGATCGTATTGACCCGGCACGGGACGATTGGGGTTCGCGGTGTAGAGAAGCGGACTACCACACCTCACCAGCACTCCATCGCCTGGAGACCGTGCGTATGTCCGATTCCTGACCACCCGCAACCAGGGAGAGGAGACCGGCTCCGACGACCCAACGCCCAAGCACCCTCAGTTCCTGCCGGGCTCTCCCGGTGCAATCGTACGCCTTGGCGCAGGCGTGTTCAAGAAGGGGTGCGTCCCCAAGTAGGGCGGCAGGATGACGAAACTGACACGAAACTGCACGGAGGCTTGACGCCGGGCGGCGCCGGTGGCAATGTCTCGAAAGTCCAGGGACAAGGAGCAGGGCGGCGGCGCTTTCGAGAGGAAGGGGCGCGGACGGCGCCGTTTCGCGGGCCATAGAGACGGTGCCGGAACGATCACGCGACGATGGGCGATCACAAATGTTTGTCTTGGTTCACGTTGGCGACCGACTCCGGGCGCGGGCGGCGTGACGTCCGCATGCGACGATTTTCGACACAGCCGATCTGCGCGGGAAACGGTGCATTGTTGCGTCGGAGCGTCGAGATGCTTAGGCGTCGCGTAACTGGCCTTCCGTTCTCCTCCTGACGCTACCGCGCTCCACCACCAACGTAGTTGACATGTTGCACACCGCCTGAGCACCGGTCCGTTTTCACAAGGGAAATCGCGGTGAGCGCTCGCCGATCGCCTTCTTGAGTGGCCGGAAACTGAAACGGATTCTCGAGGAGCCTCGCGAAGACCGTATTGACCTGCGCCTCAAAGCGGAAGCCGAGGCCCGCACGCTCGCGCTCGTAGCGAAGCGCCGCCTCGAAGATCTCGAGCTCGGCCTCGGATGAGACGTGGAGCCGCCACATTCAGCGAATGGTGCGGAGGTGGGCCAGCAGCTCTTCGCGGATTTCGGACCACGGGCGAGCGGTCATCTCGCCGCGGCGGTGTGTGGCGAGACGCTCGGCGACGACCTGGCGGTGCCAGTCAGGCACCGGGACCTCCTCGGGGTGCTCGAAGAAATGATCCCAGAGCGCTTGGATGTATTCGAGCTTCTCATCCGGCGAGAGCTCGTCAAAGCCAGGAGGCGGAAGCGCCAGTTGCGCCATGACGCCAGTATACCGTCAGGACGCACCGTGCGTGTGTCTGCAGGTCGGTCGATCCGGCCAGGGAGCCGGACACCACGTCCGACGGCCGCATGTCGAGTACGTGCTACTTGCGACATCGCTCCTTCGTGAGGACAATGCCTATCCGCCGCCCCTCGGAAAGGAGCACACCGGCGACGGGCCGCGCGGCGGGTCGCTGACGACCTCCAGGCTGGAGTTGCGCGCTCGTGGCTGGAGGGTTCCCGATGGCTTTCCTCCTCGTCGGGTGGTCGGCGGCGGCATCGGCGGCCCGCCACGATGGCGGTGCAAATCTCGAGGCCTCCTCCGCTGACACAATTGACCGGTGGGAACGCTTCAGCCGACCATCCGGAACCCCGCGGTCGCGAAGTGCGAGTCGAACGCGAATGCCACGCGAATCCGGCGCTGGGCCATCAACACGAAGCTGACGGCATCGACCGCGGACAATTTATGTAGATCGGACCGCTCGAAATACGGCCAGGCCTGATCGAGATCCTTGACGGTGGACGGCAAAACCTTCAGGTGGGGAACTGTCGTGAGCGAATCCTTCCAGGCGAGCGCCACGTTCCGCGCCGCGTTCCGGTCCAGAAATGTGAAGGTCTCCAGCACGACAGGGACGGACGTGTGGAACCTGACGCCAGCGGCACGCAACTGCTCCCAGGTGGCGCGCGCCCGCGCATGCAAGGGATCGCGTGTCAATGCGAGCGCAATCCAGGCACCTGTGTCCACGAAAACGAGCTCACCGGCGCGCACGAGATCAGGAAAGCGGGAAAGAGGCGTTAGGGCTCGTCGTAGATGTGGTCATGCTCGACGGAGGTGTGCGACGATGGGCCATCCCACAGTGCGACGGGACCCTGTACGTCAGGTCTGAGCCACACGCGCCGGATGGCTTCGCGCACAAGATCGGCGACGCTACGTCCTGACCGCTCCGCGACGCCGTGCAGGGCCTCGAGTTCCTCGTCGCGCAGATATACCTGCGTCTTGACCATAGGTGTCATTTTAGGCATGCGGATGACACCTGTCAACGAGAGAGTCGTAGGCCCACTACGCGCTCGCGCACGGGGCCGTCACCGTGACCTCGATCCGGGCCGGCTGAAGCCGGACGCCACGAACCTCGCTCGTGCGTCCGCAGCGTCCGCCTTCAGGCGGACCGGAATAGAGAAGGGAGAACGGAGAACCGAACGTGAACAGGAACCCAGAAGCGAGAAGTCGAACTACGGCCCGACGTACTGAAAGTAGCCGGTCGCGGCGTACTTGCCCGAGTGGTCGTAGCGGACCTGGTCATGCGTGACCGTGAACGTCGATGATCCGAGGAGCGCCGCCTCCTTGACGACCAGCCCCTCGGGCATCGCGATGCGCGGGTGGACGCTCTCCTTCGTCACCGGGTTCCGGATGAACTCGGTGGCGAGCTCCACCACCCCCTCGGCGCGGACCCCGGGCAGCGCACCGCCGTCGCCGCTGAACCGCGCGTACTGCGGCCCGTGCAGCTCCTTCAGCGTCTTCCGGAAGATCGC
>CAZGLC010000003.1:4758-14567 GCA_964526235.1 uncultured Bifidobacteriaceae bacterium
ATCGCAGTTGCACGCGATCAGGACCTGACCCTTCATCCGCCATGCGGCCTGCGCCATCTCGATGTGTCCTTGCTGCGGCAACCGGCTGCCGGCCAACGACTACAAACTACCGCCTACCGCCTACCGCCTACCGGCTAGTTGGTCTGCGTCGGCGAGAACCGCTCGATGATCTGCCGCGGCTCGTCCATCGTCGTCACGCGCCCGTGAATCGGCACGATCTGTTCGACGTCGAGCTTGAGGCGCTGCACCGCCTCGTACCAGTGAACCAGGTTCGGCAGCGCGTGCGGCGGCGACGTCAGCGGGGCCGGCGGCGGCGAGAACGAGTCGGCCTCGATGAGGATCTTCTCCTTCGGCAGGTACACCATCAGCATGCCGGGATTGTGCATGTTGGCCGGGTAGTGATAGATGGCGAGCGTTTTCGAGCCGTCGGTCATCAGGCGATGTCCCAGCACGCCCTCGAAGACCGGCATGCGCCCGGATTTCGCGAGCCGGTCGGGCGCGATCGTCCGCGGCCCCGCCCAGAGCGACTGGTAATACGGGATGTTGTCGCGGTGCGTCACGATGGTGGCGCCCTCGGCCGCGTAGGTCCGCAGGCCGCCGATGTGATCGAAATGTGAGTGCGTATTGATCACGTAGCGGATCGGCTTGCTTGGAACGACCTTGCGTACCGCGGCCATCACGTCGATCGACTGCGCTTCGGTCTCCGGCGCCTCGATGACGACCACATGGTCGCGGAACTCGACGGCGACGCTCTGGGCATACGCTGGGAGGAGCCATACGCCGTCGGCGAGCTGCTGCGGCGTGCCGACCGCGGGCTGCGGCTTTGCGGTGCGGATGTTGTCGGGCACCGCGATGGCGACCGGCGCGTTCGGCCGCACGTCGGTGACCATCACGTCGAGCAGCGGGTAGCCGCCTTCACGCAGGACGATGCGCGCCGGGAACCTGATGCCGGCGAAGTCGCGGTAGTCGCTGAAGGCCGCCTCGATCGTCGTGTCGCCCAGTACCACGTGGCCGAACCACCCTTCGATGCGCTCGACGAGGTGCTGGTCGTTGAGCGTTCCCTCGTAGCGGGCGATCGGCGTCGTGAAGGAGACGATCGTCTTTCGTGCGCCGCGGATCGTCTCGGTCTTCACCGTGGCGTTGTTCGCCAGCGCGGCCTTGATGAAGCCCTGCGGGGTCAGCGTGATCTGCTCGAGACGCCCCTCCGCGGTCGGCCGGCGGTCGTCGCGGATGCGCGGCGCCACGGCGTTGCCGCCGACCACGTCCCAGGCGTACTGGCCGCTGGCGACCTGAATCTGCCGCTGCTCGCCGAAGAGCGGCTGGAACCCGCCGCCGAGCGGCGGGCTCTCGAGCTGCGCGCGGCGCCGGTCGTCGCGCACGGCGGGCGCGGCGAAATCGATCGTCATCGTGTAGCCGGGCACGTTGAAGCGCGGCCAGGGCGACGTGCCGTGGTACGCCTGCCCGAAGACGTAGTCATAACCCCAGCCCGAGAACTCGAGCGTCTTCAGGCTCGCGGCGCCGAGCGCCTTGGCTGCCGCGTCGAGCATGGCGCGCGACTCTTGTGCGCGTCCGCCGAACGAGAGAACGGTGACGAGACCCAGCGCGACGACGATCGTCTTCTTCATGATGTGCCTTCGTGTTATTTCGAAGCGAGATACGCGGCAATCGCAATCATGTCGTCCTCGGTCAGCTTCCCGACCACCGGCTCCATGATGCGGCTCTGGCGCGTCCCGACCTTCATGTCATACAGCTGCCGGACGATGTAGCTGGCCTGGCGATCGGCGATCGGCGGCGCAATGCCGAGCCCCTCGAGGGTCGGGCCGTGGCAGATCGTGCACTGCGTCGTCTTGCCGCCGCCGCCCTTCAGCACCAGCTCCTCGCCGCGCGCGATGCTGCCGACCGGCACGTAGGCGACCATGCCCGAATGCGGCGCCCGCGAGCGCTCCGTCCATTCGGGATTTTCCGGTACCTCGATGATGCGAGCGCCGAGCGGCTCCGTCTCGGTGCCCGGCTGCGGGAGGAACAGTCCGTTCATCCCGGGCTTGGTCTTCGGCACCGTCTCGGTCTCGACGACTGTGATCCAGGGTCTCCACTTGATGGACGAGAAGTACTCCGCCGCTTGCTTCATCTCCGCGTCGGTCATGAAGCGCGCGATCTGGATCATCTCGTTCGTGTTGGCCTTGCGCGGGTCGGCGCTGCGGCGCGTGCCGTCCCTGAACTGCTGGAGCTGCTGCAGGATGTACGACGCGGGAAGGCCGGCGACCGGGCCGTTCTCCGGCTTTCCCTGGCCGTTGGGATAGTGGCACAGCGCGCACGCGCGCAGCGTGTCGCTCTCGCGGCCGCGCGCCACGATCTCGGGCATCGCCGGATGGTCTTCGGGATACCAGTCGGCCGGACCGTAGTCGAAATGAATGTCGAACTCGGTGAACGTGCGCGTCGTGTCGGGCAGCTCGTGGACGACGTCCTTCGGCCGGGGCGCGCCGAGACGGGCGCAGTCGAGCGGCTTCGACGCCTTGGTGCAGGGAGGCGCGGCGGGCTCGGAGCCCGGGCCGGTGAAGCCGTAAGCCCACGGGGGCGGTCCTGCCTCCTGGCCGCTCGTCACCGCGGCCGACACACACAGCAGCGCGAGCGCCAGTACACGTACGTCCGTTCTCATGTCGCCTCCGGCCGTCCTTTTTACCATGATCCGGCTTTAGGCCTTAGGCTTTCGGCTTCAGGCCAGCACCTCCCAAAGCCCAAAGTCCAAAGCCCAAAGCCCAGCGAGGATAGAATCGCCGCGTGAAGACCACCACGGCTGCGGTCGCGCTCGTGCTGTGGGGCGCGGCGGCCGGCGCTCAAACGACCTACAGTCCTCCGCGCACGCCGTTCGGCCATCCGGATCTGCAGGGCGTCTGGCAGGTGATGAACACGGCCGCGTGGGACATCCAGGACCATGGCGCCTCGCTCGGCGTCCCCGCCGGGCGCGGGGTCGTCGAGGGGAATGAGATTCCCTATCAGCCGTGGGCGCTGGAGAAGCAGCGGCAGAATGCCGCCAATCGCGCCTCGCTCGATCCGGATCGGCGGTGCCTGCTGTCAGGCGTCCCGCGGATCATGTACATGCCCTTCCCGTTTCAGATCGTGCAGCAGCAGGACAAGGTCACCATCCTCCACGAGTACAACCACACGGTGCGTCACATCTACATGAACGGGAATCCGCACCCCGAAGGGCCGATCGAGTGGTGGATGGGCGATTCGCGCGGGCGATGGGACGGGAATACCCTGGTGGTGGACACCATCCACTTCACCGCCGAGACGTGGTTCGACCAGGCGGGCCACTTCCACAGCGAGCAGCTGCACGTCGTCGAGCGCCTGACGCGGACGGGGCCGGATCACATCGCCTACGAGGCCACGATCGAGGACCCGAAGGTGTTCGCCCGGCCCTGGAAGATGCGCATGCCGCTGTACCGGCGCGTCGACGCCGACGCCGAGCTGCTCGAGTACGACTGCTACGCGGACCTGCTCGAGAGCACCTGGCCCAACCGCTAATTCGACGCCGCGCCCGGCCCGAGCTCGATCACGTCGTGCAGCTGGGTGTGGACCTCCATTTTCGGGTCCTGTCCCGCGCCCGCCGCCGCCGTCGTGATCATGCCGCTGACGAGGTGAAAGCGAGTGCCGAGGACGGCCCCGGCGACCCCGTGCCGCGGCATCGGCATCGGCGGCAGCTTGGTCCATGCGTTCGCCGCGGGTTCGTATACCTCCACCGCACGGAAGGCGCCTGCCACTTCCGGGGTCGAGACCTCGCCGCCCGCCACGTAGATCCGGCCGTTGTACGTCCCCCAGCCGCCGCCGCTGCGCGCGGTGGGCATTTTCGCCTTGAGGCCCGACCACATGTTGGTGGCGGGGTCGTATTCCTCGACGATGTCGGTGTTGGTGGAGACGGTGATGAAGGCGTGCGCGGTGCGCCCGCCGATGACATAGATCTTGCCGTTGACGGCGCCGGCGAACGCGTGGTTGCGGCCGAGCGCCATCGGCGCGCGGCTCTGCCACGTGTTCGACGCCGGATCGTAGACGTCGTTGGTCGTGAGCACGCGCGCCGGGCCGCCGCCGTTGATCGCCGGCTCCTTCGATCCGTCCACGGTCGTCGCGCCGCCGATCAGGTACATCTTGCCAGCGACTTCCGCGACCACGGCGGAGCCGCGCTTCATCGGGAGCGGCGCCAGCGCCTTCCAGCTGTCGCCGGCCGGGTCGTACTCCCACGCATTGTCGACGGGCTCCCAGCCGCCGCCTGTCGCCGGCGCGACGAAGCCGCCGAACATATAAATCTTCCCCTGATAGGCGACCATCGCCTGGTGGTGCACCGGACGCGCCATCGGCTTCTTCTTGGTCCAGCGATCGGCGGCCGGGTCGTACTCGAAGACCGCGCCGCGCGCCTTGCCGGCGCCGAAGCCGCCGAGCACGTACACCTTGCCGTTGACGGCCACGCCGTACAGCTCCTCGTCGGGTTCGGGGAACGGGGCGAGCCGCGTCCAGCGCGCCTGCGTGAATCCGGTCGACGCCAGTAACAGGAAGACGATAGAGACCGTGGCGAGCACGGCGAGCGTGCGATGCATCGTGGGCGACATGCTTCCTCCCTGGCGGGTAGTATAATCGCCCACCCCTGACAGTTACGCCTTTGAGGAGGTCAGCCCCTATTACGCGGCGGTGGGCGAACGAGTGCGGCAGCTGAAGCTCGACGTCGAGCGGATTGCGCCGTCGCACGGCACGGGGACCGTGCCGGCCGACATGTTATGGAAGGCGCTTCAGGGCACCGTTCGGGCGCCGCAGGTGAAAGGAAGATAACGGTCATGTCGTCAGCCATCACACGCGTCCTTGCCGCGTTGGCGGTCGCGCCGCTCGCGCTGTCGATCGCGCTCGCCCAGGCGCCCGAAGGGAAATGGATCACTCTGGCGCCGTATCCGCAGCCGACGCAGGAGATCGGCAGCGCGATCGTGAACGGCAAGCTCTACATCCTGGGCGCCTACGGCGACAACGCGCCGAACGGGCTGGCCGGATGGTTCAACGAGTACGACCCGGCCGCCGATCGCTGGACGAAGAAGCCCGACATCCCCATGCCGGTGCACCATCAGGCGATGGTCGGCCACAACGGGAAGGTGTACGTCTTCGGCGGCGGCATCATGCCCACGCCGGGCGGCGGCAACTGGTTCCCGACGAACCGTTCCTGGGAGTTCACGCCGGAGACGAACACCTGGCGCGAGATTGCGGGAATGCCGACCCGGCGCGGCGGCGGGTTCGCGGCCGAGCTCGGGGGCAAGATCTACGTGATCGGCGGCGCCGGCTACCACCCTGGACAGAAAGAAGACGTCTCGATCAGCGCGACGGTGCCGCACCGATCGCTGGCCACCAACGAGGCCTACGACCCGAAGACCAACACGTGGGAAACGCGCGCGCCGATGAACGTGCCGCGTAACCACCACGCGGGCGCGGCCGTGAACGGGAAGATTTACGCGATCGGCGGCCGCGTCGGTTGGTCGTTCGTCGGGTCGAGCGCGGTGGATACGGTCGAGGAGTACGACCCGGCGACCGATCGCTGGCGCACCCGCTCGCGCATGCTCTTCCCGCGCAGCGGCATGGCCTACGGCACCGACGGCCGGCTGATCTACGCCGCGGGCGGCGAGTACCTCGATACCGAGATGGTCGGCGTGTTCCGCAACTTCGAGGCGTACGACCCGGCGCGCGACCGCTGGTACTCGCTGCCGGCCATGCCGACGGCCCGTCACGGCTTTGCGGGCGGCATCATCGGCAACCGGTTTCATACCGTGAGCGGCCAGCTGCAGAGCGGCACAGGCGGCGGCGGGCCCGGCTCGTCGCCCGCGCACGAGGCGTTTGAATTCGAGCGGACGCCGGGCGCGACGGCGAGCAGATAGAGGGAGATCACGTCATGTCTATCCGGTTCATTGCACTCATCTTGGTGGCCGCTGCTGCGGCTGCCGATGCGCAGACGCAGGGGCGCTGGATGCGGCTGGCCCCGCTCCCTGAAGCCAACGAAGAGTGGGACAGCGCCGTTCTCAACGGCAGGCTGTATCTGTTCGGCGGGAACCCGGTGGCGGCGGGCGGCAAGCAGGGCGCGCCGCCCGGACTCGTCTTCGAGTACGACCCGGCGGCCGACCGCTGGACGAAGAAGAAGAACATGCCCCAGCCGGCGCACCACAACGCGTCCGTCGGCTACAACGGCAAGATTTACGTGTTCGGCGGCGCCGTGCAGCGGAAGCCGGGAGGCCCGACGCAGTACCCGATCGACAATTCGTGGGAATACGACCCGGCCGCTGATGCCTGGCGGGCGCTCGCCCCGATGCCGCTGCGGCGCATGGCGGCCGCCGCGGTCGAGTGGCAGGGCAGGATCTACGTCATCGGCGGCGCCGGTCCGTGGCCCGGGCTCGAGAACGAGCCGCTCGGCGGCGAGGCGCCGCACCGGATCGTCGAGGCGAACCACATGTACGATCCGGCGGCCAATACGTGGACGCCGCGGCAGACGCTGCCGACGCCTCGCACGCACATGTTCGTGGGGGCGGTGAACGGGAGGATCTACGTCATCGGCGGCCGCGTGGGGACGATGCAGGTGGTGACCGGCAGCACGACCGATCTGGTCGAGGAGTACGACATCGCCGCCGATCGCTGGGGCGCCGTGAAGCTGCGGATGCCGACGCCGCGCGACGGCGGAACCGTCGGCGTCTACCAGGGGCGCATCTACGTCGCCGGCGGGCAGAGCATCATGGCGATCAACAATTCCGTGTCGCGCGCGCTCGAAGCGTACGATCCGGCGGCCAACACGTGGACCGCGTTCCCGAACGTGCCGCTCGCGCGGCACGGGCAGGGCGGCGGGGTGATCGGCAATCGCTTCCATGTGGTCGGCGGCCACATCACGGCCGCCTTCAGCGGAGGGGAGCCGCTCAATGTTCCAGTGCACGACGCGTTCGAGTTCGCCCGATAGGGCCATAACCACGAAGGGCACGAAGAACACGAACCGTACTTTTCGTGCTCTTCGTGGCCTTCGTGGTTGCTTCTTGCTCTGCGGCCTCATGGCGGTCGCTGGCCTTCGCGCGCAGGCGCCGCCGGCGCAGGCGGTCGACGAGAACGGCGCACCGCTCTTCAAGGTCGATCCCTTCTGGCCGAAGCCGCTCCCGAACCGCTGGAGCATGCAGCAGGTGACCGGGATCCACGTCGATCACCTCGATCACATCTGGTTCCTGAACCGCGCCAATGCCGCCGAAGGCGACGAAGTCGGCGGCGCCGGCAATCCGCCGCGCATCGACTGCTGCGTGCGCGGACCTGAAGTGATCGAGCTCGATCAGGACGGCACCGTCGTCAGTGCGTGGGGCGGCCCTGGGTACCATCCGCTGTGGCCGACGAACCTGCAGACTGTCATCGCGGATACGAAAGGATTCGTGTGGGTCGCCGGCACGAACGCGCAGGACAGCATCCTCAAGTTCACCCGCGACGGGACGTTCGTCTGGGACTTCGGGCACCGGCCGCCGGCCGGGACGGAGAAGCTGCCGGAGAACAATCAGGAAACGGCGTTCCTGATCAACAAGGGGCGGTTTCAGCTCGACGAGGCCGCCAACGAGCTGTACATCATTCAGCAGAAGCGCGTGCTCGTATACGATGCGTCGACCGGCGCGTTCAAGCGCGGATGGGGCGGGCACGGGATGCCGCTCGCCGAGATCAGCAACGAGCGCATTCCGACCTACGCATGGACCGGCGCGCCGCCGCCCGACGAGAAGAACTTCGTGCCGGATCTGCACTTCGTCGAGATTTCGCGCGACCGCCTCGTCTACATCGGCGAGCGCGGGCAGAACCGGATTCAGGTCTTTACGCCGGAAGGGAAGTTCGTCAAGGAGTTTTACGTGTCGCCCGGCACGCCCGGACAGCGCGTGACCGACGGGTGCGGCGGACTCAACAACCCGAAGCTGCCGCCGTGCGGCACGACCTACAAGCTCGCGATCTCGCGCGACGCGCAGCAGAAGTTCCTCTACGTGGCTGACGGGACGAACAACCGCGTCTGGGTCCTCGACCGCCAGAGCGGCAAGACGCTTGGGTCGTTCGGCGGCAACGGCCGCTACGCCGGCCAGCTCCATTGGATCAATGCGATCGCGCAGGACTCGAAGCTGAATATCTACACCGGCGAAGTCGAGCATTCGAAGCGGATCCAGAAGTTCGTGCCTGTGCCCGCCGGCCGGTAGTACGCAGAATCTGCCGCGTCTGGCCGGCCGGCCGTACGAGATTTCTGCCATCCTCGCCCGCCGATTCGCGGTTTTTCCTGGGATTCTTGTCCGGCACGCCCCGTGCCTCTCTGGTGGCCGTTGGAGCAGGTGGTCCGACGACGGTATGCTGGAGGAGGCGGGCATGGCCACGGTGGACGAGCGGGTTGCGTATATCGAAGGGCAGATGGCCGAGCAGGCACACACGTTTCTGGCGATTCGCGATGCGCTGAAAGGTATCGATCAACGCATCGATCGGGTCGAGCAGCGCATCGACCGGGTCGAACAGCGCATCGACGGCCTCGACGACAAGATGTCGCGGCAGTTTCTCTGGCTGGTGGGGATCCAGATCACAACGCTGATTGCCGTCGTCGGTGCCGTGCTCTCGCGCGGCTGAGTCGCGGGTCCGGCTGAAGCCGGACGGCTGTGTACTGTCTACTGCCTACTGCCTACTGCCTACTGCCTACTGCCTACTGCCTACTGCCTGCCGCTCCCGCTCGGCGCGCACGAAGAACGCTCCATCGGTGACCACGGCATCGCCCGGCTGCAGGCCGGCCACGATCAGCACGCGGTCGCCGCTCGCGTGGCCGACCTCCACTTTCCGCTCGATGAACCGCCCGTGCAGCGCCTGGTCTGCCACGTAGACCACCGAATCGCTGCCGACGATCTGCAGCGCCGACTTCGGCACGAACACGCCCGACTGTTCCGCCGCCTCGCCCAGCTCGACGTCGACGTACATCCCGAACCGGAGCTGGCCGCCGGCGTTCGGCGCTTCGACGCGCAGCTTCGCCGTCCGTGTCTCCTGCTGCACCTGCGGATCGATGTAGCTGACACGCCCGCGGAGCGCCAGCCCCGGGTACGGAGCGGCGGTGATCGTCGCCGGGCTGCCGACGCGCACGCGCGCGAAGTCGCGCTCGAAGAGATCGGCGATGACCCACACCGTCGAGAGATCGACGATCGTGAAGAGCGGCGTCGACGGATCGATGTTCAGCCCGACGTTGACCACGCGGCGGGTGACCACCCCCGCCAGCGGCGCGCGCACCGGCATCGTCGTGACGACGTCCTGCGGCCCCGCGAGCCGCTGCGTCCGCTCCTCGGGGATGCCCAGCAGGGTGAGCCGTGCCCGCGCAACTTCGACCTCGGCATCGATCCGGGCCCGCTCGGCCTCATGCATCTCGAGCTCCTCGCGGGTGGCCGCGCCGATGGCGGTCAGCCGCTGCGTTCGCGTCTGCCGCTGCTGGTGCGTGAGTTGTTCGGCGCGTGCCGCGACGAACGCGGTCTGTGCTTCTGCCAGTTCGGGGCTGTAGATCGTGGCGAGCGGATCCTGCGCGTTCACGCGCGTGCCCAGCTCGGCGTGCACCTGCGTGATGCGTCCGGAGACGAGCGAGGTGACGGCGACCTCGCGGTACGCGTTCGGCTGGACGACGCCCGGAACGCGGAGTGCGGTCGCGGCGGTGCCGGCCGTCGCCGCCACCGTCTTGATGCCCGCGCGCGTCGTCATGTCGGGTGTGAGGGTGATCACGACCGGGTCGCCGGGATCCGGGATCCGGGATCCGGGATCCGGGATCCGGGATC
>CAZGLC010000003.1:14667-53886 GCA_964526235.1 uncultured Bifidobacteriaceae bacterium
CCGGATCCCCGGTCCCGGATCCCGGATCCCGGAGCGCGTACCCGATGGCGATCCCCAGCGCGATCAGGCAGACGGCGCCGAGCGCGATGAGCGGTGCGCGCGATGGGCCCCTTGACTCGATCACGGGATCTCTCCGAAGGCGCGGGCGACGGCGGTCCGTGCGTCGTAGGCGCGCATCAGCACGGCCGTGTACCCGGCCTCCACGTCGAGGTAGCGCCGCTGCTCGGCCAGGACGTCCGACAGCGGAAACCGGCCCAGGTCGTACGCTTCGAGCATCACGTCGACATTCTGGCGCGCGAGGTTCCGGATGTTCGTCGCGTACAGCTCGACGGCGCGGCGCGTCTCGCGTTCGCGCGCGACCGCCGCGTCGATGTCGGCGCGGGCCGCGCGCTGGCGCGCCGTGAAGAGCGCCTCGGCGCCCTTCCGCTCCGCTTCCACGGCGGCGAGGGTGCCCTCGTTGCGATTCCTGACGGGAAGACTGACGCGCGCGCCGATCGTCACGGTATGAAAGATATCGTGAATCGGCACTGGCGCGCCGCGCGGGTTGAGTCCGCGCTCGTCGAAGCCAAAGCTCAATCGGGTGTACCCGGCGGCGAGCGTCACGTCCGTCCGCGCCTCCTGCCGTGCCTGGACGGCGCGCGCCTCGGCGAAGGTGATGCGCGCGATGGCCTCGCGCAGGTCCGGGCGGGCTTCGATCGCGGCGGTCGGCGTCAGCCGCGGCACCGCCGGAGCGCCGGCCAGCCCCTCGAGCGAGTCGCCGATCGCGAGCGGCGCATCGGGCGCGAGGCCGACCGTCGCCTTCAGCTCGATGAGCGCGGCGGCCGCGTCGCCCGTGGCGAGCGCCGCGTCCGCCTCGAGCCGCATCGCCTCCACCGCGGCCAGGTTCGCGTCGAGCTGCGGCGTGCCGCCTTCGGTGACGCGCCGGTCGAGCAGGTCGCGCATGCGACGCGCGGCGGTCAGCGACTCGTTGATCACCTCGAGCGAGCGCTGCGCCGCCAGCAGGCGTCCGGCCTGTTCCCGCACCATCGACGCGAGCAGCCGCTCGCGGTCGCGGATCGCGAGGGCCGTCACCTCCGTCGCGCTCCGCGCGGCCGCCACGCGCGCGGGCCGGCGGAACAGATCGAGCGGCCACTCGACGCCGACGCTCGTCGTCATCATGCCGCCGCCGCCCTGTTCCTGGCTCGCGGCGAGCATCGGGTTCGGCCGCAGCGCCGCCTGCGTCACCTGCCCGGCCACGACGCCAATCTCCGTGCGCGCTGCCTGGAGCTCGGGTGAGCGTTCGAGCGCCGTCGCGACCAGCTGCTCGACGGTGACCTCCTGGGCCTGCGCGCCCGGCACGGCGAGCCATCCGGAGGCTATGGCGCATATCACGCGACGTCTGATTCGTGTCATTGCACGCGTCCCTCGAAGGCCGCCGACCCGCGGCCGGCTGGTCCGTCCCATTCCAGCGCCATCTGCCATGTGCCCGCCATCCCGAACTCCGCAGTCGCGCCGTACACCCCCGGCTGCCCGGCTGGTGTAATCGTGGTCTGGCTCGCCATGGCCATTCCGGGCATCGTCATCGAGCCGCCGAGCCGGACGGCGCCGACGTCGACGAGCTGGTGGGTCGCCGCGGAGCGGAACTCGATGACGACGCGGTTGCCGCCCTGGCGAAGCTCGCCCTGGGGATTGAAGAGAGTGATGACCAGATTCCCGCTGCGGACGGTTTCGAGCACCACGCCGCGCTCGGGCCCCGCCTGACGGCTCCAGAGCCACCATCCGCCGAGTAGGAGCGCGGCGGCTATGAGCCCCGCAGCCGCCGCGCGAGCCGGGATCCGGGTTCCGGGATGCGGGATCCGAATTGCAGGTTCGAGCTCTGCTTCCGGATCCCGGACCCCGGATCCCGGACCCCGGACCCCGGATCCCGGATCCCGGACCGGAAGCCGTGCCTCCTGAATCCAATAGAACAGCACGGGCGTGACGATGAGCACGTAGAGCAGCGAGGACACCATGCCGCCGAGCACCGGCGTCGCCAGCGGCTTCATCACCTCGGCGCCGACGCGGTCGCTCCACATGATCGGCAGCAGCCCCGCGACGACCGTCGACACCGTCATCACCTTCGGCCGCAGCCGCAGCAGCGCGCCTTCGGTGACCGCGTCGCGGAGGTCCTGTCTCGTCAGCGCGCCGCCACGCTCCGTCTGCTTCCGCCGCACCGCTTCGTCCAGGTAGATGAGCATGACGACGCCGGTCTGCACCGCCGTGCCGAAGAGCGCGATGAAGCCCACCCAGACCGCGACCGAGAAGTTGTAGCCGAGCAGCCACAGGAGATAGACGCCGCCGGTGAGGGCAAATGGCACCGTCAGCAGCACGTGCGCCGCCTCGAGCACCGAGTGATAGGTGAAGTAGAGCAGCGCGAAGATGACGACCAGGACGATCGGAAGAATGACCTGCAGGCGGCGGCGGGCGAGCTCCTGGTTCTCGTAGCGGCCGCTCCAGCCGACGAAGTAGCCGGCGGGGAGCGGCACGCGCGCGCTGACGGCCGCGCGCGCCTCCTCCACGAAGCCGCCGATGTCGCGCCCCTGCACGTTGAGGAGCACCGTTGCGAGCAGCAGCCCGTTCTCCGAGGTGATCATCGCCGCGCCGCGCGTCTGCTCGAAGGCGGCCACCTGCGCGAGCGGCACCTGCTCGCCGGCGGGCGTCGCCACGAGCACGTTGCCGAGCGTCTGCACCTCGTCGCGGTACTCGGCGGCGTAGCGGACGCGCACCGGGAATCGCTGCCGTCCCTCGAGCGTGCGCGTCACGACCCGCTCGCCGACGGCGGTCTCGATGACCTCCTGCACGGCCGACACGGTCAGGCCGTAGCGGGCGGCGGCTTCACGGTCGACGCGGACGTTGAGGTACTGCGCGCCGACGAGCGGCTCCGGATACACGTTGGCCGCGCCGGGCACTGCGCGCAGCGCGTCGGCGACCTGCCGCGCGAGCCGGTCGAGCATCGTAAGGTCGCTCCCGTACACCTTCACGCCAACCTCGGACCGCACGCCGGTCGACAGCATGTCGATCCGATTGATGATCGGCATCGTCCAGATGTTGGTGACGCCGGGCAGCGCGGCCGCCTCGCCCAGCTCGGCGCGCAGCGCCTCGATCGTCATCCCGGGCCGCCACTGGCCGCGCGGCTTCAGGTGCACGACCGTTTCGGTCATGTTGGGAGGCGCGGGATCGGTTGACGTATCGGCGCGGCCGACCTTGGCCACCGCATACTCGACCTCGGGCACCTGCATCAGCGCCGCGTTCTGACGCCGCGCGATCTCCGTGTTCTGCTCGAGCGAGATGCTCGGGTCGGTGATCGGCATGAACATCAGGTCGCCCTCGTTGAGCGGCGGCATGAACTCGCTGCCGATGCGCGTCCCGACGACGAGGGCGCCGGCGAGCACGAGCGCGGCGGCCATGAGCGTGGCCCAGCGGTGCCCGAGGGCCGCCTCGAGCGCGGGCCGGTAGATCCATCGCAGCGCGCGCATCACCGGGTTGGCGCGCTCGTCGTGCATCCGCCCGCCGAGGAGCACGGTGCAGAGCACCGGTACGAGCGTCACCGCCAGCACGGTCGCGGCGAGCACGGCAAATGTCTTGGTGAAGGCGAGCGGCTGGAAGAGCTTGCCGGCCTGGCCGGTCAGCGCGAAGACCGGCACGAACGCCAGCAGGATGATCGTCATCGAGAAGAACACCGGACGGCCGACGAGCCGCGTCGAGTCGAGCACCACCTGCCACACCGCGCGGCGGTCGCGCACGTCGACCCCGCTCCGCTCCACCTGCCGGAAGGCGTTCTCGGTGACGACGATCCCGGCGTCGACCAGGACGCCGATGGCGATGGCGATGCCGGCCAGACTCATGATGTTGGCCGAGATCCCGGTGTAATACATGAGCAGAAACGAGATGAGCACCGCGAGCGGGAGCGGCAGCGTCACCACCAGGATCGACCGCGCGTGCATCAGGAAGACGATGTGCGCGAGCGTGACGAGGGCGATCTCCTCCAGCAGGGTGACGCGCAGGGTGTCGACCGCCTGCGAGATCAGGGTGGAGCGGTCGTAGAAGGGCACGATCCGTACGCCCTCGGGGAGGCCGGGGCCGATCTGCGCGATCCGCGCCTTGACGGCATCGATCACCTGCTGCGCGTTGGCGCCGCTGCGCGCCACGATGACCCCGCCGACCGCCTCGGCCGATCCCTTCACGAGCGAGGAGACGCGAAACGCATCGCCGATGCGCACCGCGCCGATCTGATGGACGTACACCGGGACGCCGTTGTACGCCCCGACGACGACCTGCGCGATGTCGTCGACCGACTGGAGGAGCCCCACGCCGCGGACGATCGACCAGGTGCCGCCGGACTCGAGCACGTTGCCGCCGACGTTCTGGTTGCTGTTGCGGACCGCCTCGACGACCTCGCCGAGCGGGATGCCGTAGGCGCGGAGGCGGTTGGGGTCGACGTCGATCTGATACTGCTGGACGTGCCCGCCGATCGAGGCGACCTCGGCCACGCCCGGCACCGCATTGAGCTGATACCGGATGAACCAGTCCTGCAGGCTCCGGAGCTCGCGCAGCGAATGGCGGTCGCTCTCGACCGTGTACCAGAACACGTGGCCCACACCGGTCGCGTCCGGCCCGAGCGTCGGCGTCGTGCCTTCAGGAAGCTGCGCGGACACCAGCCCGAGCCGCTCCAGCACCCGCGTGCGCGCGAAATACTGATCGACGGCGTCTTCGAAGACCACGTAGATCATCGAGAAGCCGAACGCCGACTGCGAGCGCACGACGCGCACGCCCGGGAGCCCCTGCAGGCTCACGGTGAGCGGGTAGGTGACCTGGTCTTCGACTTCCTGCGCGCCGTGGCCGGGCCACTCCGTGAAGACGATCACCTGGTTGTCGGAGAGATCGGGAATCGCGTCGATCGGGGTGGCGCCCGCCGCCCACCACCCCCACACGCCCAGGCCGCACGCGAGGAGGATGACGAGGACGCGGTTGGCCAGCGAGAGCTCGATGAGCCTGTTCACCATCTACGAGTTCAATGGCCTCCAGCCTCCAGGTGCTGCAGCAGCTCTATCTGCACGCCGCCCGGTCCCTCCAGATAGACGGTGCGGTGCGCGAGCTGGTCGGGCTGGGCGCAGTACAGCCGCCGGAGGTCGCGGCCGACGTGCTCCTCGTCCACGACGACGAACCGGCAGGCCGGATTGATGCGCGGATTCGGGTTCGAGGTGAAGGACGCGCCTTCGGCCCTCAGCGCGTTGACGAGACGTTCGAGCTCGATGGGGCCGAAGGCGATGTGATCGATCGTCCGGCCGGCGCTCGGCTCCGCGCGGTCGTCGCGCACCGCGAACAGATAGAACACGCCGAGGTCGCGGTACCGAATCGCGTCGACGATACCTCTGTACTTCGTCCGGTCGCCGCCGAACGCGCGCACGTAGAAGCGCAGCGCCGCGTCCGGATCGGGCACGCGCAGCTCGACATGGTGGAGGCCGGGCGCGTCGGGATCCTCGACGAGCTCCAGCGTCGTGCCCCACGGGTCCTCGACGACCGCCTGCTTCCCGAGGCCGGGCACGTCGGCGACCGGGCTGACGATCTTCACGCCTGCCGTCCGCAGCGCGTCGACGGTGGCGGTGAGGTTCACGAACGAGAAGCCGATGTGGTCGAGGACGCTGCCCGCGCTCGGTTTCGCGTCGGGCGAGAGCGTGAAGAGGAGTTGAACGGGAAGCGGATGATCGCCGGGCCACTTGCCCCAGGCGACCGTTTCCGGCGTCTCGCCGGCGTTGCCGCCCATGTGCTGGATGTACCAGTCGCGCGCGCGCTCGACGTCGGACACCGCGAGGTGCACGTGATCGAAGGGCTCGGTCGACTGCGCCAGGGCCGGTGCGCCCACGGCCAGCAGGAGGACAGACGCCCCCACGACGGGCATGCGGCAACGCATCCCCGTAACTCTAACGCATCGAGCTGAACTCGAAGACCTCGTGTGCCGGCGTGTGCAGCGCCGTGCCGCCGGTCGCGGCAAAGGCAATGTGGCCGCCGATTGCGTGCAGCCGGTTGCCGTATCCCGCGAGATTCACGCCGTGCCGCGCCGTCGGCATCGGCGGCAGGCGGTACCAGTCGTTCGTCGCCGGGTCGAACACCTCCACGTCGCGGAAGATGGCGTCCATGTGGGCGTCGCGGACTTCGCCGCCCGCGACGTAGATTCGCCCCTGATGGGTGGTGAAGCCGTGGCCGCTCCGCGGCGTCGGCATCTTGTTCAGCGCCCGCCACGTCGCGGTCGCGGTGTCGTACTCTTCGACGACATCGGTGTTGCTCGCGACGAACCCGCCGATGTTCGGCGCCGCCAGACGTCCGCCGATCACGTAGATCTTTCCACCGACCGCGCCCACCGCCGGATGGTTCCGCGCGGTCGGCATGGTCGAGCGGCCTTCCCACCGGTTGGTGGCCGGGTCGTACATCTCCATGATTCCGACGGTCGCGCCGCCGGCGACGTTGCCGCCGATGACGTAGATCCGTCCGCCCGCTGCCACCGCGCCCGCCGCGGTGCGCGCGGTCGGCATCGGCGCGAGCGGCCGCCAGCTGTCGGCCGCCGGGTCGTACTCCCACGCGGTGTTGAGCGGCTGCTTGATGCCTGCGTCGGCCTGTCCGCCGAACACGTAGAGCTTGCCGCCGAACGCCGCAGCCGCCATGTGATCACCGGGGAACGGTACCGGCTTCTTCATCGCCCAGCGATCGGCCGCCAGGTCGTACTCGAGCACGTGCCGCGGCCACTCGGGACGGTTGCCGCGATTGCCGCCAATCAGGTAGAGGCGATCGTTCGAGACGACCGCCGTGTACTCCTCCTCGGGGTGCGGCAGCGGGGCGTACTTGCTGGTGATCCACCGTCCGGGCGCCTGCGCCAGGGCGGTGAACGTACTGAGCACCAGGGCCGCGGCCAGGATCGGAGTCTCCCTACGCGTCATGCACACCTCGCTGCGGACAGATTCTGCACGCGTCGAGCCGCAAAGCCAAGCCGCTCTTTGACCGCCGCACTGGCCTGCGGCATAATCCGCGTGTACCTGAGAGGCCGAACGATGAGGTGCTTCTGGCTGCTCGGCGCGAGCGCGCTGCTGGCCGTTTCTTCCGCGGCCCAGACCAGCGACGCCCAACGGTCTCTCCTGCAGGCGATCCAGCGCGGCGACGCGCGCGCCGTGGCACGGTCGCTCGACAGCGGAAGCCGGCCCGCCATCACCGACACCGACGGCGTTCCAGCGCTGATGCTGGCCGTTCTCTTCGGCGATGCCGCGATGGTGGAGCTGGTGTTGAAACACGGCGCCGATCCGAACCAGGCCGATGCCGCGGGCGCGACGCCGCTGATGTGGGCGGTTCCAGACCTCCAGAAGGTCCGCCTGCTCATCGCGCGCGGCGCCAACGTCAACGCGCGGTCGTCCGGTCTCGGGCGCACGCCGTTCCTGATCGCAGCCGGCTATCCGGGGACGGTCGATCTGCTTGCGCTGCTGCTCGCCGGCGGCGCCGACCTCCGCGCGAAAGATGCGGCGGGATTCAGCGCGCTGGCGATCGCCATGCAGTCTGCGGACGTCGAGGTCGTGCGCTTCCTCGTCGATCGCGGTCTCGACCCGAAGGACGAGGTGCCCGCCGCCGCGCCGCGGGCCGTGTACGCACGGCACCGGCCCGCCCTCGTCGACTACCTGATGTCGCGCGGTCTTAAGGTGCTGCCCGATGCCCTGGCTGGCACCGTCAACTGGCAGAGTCCCGAGTTGATCCAGCGGTGGATTGCGCTGGGTGCGGACGTCAATGCCCGCGCCGGCTCGTACGGGGTCACGCCGTTGATGAGGGCGGCGTCGTCGGAAGCCGCAAGCGCGAAGGCGCTGCAGCTCCTGCTCGAACGCGGGGCGAACCCCAACGCGGAGACGACCGAAGGGGAGAGGCCGCTCGATTGGGCGGTCTTGCGAGGCGATCGGGACCGCGTCGCCGTGCTCGAACGATACGGGGCGACGCGCGGCAAGGGCCCTCGTCGCCAGGAGCTCGCGGCGCCGAGCGGCAACGGCATCGCCGATCCGCGGCTCTCGGTCGCGCGAAGCGTGTCGCTGCTCCTCGAGGCCGCGCCACCGATGTTCGAGCAGCGCAAGTGCTACACGTGTCACCACAACACCGTCCCCGCCGAAGCGGCGGCCCTGGCCCGGCGGAAAGGCATCGCGGTGCCGGAGGATCTGGCCCGCAAGAATCTCGACGACATCCTCGCGGTGCTGCGGCCCGCGGCCGGTCCGGCGATGCAGGGACGACAGAACGTCCCCGGGGGCGTCGCGCTCACCGTCGGATACGGGCTGATGGCGCTCGCGGCGGAAGGATATCCGGCGGACAAGGTGACGGCGTCACACGTCCATTGGACGCTGGCCACGCAGATGCCCGACGGAAGCTGGCTCGGAAACGGCGTCAGCCGCCCGCCGATCGAATTCAGCACGGTCAGCCATACGGCGATTGCCGTCCGGGGATTGACCCGCTACCCGATCCCGGCGCGCCGGCCGGAGATCGACCGGGCGCTGGAAAAGACGCGGATCTGGCTGCTCGCGGCGGACGCTCCGACGGCGGAAGAGCGGGCGATGCGACTGATGGGCCTGGTCTGGACGAAGGCTCCGGACGCTGCAATCAACGCCGCCGTTGCAGATATCGTCCGGCGGCAGACCGCGGGCGGCGGCTGGTCACAGTTGCCCGCGCTCGAGCCCGATGCGTACGCGACGGGGCTGTCGCTCGTTGCGCTCCACGAGGCGCGAGTCCGTGTGACCGACGAGGTCTATCGCAAGGGCGTCAGCTTTCTCCTCGCCACGCAGTACCCCGACGGGGCATGGCTCGTGCGGACGCGATCGTTCCCGACGCAGCCATACTTCGAGAGCGGCTTCCCGTTCGACCGGCACCAGTGGATCTCTGCGGCCGGAACCGCGTGGGCGGCACAGGCGATCGCGCTGACACTTCCGGACCTCCCGGCTCGGTAGCCGCTCCGCGCCCGACCGGGCAGTGCGGCCGGTGGACTATCTGCTCGCCACGCCGCCGATCGTCCCCGCGGTGAGATCGTTCCTGTGGATCTCGCCACCCTTCATCACGAACTTCACGCGTTGCGTTTCGGAGATGTCGGCCAGCGGATCGCCGGCCACGGCCACGATGTCGGCGAATTTCCCTTTCGTGATCGATCCGACGTAGTCCTGCCACTGGAGCAGCTCGGCGCCGTTGATGGTCCCGGCCTGCAGGGCGGCCGCGGGCGTCATGCCGCCCTGCTTCACGAGGGCGACGAACTCGAGCCCCTGCGTCCCGTGGGCGTACGTCACGGCTTCGGCGCCGGTGCCGAGCACGGTCTTGACTCCCCTGGTGGCGATGCACATTCGCGCATTCCGCTCGAAAATGGGAATCATCCGGAACTTGCCGCCGGTGTTCTTGTTGTCGTTGTCATCCATGTAGGGTTCCGTATACCGCACGAGCGTCGGATCGTAGAGAGCGTGTTCTCGGCACTTCGTGTGTTGAATACATGAGTATGCGTGTCGATGAAACCCGGCAGGACAGTTGCGTTAGTCAGATCGATCACGCGAGTACCCGCCGGAATCCTGACGGTGCCTTCCGGTCCCACCTCGGCAATCTTCTGGCCCTGGACGATGACGACCTGTCTCGTCAACATCCGGCCGCCAACGCTGTCGAACAGTCGTCCTGCACGAATCGCGACCGTGGTCGGCGGTGGCGGACATTCATAGACATGCCCCCACGGCCCCAGACACGGGATATTCCCCGCCATGCGCCACGGCCCAGGCCTCACCGCGGGTGACGGCTCTTCCGGCGGCACTGGACGCTGGCCCTGTACTGCGGGAGCCGACAGCAACAGCGCGGCGAGCAGGGCACCCAGTCTCCACACCGGCTTTGGACGCGTCATGGTGTACCTCTCTCCATGTAGGTGGGCTCGTACCGCGCCTTTGCCGCGGCCGCCCACGGCTGGTACGGAATCCTGCCGTCCGGCGGGTCGACGACCAGGCTCTTGCCGCCGGGGTCGCCGAGCGCGGGACCGTGTTCCTCGATGTTATCGGTGCCGAAGACGCCGGCTCGGCTCCAGTGACCGCGGAAATCGGGTGTGCCATCCGGCGTCCGCGGGGGATTGAACGTCTGGGCCTTCGCCCTCGCGCACTGATGAAATTGCTGCGGCTCGTCCGAGCAGCCCGCCAGCTGGCCGCAGGTCTGCCCGGCGGCGGGTACGGCGAGTCCCAGGGCAATCGCGGCCGCGAGCGCGATCTTCATTTTCGCCATTCCGCTTCGAATTTGTACGCGAAGCACTCGTATTCGAGGAGCTCCATCTGCGGCTCCTGCCGCCGATACAGCGTCATGCTCATCGTCCACGGTCTCGTAAAGACCTGCGGGTCTTCGATGGTGACGTCGTACGCGATGTGATCGGGCCTGCCAGATTCCCTGCAGGTCGGGATGACCGTCCGTCGTCCGAGGCGGCACATACGTTCCGGTCTGACCGACGGCACGCGTCGGAGCGACCGAGAACAGGAGCACCACGAGCGACAGAACGAGCCGGGACATCGCTCCGCGAACGCTAGAACACGATCTGGCCCGTGAACCGCAGCAGACGCCCCTGCAGGACCCGTTGCGGCTGTCCCAGCGCCGACCCGAAGTTCTGGTTCTGCACGAGCACGACGTTGCTGTTGAAGACGTTGTAGACGTCCAGGCCGGGCTCGATCCGGAACGTTCCCACGCTGAAGCTCCTCTTGAGCTGCAGATCGAGCTGGTTCCAGCGCTTCAGGTACTGGCTGCCGGGCGGGATCAGGCGTACGGTAACCGGCTGCGTCCGGCCGCCAGGAAACAAATTCGCCGGAACCGCCCAGTTCGCCGTCAACGATCCGTCCGGCACGTTGTTCCCCAACAGGTGACCGGCGTTGCTGACCGCCGACGCGCCGAACACCACGCCGAGGGGCAGCGGGTAGCTGCCGGAGAACTTGAAACTGTGGCGGTAGGGAACGCCGAGCTCACTGTGGTCGCAGTAGCGGAAGGTGTTCGGATCGGAGAAGTTGGCGCACGCGACCGTGATCGCCTGCCCGCCGGACCAGCCTCCGTACATACTGGCGCCGTTGGGCAGCCGCGCCCTTACCGTCAGTTCGACGCCGGTGAAGGAGTAGCGCGCTTTCGAGCGGTCGGCGGTGGTATCGAGCAGGTCCACCAGCCCCTGCTTGGCCGGGTTCAGGTTGTAGATGGTGACGGCCTCGCCGCCCAGCGGATTGGGTACCTGAAACGCGGCATAGTCGGACACGTCGACCAGCGTGTTGATCGTCTGCTCCAAATCGTACGAGTCCCGCCGAAACCAGGTGGCGGCCACCGCGACGCCCGATCCCACTTCGCGCTCGACACCGAGCGTGTACTCGACGTCGTACGGCCGCTTGCTCTTCGGGTCGAAGTGCCGGTTCGGCGCGGCGCCGAACGTCCTGTTGTTGCTCGGCCCGATCTCGTTGTCCTGGGCGATGTTGTCGCCGTTGGTCGGCAAGACCCGACCCGAGCACCGCGACGTGCCCGGGAGGTAGTCACAGTCCGCCCAGTTGCGGGTGTCGCTCTGCAGGAACAGCGGGTCGTACCGAGCGGCCAGGTCCGTCGTGAAATTCCTGTTATATCGATTGACGGTGCCTTTCAGCGCGGTTCGTGCGTCGCCGGTCAGGTCGTACGCCGCGCCGAATCGCGGCGCCAGGTTGAACCAGTTGGGCAGGTCCGGCACCCGGGGAAATTGGCGCGCCGGCACGAAGCGGCCAGCGGGAGCCGCGGATGGCTCGATTGACGAGTTGAGGTACTCGAATCGCACACCGGGGCTGAGCGTCAGACGATTGGTCAGGCGCCACGAGTCCTGCACGAAGACCCCGAAGTCGGCATTCATCGAGTTTCGCGACGCCGTCGGCGTGTTGTAGACGATGACCGAGTCCGGGACGCCGTCTCGATACCGCTGGGCGAGGTCGCCGTTGTTGCCCAGCCAATCCCAGTTGTCGTGCCCGAAGCCCCATTGCACGCCCGACTTGAACTGGTGCGACCCCGTGACGTAGGTCACGGACGAGGCGAACAGGTAGGCGTTCACGTAGTTGGTCCGTTGTTGAATGGTAGGCGAAATGGTCGTCGTGCCACGAGCCAGGTCGATGCGTGAGGCGTTCGCGTACCACGCAGGCGTGCCGGGAACCTTGGCGACACCGGGTTGATACGTGCGACCCTGGGTATTCGCGGTCCCGAGGAACCCGGTCTCGAGCAGGAGATTGTTGCTGACCGTCGAGGTCCACTTGAGGGTGTAGGTGTACTTCTGCTTCGGCGGCCGGATCGTCGAGGCGGTCGCGACGTCGACGCCGGAGACGAAGTCGTGGCCCAGGAACTTCATGGCATAGTCGTCGAGGACACTGAACTTGTTCTTCGGCGTGATCTGCCACGTCAGCCGGGCCGTGTAGTTCCTGACGCGCTGGTCGTAAATCCCTGGCCGGCCGTCCGGATAGAAGCTGTCGCTGACGATGTTGTTGTTGCCGTTGTCCCCGTACCCGCCGAAGAACCAGAGCCGGTCGCGCAGGATCGGTCCCCCGACCGCCACGTTCGCATAGTACAGACTGTCCACCGCATCAGGCGTCCGCAGGCCGCGGCTCGGCAGGTCGCCCAGGTTATTGCTCTGCATCGAGCCGTCCGTGTACCCGAAGTACGTCCGGCCGCTGAAGGTGTTTCCGCCTTCGCGAGGGATGAGATTGACGTGCGGACCGCCCCGCGCCACCTCGGCGCTCAGGCCGCTGGTCTGCACGGTGAACTCCGCCGTCATCCCATCGTTGTGATCGGCCTGGTCGTCTCCGCCGTCCGAGGTCGAATTCGCCTTCATCCCGTCGACCGCGATGGTCGTGTCCTTCGGCACACTGCCGTATGCCGTGAGTCGCTGGTTGAGCGCGCTGCGCGCGCCTCCGACGTTCACTTCGCTGACCCTGATCCCCACGACGAGCGCGCCGATCGCCTGGAACGTGCGGCCCGTCGGAAGCGAATCGACGAGCTCCCGCTCCAGCACGGTGGTCCGCTGCGTGCTCTCCACGTCGACGATAGGCGCCGCACCGGACACCGTGACGGTTTCTTCGATCGTGCCGAGCCTCAATTCCGCATTGACGGTTGCGGTGAAATCGGCCGGCAGGGTCATGCCCTGACGCACGAAGGGTGAAAACCCCGGCAAGGTGAACGCCACGTCATAGGTGCCCGGACGAAGGTTGATGATGGCATACCGTCCTTCGGCGTCGGTGACGGCAGTGCGCACCTTCTCGATGAGCGCCGGGCTGGCCGCCTCGACCGTGACGCCCGGGAGCACCGCCCCGCTCGCATCGGTCACGACCCCGCTGATCGCGCTCTGGGCGGCAGCGGCGGCAGGCAACAAACAGGAACCCAAGCAGACTGCGGCGATGGCGTGCGCGATGTGGCGAGGTATCACGGTTCCTCCTGTTCTGCGCTTCGCGCTGGGACCCAGCGATCGACACCCGGACGCTGCACGAATAAGGGACCGAGGGGTGCGGAGGCTGCGACCGTACCAGAAGGGTCAGATACGGTCAAGGCTCATTCCGCGGTCATTCCCCGGCCTCATTCCGCGATCTCATTCCGCAGTAGGATCGGCGGTGCAAGGAGGGCGATGCACATGCGCCTAAGAACGTTAATGGCGGCCAGTTTCCTCCTCTCCGTCACCACGCCTGCATTCGCGCAAGAGTGGATTGAGTTCAAGAGCGTCGACGATCGCTTCACGTGCAACTTCCCAGGTCAACCGACCATCACGCAGACGACGTTCACGTCGCAGTTTGGGGCGGATCTGCCCGCGCGTGTCTACAGTGCCACGCAGGGATCGAGCCGCTATGTGCTGACCGTCGTCGATTACAGCCCGATCGAGAAGATCCTCGGGGACAGGGCGAAATCGTGTCCGGCGGGCGACGAGCGGTGCAATGGCGGGATGGGCACGTCGGGTCCCGGGTACTCGCGCGCCGACTACATTGGCGCGCCCCTCTATGCGATATGGCAGTTTACGCAGCGCGACGCGAAGCTGACGCAGTTGATATTCAACTCGACCTACGGGGTCGGTGGCCAGCAGCTGCATCTGACGAACCGCGATGGATCGCGCACGGTGGCAGCGATCTACATCCACGAGCAGCGGCTGTACATCATCGAGGGCACCGTGCCCGACGGGTATCCCGAGCCGGTGCTGTTTCAGACGTCGCTCGCGTGGCTCGACGAGAACGGCAACGGGATTCGCTATCCGTCGCTCTACCACCACGCGTTTCCGCCGCCGCCGCGCGCACGAACGGAGTAGGATGAAGATTGCTTGGAGGCTCGAGACATGCGCGTGATTTCACTCATGGCGGCTGCATTCTTCCTCGTCCTGTCGGGATCTGCCGTCGCCCAGGAATGGATCGAGTTCAAGAGCGTGGAGGATCGCTTTACCGCCAACTTTCCCGGCCAGCCGACGATCACGCAGACGACGTACACGTCGCAGTTCGGGGCCGACCTGCCGGCGCGCGTCTACAGCGCGACGCAGGGGCAGAGCCGCTACTCGCTGACCGTCGTCGATTTCAGCCAGATCGAGACGATCCTGGGAGAGAAGGCAAAGACGTGCCCCCCGGGCGCCGAGACGTGCCGCGGCGGCGGCAGCTCGACGGGCCCCGGATACTCGAGAGCCGATTACAACGGCGCCGTCATCCACGCCACGTGGCAGCTGATACAGCGCGACGCGAAGGTGACGCACTTTCTCTGGAACAACATCGATCTCGTCGGCGGGCACCAGATTCATCTGACCAACCGCGACGGCTCGCGCACGATGGCCGCGATCTACATGCACGATCAGAAGCTGTACATCGCCGAAGGCACCGTGCCCGACGGCTATCCGGAGCCGGGCCTCTTCCAGCAGTCGCTCGGCTGGCTCGACGAGAAGGGCAACGGCATCCGGTACCAGACGCTCTACCACCACGCATTTCCCGCGCCGCCGCGCGGACGATAACTCCATGGCCACGAGCGCGACGGTCAATCGTGCGCCGGCGACGCTCGCAACCGTGCCGTTGTGGATCAACGGCCGGCCCGCCGACTCACGGACCGCGCGCTTCGGCGACGTCACGAACGCGTCGACGGGAGCGGTCGTGCGCGTCGTGCCGTGTGCGACCGCTGCCGACGTAGACGCCGCCGTGGCCGCCGCGTTCGCGGCGCTCCCGGCCTGGCGCGCGACGCCGCCGCTGCGCCGCGCGCGCCTCCTGACGCGCTTCCGCGAGCTCGTCGAGCGCGATCAGAAGACGATCGCGTCGGTCATCAGCGAGGAGCACGGCAAGGTGTTCCTCGACGCGATGGGCGAGCTGCAGCGGGGCATCGAAGTGGTCGAGTTCGCGAGCGGCGCGCCGCAGCTCCTCAAAGGGTCTTACTCGGAATCCGTCGGACGCGGCGTCGATGCGTACTCGCGGCTCGAGCCGGTCGGCGTCTGCGCGGGGATCACGCCGTTCAATTTTCCGGTGATGGTCCCGATGTGGATGTTTCCGGTCGCGCTCGCGTGCGGCAACACGTTCATCCTGAAGCCATCCGAGAAAGATCCGTCGGCGAGCCTTCTGCTGGCGGAGCTGCTGAAGGAAGCCGGCGTGCCCGACGGCGTCTTCAACGTCGTCCACGGCGACAGGGAAGCCGTCGACGCGATCCTCCACCATCCGGGCATTCACGCCGTGTCGTTCGTCGGATCGACGCCGATCGCGAAATACATCTATGCGACCGCCGCCGCGACCGGCAAGCGCGTGCAGGCGCTCGGCGGCGCGAAAAATCACGCAGTCGTGCTGCCGGATGCGGACGTCGCGCTGGCGGCCGACGCGCTCCTCGGCGCCGCGTACGGGTCGGCAGGGGAGCGCTGCATGGCGATCTCCGCCGTCGTCGCGGTCGGTGCGGTGGCCGATCCGCTCGTGGCAAAGCTTGCGGAGCTGGCAAAGACGCTGAAGGTCGGGCCCAGCGGTGCCGAGGGGATGGACATGGGGCCGCTCGTGACGCGCCCGCACCGCGATCGCGTGGCCGCCTACGTCGACGCCGGCGTGGCCGAAGGGGCCGCGCTCGTCGTCGACGGCCGGGGGCTGCGCGTCACCGGCCACGAGAACGGCTTCTTTCTCGGCCCGACGCTCTTCGATCGCGTCACGCCCGACATGGCGATCTACCAGGACGAGATCTTCGGGCCCGTACTCGTCGTGCTGCGCGTCGATACGCTCGAGCAGGCGATCGAGCTGGTCAATCGGAATCCGTACGGCAACGGCGTCGCTCTCTTCACCAGCTCGGGCGGGGCGGCCCGGCGCTTCGAGGAACAGATCGAGGTCGGCATGATCGGCATCAACGTGCCGATCCCGGTGCCAATGGCGTTCTACTCGTTCGGCGGCTGGAAGCAGTCGCTCTTCGGCGACCTCCACATGTACGGGCCGGAGGGGATTGCCTTCTACACGCGCACGAAAGCGGTGACGAGCCGGTGGCCCAAGGACGACGTCGGGCCCTCCGGTCTCGTGATGCCCACCTTGGGTACGTAGGGCGGGGCTCGCGAAGCAGCCCCGCCGAATCCTGATGCGCATCGTCGAGATCCGGGAAGCGACCAAGCCGATCGCCTCCTCCATCCGCAACGCCTACATCGATTTCTCGAAGATGACGACCAGCCTGGTGGCGGTCGTCACCGACGTGGTCCGCGACGGCCGCCGCGTCGTCGGCTACGGCTTCAACTCGAACGGCCGCTACGGGCAGGGCGGGCTGATTCGCGAGCGCTTTGCGCCGCGGCTGCTCGAAGCCGATCGGAAGACGCTCGTCGACGACGCGGGCGACAATCTCGATCCGGATCGCGTCTGGCAGACGCTGATGCGGAACGAGAAGCCGGGCGGCCACGGCGAGCGATCGGTGGCCGTCGGGACCATCGACATGGCGATCTGGGATGTGGTGGCGAAGATCGCCGGCACGCCGCTCTTCCGGCTGCTCGCCGAGCAGCACGCCGTCGAACCCGACCGGCGCGTATTCGTTTATGCCGCAGGGGGCTATTACTATCCGGGCAAGGACCTCGGGGCGCTGCGCCAGGAGATGCGCAGCTACGTCGCCCGCGGCTATACGGTCGTCAAGATGAAAATCGGCGGCGCGTCGATCGACGAGGACCAGCGCCGCATCGACGCCGTGCTGCAGGAGATCGGAGACGAGGCACAGCTGGCCGTCGACGCGAACGGACGATTCGATCTCGAGACGGCGATCGCCTACGCGAAGATGCTGCGCCAGTATCCGCTGTTCTGGTATGAGGAGGCGGGCGATCCGCTCGATTACGCGCTGCAGGCGGCGCTCACGGAGTACTATCCCGGCCCGATGGCGACCGGCGAGAACCTGTTCAGCCACCAGGACGCGAGGAATCTGCTGCGATACGGCGGCATGCGCCCCGATCGCGACTGGCTGCAGTTCGACTGCGCGCTGTCGTACGGGCTATGTGAGTACCTGCGGACGCTCGAGGTGATCAAGGCGGCCGGGTGGTCGCCGCGCCGGTGCATTCCGCACGGCGGACATCAGATGTCGCTGAACATCGCGGCCGGGCTCGGCCTCGGCGGCAACGAGAGCTATCCCGATCTGTTCCAGCCGTACGGCGGCTTTCCCGATGCCGTGCGCGTGGAGAACGGATACGTCCTGATGCCCGACCTTCCGGGAATCGGCTTCGAGGGGAAATCGGATCTCATTCGTGTCATGCGGGACCTCGCGGAGTAACGGGAGAATGCTCTTGAAACACGATGTCGCTGACCTGCGGCGCTTCGCGGCGGCGCTGTTCCGAAGCGCCGGCCTCGATGAGGACAAGCCTGAGGTGACCGCCGAGGTCTTGGTCGAAGCGGACCTCATGGGCCACACGACGCACGGCCTCGCGCTCGCCCCGCGGTACCTTCAGGAGATTCAGAGCGGCTCTATGGCCAAGAGCGGCGCGCCCGACGTCGTCTCCGACCGCGGCGGTTGCGTCTGCTGGAACGGCCGGCGGCTGCCGGGCGTGTGGCTGGTGTCGAAGGCGGTCGACCTCGCGCTCGATCGCGTGGCGCGGCACGGAACCGTGACGGTCGCTATCGGCAACAGCCATCACCTCGGCTGCCTGGCCGCGTACCTGCCGCGGGCCGTCGAGAAGGGCTTCCTCATCATCGTGTCGAGCTCGGATCCGTCGCAGAAGACGGTGGCGCCGTACGGCGGCCGCGAGCCGCTCTTCACGCCGAATCCGATTGCTGTCGGCATTCCCACCGATGCGGATCCGGTGCTCATCGACATCAGCGCGTCGATTACGACCAACAACATGGGCGCGCGGCTCGTCAAAGAGGGGCGGCGCTTTCCCGCCGAGTGGGCGCTCGACGCCGGCGGCCGTCCCACGGACGACCCGGCTGCGCTGACCAAGGGGGGCACGATTCTGCCGGCGGGCGGCCTGGATCACGGCCACAAGGGCTACGGCTGGGCGCTCGTCGTCGAGGCGCTCACGCAGGGGCTGGCCGGGTTCGGCCGCGCCGACGCGCCGACAGGGTGGGGCGCCTGCGCGTTCGTGCAAGTGATGGACCCGGAGGCGTTTGGCGGCCGCGCGGCGCTGGCGCGTCAAACCGGCTGGCTCGCGCGCGCGTGCCGGAGCTCGCCGCCGCGGCCCGGCGTCGAACGCGTGCGCCTGCCCGGCGAGCAGGCGCTCGCGCGAAAGCGCGACCAGCTGGAGCGCGGCCTCGCCATGTATCCGGGTATCATGGACGCCCTCACGCCGTTTGCGGAGCGGTTTGGCGTAACGATGCCGCAGGAGCTCTTATGACACACACACGACTTCTCCCCCTGCTGATGGCGGCCCTCGTCGCGGCCTGCTCGCAGGCGACCCCCGAGCAGCAGATCGTCAACGATGCGGCCGAGGCGCTTGGCGGCGCCGACCGCATCCGTGCGGTGAAGACCGTCGTCGTCGAGGGCGACGGGACGCAGTACAACCTCGGCCAGGACGTGACGCCTGACGCTGCCGGCCAGACGTTCACGGTGACCGATGCCAGATACGCGGTGGACGTGGCCGGCGGACGCACGCGCTTCGAGTTCACGCGGCGCCCCAACTTCACCTACTTCCAGGGGCCGCAGGCGCAGCGTCTCGTACAGGGGCTCGACGGGGCCGTCGCCTACAACGTGGCGGCCAGCGGCGCTGTCCAGCGAGCGCCGGACGCCGTCGCGAACGAGCGGCGCATGGGCTTCCTGCACCACCCGATCACGGCCGTCCGCGCGGCGCTCGATCCGATGGCGAAGATCTCCAACCCGCACACGATGGGGAGCGACTCGATGGTCGACGTCACCACGGCGAACGGGGTGACGTTCATGCTGGGGATCGATTCGGCGACGAAGCTGCCGACGCGGGTGATGTCGCGCGCCGACAACACGAATCTCGGCGACATGGTGATGGAAACCCGCTTTGCCGACTACCAGGACGCGGGCGGCCTGCAGTTGCCGGCGCGGTTTACGATGCGGCTGGACGATTTCACGACCGCCGAGTACACGGTGGCGAAGCAGACGATCGACGCCGATGCCGGCGACCTCGCCGCGCCGGCCGACGCCGTCAAGGCGGCCCCGCCGCCGCCGCCGACCGTCGCCGTCGAACAGCTCGCGCCGGGGATCTGGTATCTCGCGGGCGGCTCGCACCACAGCGTGCTGGTGGAGTTCGCCGACCACATGACGCTCATCGAGGCACCGCAAAGCGACGTGCGGGCGCTGGCGGTGATCGCCCGCGCGCGCGAGGTGAACCCGAAGAAGCCGCTCACCGAGCTCGTCAACTCGCACCATCATTTCGACCACTCGGGCGGCATCCGCGCGGCGATCGCGGAGGGGCTGACCATCATCACCCATCAGGGCAACGTGGCGCTCTTCGAGAACATGGCCAAACGGCCGCACACCGTCGTGCCCGACGCGCTCGCGAAAAATCCCAAGCCGGCGATGATCAAGGGCATTGCCGAGGACACGGCACTGAGCGACAGCGCCATGACGATGCAGCTGCTCCCGTACTCCGGGCCACATACCGAGACGATGCTCATGGCGTACTTCCCGCGCGAGCGGGTGCTGGTGGAGGCCGACGTCTACAATCCGGGCGGGCAGGTGTTCATGTTCGCGGGGCACTTGCTGCAGGAGCTGAAGAAGCGCAATCTGCGGATCGACCGCATCGTGCCGCTGCACGCGAAGGTGGCGCCGTACGCGCAGTTCGTGAAGGACGCGTCGATCCCCGTACCGACCGCGACCAACTGAGTTTCACGAGGACGGAACACCGAGGCACCGAGCCACCGAGATCAATTTGGAGAATCTCGATGGCTCGGTCTTTCGTACGTGGCGTCCGGCTTTCCTGGCCTGAGCGACGTCGAAGGCAGCCGGACCAGCGGAACCTCGAACGCACGCGGAACCGGCCCGTTGCGACCCGCCATCGTTCGATGTATGGTGAGTGTATGGCGCGTCTCATTTCGACCACCGTCCGCCTCGATGAAGAGGACGTTCGCGCCCTGAAGCGCGCGCGCGCCGCAGGTCTGTCGGCATCGGAGCTGGTTCGAAAGGGTCTGCGCGTGGTCGCGTCGCGGTACTACACGGGTCGTCGTCCACCCACGACGAAGCTCTTCCAGTCCACGGACGCCAAGCTCGGAGACGAGTCCGAGCTGTTCAGCGCCATCCGGGTCGGCCCGCGCCTCTCCCACGCGTTCGACGTGCTCCCGTAGCCGCGTCCTTATTTTCTGAGGGCGGCCGGCCAGTTCACGACGAGCGTGATCGGCTGCACCGCCGCTTGCTCGACGAGGGTGTTGATCAGGAACCGCTGGCCGTCACGCGACACGTCGTACATGTAGCGGCGGTTCAGCCGCGCGCGCGTCTGGAAGAGCGCTTGGACGGAACCGACGTCGAATGCGGAACCCTGGCCGTTGACCGCCGCGGCCATCAGCCGGCTTTCAGGCGTGAGATAGAAGATTTCGCGGCCATCGCGCCGCCAGCGCGGCCAGTGGCCGCCGGCGGTCGATACCTGCCACTTGCCGCCAGGCATGGGAAACGACGTCACGTACACTTCGTATCGCCCCGACTCGTTCGACACGTACGCGACCCATCGGCCGTCGGGTGAGATTACCGCGGCAGCTTCGTCGAACCTCGTCTGAAGAAAGGGAAACGGCTTCTGGTCGCCGCCGAGCGGCACTGCCCAAACATCGCCTGCGCCGAGCCCGCCACGCCAGGCAAGCACGAATCGGCCATCCGGTGACCAGCTCATCGGTCCGTAGCCGACCTGGAACGCCCCCAGCGCCACTTCGCTGCCGGATCCGTTGGCCGCTTTCCGGAAGATGTCGTACGACCCCTTGCGGTTCGACGCGAACAGGAGGTCTTCGCCATCCGGCGACCACGTCACCGAGTTTTCCTCGGCCGGGTCGAATGTAAAGCGCGTTCTGAGGCCGCGGGCGATATCGAACAGCCAGATGTCACGATTGCTACCCTCGTTGACGCTGACGGCGGCTTTCAGGCCCTGCGGAGGCAGCTCGACGTCCCCGTAGTCGCTGTGCTCGCCAAGCGTGCCGAGCTGCTTGCCCGCGCGATCCGTCCACACGAGCTGCGTCACGTCCCCTGTCGCTCCTGTCTGATAGGCGAGGACGCCCTGCTCCGACACCGAAAACGCGCCCAACCGGCCGGACAAGCCGCCGATCGCGACCTGCTCGGCAAGCGGCATCGGTTCGCCGGTCAGCTCGCGTCGCTCGACGTCGAACGGCTGCGCCATGAGCGTCTGCTCGCGCATGAAGAACAGATGGCCCTGCGCGTACTTCGCATTGGATCCGCCGGGGACGAGCAGCGTGGGTTCGTTCGAGTCAAGCGCGGTGATGTAGATCCCGCTGAGGTCGTTCGCGCCGCCGCTCTTGCTGCCTGCGGCCACGTACAGGAAGTGTCGGCCGTCGGGCAGGAAGAAGGGCGTCCAATGGGCCGATTCTCCCTTTGATGCATCCAGCGTCGTGGCCGCTGAGACCTCGCCGCCAGACGAAGCCACGCGCCGGAGCGGGCTCCCAGGGGCAGAGCTGGCAAACAGGATGATGTTGTCCCGGTTCCAGCTTCCGCCGGGATTCCCCTGCGTGTCGGCCAACGTCAACGGCGGTCCGCCGTCCGCGGCGATCGTCTTCAGCTTGCCGGCGGCGTAGAAAGCGATGAACCGGCTGTCCGGCGACCAGAACGGCGCAGCAGCGCCCTCCGTGCCGGGCAACGGTTTGGCCGACAGATCGTCGAGCGATTGAACCCACAACTGCGGTATGCCTCCGCCGCCGCTCACCCCGGCAAAGGCCAGGCGCCGACCATCAGGCGAGAGCGTGAACCGCGATGCTGTAATCACGGCGCCGTAATTGACACCCGGCGGCAGGAGCACTGAGGTGCGATACACGCGTGTGTCCGACGCGGGCGCCGGCTGCCAGAAGGCCATGCCCCCCGCAACCAGCGCCGCGAGGATTGCAACGCCTGCCACGCCCCAGGCGACGCGCTCGCGGCCGCGCCGTGGGGCCGCCGATGCGACGACAGCGTCCTCGTTCGGCGCGGCGAGCGCCTCCTCGATCTCGAGCCGCGCGTCGCCGATGTCGCGCAGGCGTCGCGTCGGATCCTTCTGCAGACACCGGCGGAGTAACGCGCGCACTTTCGGCGGTGTGCTCGCCGGCAGCGCGTTCCACGCGACCTCCGACTTGATCACACCCGCCAGCACCTCCGACACATCGCCGCCAGGAAATGCGGGCCGTCCGGTGAGCATCTCGTACAGCACGCAGCCGAACGCCCAGATGTCGGCGCGCTTATCGACTTCTCTGCCGCGCGCCTGCTCGGGACTCATGTACGCGGCGGTCCCGAGGATCATGCCCATGCGCGTCATCGCCGGGCTCGTCATCGTCGGCGACGCCGAGAGATCGGCCATTACGCCTGCCGGCTCGAACGCCAGCGCCTTGGCGAGACCGAAGTCGAGCACCTTCACGGTGCCGTCAGGACGGACCTTGACGTTCGCAGGCTTGAGGTCGCGGTGGATGATGCCCTGCTCGTGGGCCGCCTCGAGTGCCTCGGCCATCTGCCGCGCGATCGGCAGCGCCTCGTCCACGGGAATCGGGCGGCCGGCAATGCGATCCGCCAGCGTCGGCCCCTCGACGAGCTCGAGGACGAGCGCCTGTGTACCGTCCGATTCCTCGAGCCCATGAATCGCCGCGATGTTGGGATGATTGAGCGAGGCGAGCACCTGGGCTTCGCGCCGAAAGCGCGCCAGGCGATCGGGATCACGCGCAAGGACGTCGGGCAAGACTTTCAGCGCGACGTCGCGATTCAGCCGGTGATCGCGCGCGCGATAGACCTCTCCCATCCCGCCGGCTCCCAGCAGCGACAGCACCTCATAGGGCCCAAGTCGAACGCCGGGCGTGAGAAACACAGTAGTTCTGGAAGAGCGGGGGGATTATAGCGATAATCGGCGGCACCTGCTGCAGCGGAGGTGGAGTATGGTCAGTCGCCGGCACGCCGTCCTGGTTCCCCTCGTTCTCGTGCTGCTCTCGAGTGCTGCTGATGCCGCAACCTGGTATGTGAAGGCCGACGCCGCCCCTGGCGGCGACGGGAGCCGCGGCCGGCCGTTCGCCACGCTCGAGCAGGTGGAGCAGGCGTCGCAGCCGGGCGACACGATCCGCGTCCTTCCCTCCACGCGGCCGCTCGATGGCGGCGTTCAGCTCAAGGATAACCAGCGCCTCGTCGGCGACGGCGACGCGGTGACGAAGGCGCAGGCGGGCGGCGCGCGGCCGACGATCACCAACGCCGGCGCCGACCGGTATCACGGCGACGGCGTCCGCCTGGCCAACAACAACGTCGTCGAGAACATCCATATCGACGGCGCGTCGCGCGCCGGCATCTTCGGCGTCAACGCCGCCCGCGCGCAGATCCGGAACAATCTGATCACGAACAACATGATTCAGGGCAACGATCTCCGCCGGCTCGAGCAGCCCTGGCCGAAAGGGTTCATCCTCTACGAGTCGCAGACGAATCACTTCGGGGGGATTACGCTGCTCGCGTGCGGTCCCGCCGCCTCGAGCTACTGCACGATCCATGCGCCGGAGCGGCCCGCCGCCGCCACGACCGGAGAGGTCGTCATCGCGGGCAACGTGATCCGCGACAGCAACCTCGAAGGGATCATGCTGATCACCGACACGGGTGTGGCGGCCACGTTCACGGTGAACGACACCGTCGTGCGCGACCTGTCGCAGGGCCTGCCGGATCCGCTCGCGCTGACCCCACCGGCCGACATCGTGCGGTCGCGCGCGTTCACGCACATCGGGCTGAACCGCTCGCGCACCGATCTGACGATCAACAGGATGCACGCCGAGAACGTGTCGCCGCCCGGACGCTACGCGGCCGATGGCCTCGTGCTCCTCACGGGCGGCGATTCGCCTGTTGTCAACGCCAAGGTGTCGCAGTTCACGATGCTCAATCCGAAGATGACTGGCGAGATCAACAACGGCGATTCCATCGAGATCCAGCACCGCGGCTCGACCAACGCCGTGCTGAACGTCGACATGTCGCGCCTCGATCTCCGCGATCCGGCCAGCGCCAACATCAAGATTCTGGAAGCGTCGAATCCGACCAACGGGACCTACAACCTGACGGTGTCCGACTCGGTGCTGACGAACAACAACCCTGCCGGCGCGCTCGACGGCCAGATCCGGCTGAGCGGCGCGAGCACCAGCACGAAGGCGTTCACGCTCGTGGTGCGGAACACGCGGTTCGTCGGCATGGGCGGCGCCATCGGGATCCTGAATCCGAACAACATCGAGACGCTGACCGTCATGGTCGAGAACTCGTCGATGTCGGCCTTCACCCAGCCGCCGGGCGCCAAGCCGATCGCCGCCGTCACCTGGACGCATCCGGCCGACAAGACGATTGGCAAGGCGATTCTCGACCTCGGGGGCGGGCCGCTCGGGAGCCGCGGGCGCAATCGCTTCGTGAACAATCCGTGGCTCGACATCCAGGTGACCCACGGCAACCAGAAGGCCCCGGTGCAGGTGGACGCGGCCAACAACTACTGGGGTGGCGGCGCGCCGGCCGTGGCGCAAGCGCCGCCCGCCGACATCGCCGTGAGCGGGAACGTCAAACTCACCGCGGGCGCGCATCTGACGACCGATCCGGCTCGCTAGCCGCGTATAATCACCGCGTCTGCCTACGCGTGGGAGGGACGTTATGCGTCTGATGTCGTTGATCCCGGCGGCGTTACTCCTCGTCGTTCCCATCTCGGCTTCCGCCCAGGAATGGGCGGAGTACAACAGTCGGCAGGATTTCTTCAGCGTCAATTTCCCCGCCGAGCCGACCCTTCGCGACGTCAAATACCAGTCCGAGTACGAGCTCACGCTTCCCGGCCGCGTCTACAGCGTCGAGGACGCCACGGGCAGGTATTCGGTGACGGCCATCGATTACACCGGCGCAGAGAAGATGCACACGGCCCGCCAGGCGGCGTGCAAGGCCGCCGGCGGCGACGGCGACAGCTGCAACGCGCCCGGCCGTGCCGACGTGCGCGGGGCGATCATCCATGCGTCCTGGAGCTTCATGAAGCGCGGGAGCGAGGTGACGCATTTCGCCAACTACAACGCCGACCTCGTCGAGGGCATCCGGCTGCAGCTTCTCAACAAGGACGGCTCGCGCACCTTCGCCGTCATCCACCTGCACGACTACCGCCTCTTCATCGTCGAAGGAACCGTGCCGAAAGGGCTGCCGCCGCCGGCGCTCTTCCAGCAGTCGTTCGGCTTCCTCGACAAGGACGGGCGGCGGATTCGGTATGAGACGACGTATAGCCACGGATTTCCGGTACCCCGGCGCACGCGATAACGGATCGTTTCACGCCAGGAGGGCGGAACATGCAGTACAGATCGTTCATTCTCGCGGTCCTGTGCGCGGTCGTGGTGGTGCTGCCGGTCGGGGCGCATCACTCGCACAACAACTATGAAGTGGCCAAGTGGACCCCTATGGAGGGCACCGTCAAGCAGGTGCACTGGCTCTTCCCGCACTCCTGGATCTACATGGAGGTCAAGGACGAGAAGGGACAGGTCGCGACGTGGGCGCTCGAGGCCGCCAATCCCAACTCCATCATGGAGAACGGCGTCGGCAAGGACCACGTCCGTCCGGGCGACCGCATCCAGGTGCGGTGCCATCTGCTGCGCGACGGCTCACAGGGGTGCCTGCTCGGCTTCGTGACGCCGGCCCACGGCGACACGGCGCGCGGCCACGGCGTCGAGCGGGAGTGGGATTGAGTAGGCAGTAGGCAGTAGGCAGTAGGCAGCGAAGCCCAGCGTTTTGCGTCCGCCGCACTGCCTACCGCCTACCGCCTACTGCCTACGTCGCCACCGCCTTCCAGTTCTTCGCCAGATAATCAGCGGTCCGCCAGGCGAGCGCCTGCACGGTGAGCGTGGGGTTGCGGGCGCCGCTCGTCCCCATCACCGACGCCCCCAGGACTCCGAGGTTGGGCGCCTCGTGTGAGAGCCCCCACCGATTGACGACGTTCGTGTCGGGATTGTCGCCCATGCGCGTGCCGCCGTAGGCGTGGGTGGTCGGCCCCATCGTCCCAAGCGGCGTGCGCTCGATCGACACCGCCCCTGCCGCCATGAACCACTCGGCCATCCGATCCTGGATAAAGAGGCTCAGGCGCCGATCGTTCTCCTTGTAATCCGCCGTGATGCGGACGACCGGAAACCCGAGCGGATCTTTCACGTCTGGATCGAGGTCGAGATAGTTGTCCTCGTACGGCAGCGTCGTCTTCTGCAGGTAGGCCGTGTTCCAGCGGTCGGCGTTCTGGCGGATGAACGCCTTCCACGCGGACCCCCACCGCGGCGCGCGACCGAACGTACTCATCTCCGCGGCGGCGATCGGCCGGCGGTCGGAATAGACCCAGAGATTGCCGCCACCGATGAAGTCGAGCTTCGAATGATCGAAGTTGTCGTCCGCCCATTCGTCCACCGCGACGCCCTGCGCGGGGAGCCCGTACCACGTGTTCAAATCACGGGGGAACAGCGCCGTAACTGGCGCCTGTTGGTTGTGGCTGAAGTAATGCCTCCCGACCTGTCCGTGACTGTTCGAGAGCCCGTTCGGGAATGCCGCGGACGTGGAGACGAGCAGCAGGCGCACGTTCTCGTACACGTAGCTCGCCAGCAGCACCACTGCGGCCGGCTGGAAGTACTCCATGCCGCCCTTCAGGTAGTTCACGCCCCGGACGCGGCCGTTCCGGTCCACCTCGATCGTCGTCACGACGGCCTCGGTGACGACCTCGAACCGCTTCGTCTGCTGCGCCTTCGGAATCGTCGTCACGGCCGTGGAGCTCTTGGAGCGAATGTGGCAGCCGCCGCGGGCGCAGAAGCCGTGATAGGCGCACGCGGGGCGTCCGTCGTACGCGCGGCTGGTGACGGCGGCAGGACCGGGGAAAGGATGCCACCCGAGCGTCCGCGCCGCGTCCGCCATCATCTCCGTGAACGCGGTGCCGCGCAGCGGCGGCATGGGGTACTCGCGGCGCCTCGGGCCCTCGAAGATGTTGCCGCGCGCGTCGATCTTGCCCTGGATGTTTCCCGCCTTCCCCGAGACACCCAGTTCGTACTCGACGATGTCGTAATACGGTTCGAGCTCCTCGGGGCCGAACGGCCAGTCCTCGACGGTCGACCCCGCCGGGAGGCGCGAGGCACCGTACCGGCGGCGGGTCTCGCTGACCACCGTGAAGTCCCACGGGTTCAGACGCCAGCTCTGTCCCCAGTAGTGGATCGTCGTGCCGCCCACGGCGTTCATCATCGGGTGTATGGCGGCGCGAGGCGACGAGGGCGCCGACGCGTTCCGCCGATGCGTCGGGATCTCGCGATTGGCCTTCTGGACCGCCTGCGGCCATCCGCGCACGTTGTTGCGCAGCTCGTCGGGCGCGAAGTCCTCGGGCGTCAGCCACGTGCCCGCCTCGAGGCCGACGACGTCGAGGCCGGCGCGCGCCAGCGGCAGCGCCGCCACACCGCCGGCCGCGCCGAGACCGACGATCACGACGTCGCGTTTTTTCAGCTCGATCGCCACGGTTCCTCGATGGGACCGAGACGGGCACGCGCCGGTCGCCGTTTCGTGAACATCGCGTGGTCGTACGCGGACCGCCGCACGCGTGCGGGGAGCGGATCCATCCGTTGATCGTCCGCGGTGGCCGCCAGCCGGACGCCCGGATACCGGATGAGATCCCAGCCGGCGAAGTTCGCGTTGCCGCCGTAGTACGGATCCCCGAACGTCCCCTGGATGGTGTGCGTCCGCACGACGGTGAAGAAGGGAGTGCTTTCCATCTCCGTCAGGATGGCGTCCTGATCCGCCGCGGAGAGCTGCGCGAAGGGAGCGCCCTTCGAGGCGCGGGCGCGGGCGTCCACGTCGGCCAGTCCCGTGCGATACGCCTCTCGTGCGTCGGCCAATGCGCCGCCGAGCGCGCGATCGATGTAGCGCGTGGCGCGCGCCTCGGCGGCCCCCGGGCCGTTCTCGTCGGTCGGGATCAACCGCGCGGCGATCGCGTCGAGCGTCGCGGCTTCCGCCGCCGTCAGCGTTTCCAGTGTCTCGCGAGCCGCAGCCTGGGTGGACGCGGCGGCGGGCGCCGGGTCATCCGGCATCCGCCGCCGCAGCATGTCGGCCGGCACGATGGCGCCGGCCCCGAACAGCACGGTGCGCGTCAGCAGCACGCGGCGGGAAAACCCGCGCTCGTCGTCGTGGTCGTCGCGGCTCATGTCTCGCTCCAGCTACCTGCTCTGTTCCAGCAATTCGAGGATTGCGGACGATACGGCTTCCGGTTTTTCCCGGGGCAGGAAGTGTCCGGCGCCCGCGACCACGCGGCGCGCGACACGAGCGGTCAGGACGGTGCGCTCATCCGGCGTGTCCGCTGGCGGACGTCCAAGCCCATCGTCGGCCCCGTAGAGCACGATGGTCGGAACGTCGATCGTGGGACGCCGGGCCAGCCGGCGCTCGACGTCCGCGAAGCGCGGCTCTCCCGGCGCGTTCCCATTCCGATGGCGATACGAGTGGATCACGACGTCGACGAAGTCGGGATTGTCGAACGCCGCCGCCGTTCGATGGAACGTGTCGTCCGTGAAGCGCCATGTCGGCGACCAGGTTTCCCACAACAGCCGGCAGATGCCCCGGCGATTGCGGGCAAGGCCCGCACGGCCGCGCTCGGTGTTGAAGTACCACTGATACCAGAGCGCGCGCTCCCGCTCCGGCGAGGCTGGCTGGGGTGGCGCAAGCGTGTCCTGAATCGTATAGCCGCCGATCAGCACGGCGGCTCGCACCCGCTTCGGGTGAAGCGCCGCGGCAATGCATGCGGCGCGGCCGCCCCAGTCGTAGCCAGCCACGGCAAATCGCGACACGCCAAGCGCGTCCGCAAGGTCGATCACATCCTGACCTATCGCGGCCTGCTGTGCCATGCGAGGGCTGGAGGGATCGCGGAAGCGTGTGGCGCCGTACCCGCGCAGATGGGGAACGATCGCGCGGCATCCCTTGCCGGCGAGCGACGCCGCCACCTCGTCCCAGGCCCGGACGTCGTCCGGAAAGCCGTGCAGGAGAATGACGGGAAAGCCTCGAACGTCGCCGCTCTCTTCGAAGCCGATGTCCAGCACGGGCGTCTGGACGGAGCCGGTGCGTGGAGGCGTACGGGCCTGGGCCAGGGCCAGGGCGTCACGCCGCTGGAAGAGGCCGCGGCCCAGTGCGCCTGCCGCAAGCGTCCCGAGGAAGCGTCTGCGGCTGTGCGGCATCGAGAACGCTCACCGCTTCATCAGAATCCCATCCTCACGCCCAGCTGCAGCTGCCGCGGAATGCCGCCGCCCACCAGCGAGTTGACGATGAGGAAGTTGCCCGACCGCTGGTCGCCGGTCGGGTTGTTGAAGTTCGGCTCGTTGGTCACGTTGAAGATCTCGGCGAACATGTCGATCGTACGCGCCGCGGCCCGCAAGCGATAGCCCACCCGCAGGTCGAGCTCCGCGAAGCTCGGCCCGTGGACACCGTTGCGCCCGCCCGCGTTCTTCACCGTAATACCGTTCGGGCCGGCGCCGCTGTAGGTCCCGGCCGGCAGCGGATCGAAGAGCCGGCCGTTGCGATCGGCGTCGACGTTCGAATTGAACATGCTGAACGGCCGGCCGCTCATGAATCGATAGATGCCGCTCACCGTCATGCCGCCGGTGCGGGGAACCTCGATGCGCCCGCTGACCGTCGCCAGATGCCGCCGGTCCCGTTCCATCGGCCCCCAGAGCAGATCGAGATTGCGCTCGCCGAGGACCTGGAAATTGTTGGTGAAGTCCGGGTTGCCGTCGCTGTGGCCGCGGGCGCTGCCGATCGAGTACGACGCGCGCGCGCTCCACCAGCCGGCGAAGCGACGCTCGACCTGGAAGTTGAGGGTGTCGAACGAGGCCCTGCCGACGTTCTCTCGAATCCACACGGGGTTCGGGAAGGCCGAGAGACCCAACTGGCTGGCGATGCCGCGCAGGTCGGTGCGCTGCAGCGCGCCGGTTCGCGTCGTATTGACGCGCAGCGCCGGGTTGAGATCGTACGCCACCACCTGGTCGCGTCCCCAGCTGTGCACGTAGTCGGCGGCAAACGACATCTGCCCGCCAAGCTGGCGCTCGTAGCCGACCGAGACCTGATGCTGGTACGGGATGCGCCGATCGGGGGTGTCGAGGAACACGTCGCCGTTGTTGCGCGCCTGCGTGCCGGACGGAAAGAGCTGCGCCAGGCGGGCGCGATCGAGGACCGGGCCGTTCACGAGCATCGGATCCGCCGGCAGCCGCCCCTGGCTCGGCCCTGGATCCGGACGATCGACGGGGAACCCGGTCACGAACGAATTCGCGAACACGCCCTGCCGGACGTAGGGCTCGAAGCGGTTCGTCCAGAGCTTCTCGTAGAACATGCCGTAGCCGGCGCGGGCGACGGAGCGTCCGCCCATGCTGTACGCCATGCCCACGCGCGGCTGGATGTTGTTCCAGTCGACCGGATAGTCCTTTTCGTTCGCGAAGAGCGGGTTCGACCGCTCCGCGATCGGCGCGATTTCGAAGTCGTACCGGAGTCCCAGGTTCACCGTCAGGTTGTTGTTGACGCGCCACTTGTCCTGCGCGAAGAGCCCGGTCGAATGCGTGAACACGTACGGCAGCTCCGGCCCCGGCACCCGGATCGTGAGACGTTCCGGGTACGTGGACGGGTCGGCCCTGTTGAACGGGCGGTCGCTGGCGAAGCTGAAGACGCCGTTGAGCGCGCCCTGTTCGATCTGCCGGTGATCGGCCCACACGTACTGCAGCCCGAACTTCAGATCGTGGTCGCCGCCCCGGCCCGGAACGAACCAGCTGAACGAATCGTCGAGCTGGTAGGACGTCTGAATGCGGTGCAGCGCGAAGTCGGTGGATTGGGTGTCCAGAGTCGGGTGACGGAGCGTCGGCGGCTGGACCGTCATGTCGCCGCCCGCCTCGAAATAGCCCGGCGTCCCGCGATCGACGTCCTCCTGCGTCACCGCCGCGCGCAGCGTATTCAGTTTCGTGCTCCCCAGCACCCGGTTGTAGATGAACATGCCCGTCTGGTCCCAGTCCTTCTCGTCGTGCAGGGCCGAGAGCGTCTGCCGATCGTTTTGCGCGGCGCCGGGATTGGTGTGGCTGCCCGATCGCTGCCGGATCGGCTGCCAGTCGCTCAGCCACCGGAAGGTGAACGAGTTTTGCGGGTTCGCCTGAAAGTCGGTCCGGACGACGTTGTTCCAGAAGTCGCTGTAGACGACGTCCGAGAACGTCAGGTCCGGTCTCGTCGGGTAGACGCGGCTGAGCCCCTGGTTCTGGTTGACGTTCTCGAAGCTGACGAAGAAGTGAAGCTTGTCGCGGACGATCGGGCCGCCGATCGTGCCGCCCCACTGCTGCTGCGACGTATCCGGCGGGGCCAGACCCTGCTGCTTCGTAAAGAAATCCGGGGCCGTGACGCCGGATCCGGTGAAGAAGCCGAAGGCGCTCCCGCGCAGGGCGTTCGTGCCCTGCTTCGTGATGGCGTTGACGATGCCACCCGAGCCGCGGCCGTATTCGGCGTCGTACTGATTGGTGATAACCTGGAATTCCTGAATCGACTCGAGCGCCGGACGGGCCTGCGGCCCGGCATCGCCGCCGCGAAAGTCGTCGTTGTTGTTGGCGCCGTCGATGACGAAGATCACCTGGCTCCCGTGCTGGCCGTTGATGTTGACGGAGCCGGCACCGGTGTTCGACGGGTTGTACTGCACACCGGGCAGGAGCGCGACGAATCCCATGACGCTGCGGTTGGACGAGGGGAGGTCCGTCAGCTCCTCGAGCGACACGTTGCCGCTGACCTGCGTCGAGGTGAAATCGACGAGCGGCGCCTCGCCCGTGACCGTGACCGACTCGGTGAGCGTCCCGACCTCGAGCCGCAGGTCGAGCGTCGTCGTCTCTCCGATCAGCAGCCGGAACTCCTGCGTGAACATCCTGAAGCCCTGCAGCTCGCCGGTCATCCGGTATGGGCCCGGCACGACTCCGGTGATGAAATAGGTTCCGTCGGAGCCGGTCGTGGTCTCGCGGAATGTGCCATTCTCCACATGCGTCAAGACGATTGCGACGCCGGGCAGGACGCCTTGCTGGGCGTCGACCGCGCGGCCGCGAATGGCGGACGCCCCGGCCTGCTGCGCGTCAGCGGTGGCGGCCGAGAGCAGCAGTACTCCGCAGGCGAGGACGAGGCTGAGCGAACGCAAACGGCGCATTGGACCCTCCATTTTCACAGGCACATGAAAAGCCGATCCGATCAACGAAAGGGAACCCCGCGTCGATAAGTGCTGGGGGTTATAGCACAAAATCGCGCGCTATAATCGGCCAGCATACTACTGGCGTGTATCAACTGATGCACCACGACCGACGACAGCCCTTCGGCCGCGATTCCGCTGGCCGCGACATCGGAGCGGCCAGCTCCGATGCGGGAACGACGTACCATTAGATGGCACGCACGCTCGTCGGCGGGCTCGTTTTCGCTTTGCTTGCGGCGGTGACAGCCCTGCGCGAGGTCGAAGGGCAGGGGCCGCTGCCGCACCGCGCGGTGCTGGACACGTACTGCGTCACCTGCCACAGCGACCGGCTGCGCACGGCTGGGCTGACGCTGCAGACGCTCGACGTCGCCCGCCCCGCCGACGCGGCGGACATCTGGGAGAAAGTGGTCGGCAAGCTGCGGAGCGGCACGATGCCGCCCGACGGGATGCCGCGGCCCGCGCCGGCCGCGGCGGCCGCGCTCCTGACGCACCTGGAAGACGCGCTCGATCGGGCCGGCGCGCTCCGCCCGAATCCCGGGCGCCCGGCGCTCCGGCGCTTGACGCGGACGGAATACCGCAACGTCGTTCGCGACCTGCTGGCGGTCGAGATCGACGCCGCGTCGCTCCTCCCCGCAGACGACTCGCGGTTCGGGTTCGACAACGTGGGGAGCGTGCTGACGCTGTCGCCGCTCTTGGCGGAGCGCTATCTGGCCGTCGCGCGCCACGTCCGGCGCCTCGCGCTCGGCGATCCCGCCGTGCGTCCGGCGCTCGAGACCTACGAGGTCTCGCGGCTGCGTCTCCAGGACGACCGTGCGGACGACGATCTGCCGTTCGGCACGCGCGGCGGCATCGCCGTGCGCCATCACTTCCCGGCCGACGGTGAGTACGTGTTCAAGGTACGCCTGCAGAGGAACTCCCGCGAATTCATCCGCGGGATGCAGTCGGCGCACGATCTGGACATGTGGCTCGACGGCCGGCGCATCCAGCGGTTCACGATCGGCGGCGAGCGCCGCGGTCGATCGGCCGGCATTTTTTCAACCGCCGCGATGGGCGACATGGCGCAGGAACGGTACGAGCGGACGGCAGACGAGGCGCTCGACGTGCGCCAGTTCGTCACGGCGGGCCTGCACCACGTCAGCGCCGCGTTCGTGAAGGACGGCTCCGTCCCCGAAGCGCCGCTGCAGCCGCGCATGACGATGTACGACTACTCGCAGTACAAGGGCGGGGAGCCGGGCGTGGCCACGCTGGGGATCGATGGCCCGTACGCGGCGAAAGGCGTCAGCGCGACGACAAGCCGTCAGCGGATCTTCGTCTGCCGGCCGGCGCGGCCCGCGGAGGAAGAGCCGTGCGCGCGGAAGATTCTGGCGACGCTCGCGCGCCGCGCCTATCGACGGCCCGTCAGCGGCGACGATCTGCAGACGCTCGTCGGGTTCTACACGAGCGGGCGCCGCGACGGCGGATTCGAATCGGGCGTCGGTCTGGCGCTCGAGCGTATGTTGATCGGTCCTGAATTCCTGTTCCGGGTCGAGCGCGAGCCCGCTGGTCTCACCGCCGGCGCCACGTACCGGATCGGCGACGTCGAGCTCGCGTCGCGGCTGTCGTTCTTTCTCTGGAGCAGCCTACCAGACGAGGATCTGCTCGCGCTCGCCGAGCGCGGCCGGCTGCAGGAGGCCCCGGTCCTGGAGCGGCAGGTCAGGCGCATGCTGGCGGACCCGCGTGCCGGCTCGCTGACCACGAACTTTGCGGCACAATGGCTGCACCTGCGCAACCTCGGAATCGCCGCCCCGGACCTCGAGCGGTTCCCGTATTTCGACGAGAACCTGCGCGAGGCCTTCCGCACCGAAACCGAGCTGTTCTTCGGCAGCGTGCGGCACGAGGACCGCAGCGTCCTCGATCTCCTGAATGCCGACGACACGTTCCTCAACGAGCGGCTCGCGGTGCACTACGGCATTCCCGGCGTGTACGGCAGCCATTTCCGGCGTGTGCGGCTGACCGGCGGCACCCGCGGCGGCCTGCTGGGGCACGGCAGCATCCTCACGGTCACGTCGTACTCGAACCGGACCTCGCCGGTCGTGCGCGGCAAATGGATCCTCGACAACATCCTGAACGCGCCGCCGCCGCCCCCGCCGGCGAACATCCCGGAGCTGCGGGCGCGCGACGCGCAGGGGACGGTGCTGTCGATGCGCGCGCAGATGGAGCAGCACCGGTCGAATCCGGTGTGCGCCGGCTGCCATCGCGTGATGGATCCGCTCGGGTTCGCGTTCGAGAACTTCGACGGCATCGGACGCTGGCGGACGAGCGATGCGAACGCGCCGATCGATGCGTCCGGTGCGATGCCCGACGGCACGACATTCAACGGACCGGCGGAGTTGCGGCGGGTGCTGCTCGACGAGCGCCGCGAGCAGTTCGTCTCCACGGTGACGGACCGGCTGCTCACCTACGCGCTCGGCCGTGGTCTCGAGTACTACGACGCGCCGGTCGTCCGCGGCATCGTCCGCGACGCGGCGGCGGGCGGCTACCGGTTCTCGTCGCTCGTGCTCGGCGTGGTCGCGAGTACGCCGTTCCAGATGCGAAGGGCGGAGGAGCCATGATGATCACCAGGCGCGTCATTCCACGGCGGGCGGTGCTGCGCGGCATCGGCGCGACGGTGACGCTGCCGTTCCTCGACGGCATGGTGCCCGCGTTCGCGTCGCAGGCGCCCTCGGTCAACCGGCTGTCGATTGTCTTCTCGCCCAACGGCATGAACATGGAGACGTGGACGCCGGTGGGCGAGGGCGCGGGCTTCGAGCTGAGTCCCACGCTCGAGCCGCTGGCGCCCTTCCGCAACCGCCTGGTCGTGCTCAGCGGTCTCGACAACAGCATCGGCGACGCGCGGCCGGGCGAAGGCGAATCGGCGCCGCACGAGCGCGCGGGCGGCGTCTTTCTCACGAGTGTGCACCCGGAGCGGGAAGGCCGGGCGGCGATTTCGATGGACCAGGTGCTCGCCCGGGAGCTCGGACGGCAGACGCAGCTCGCCTCGCTCGAGCTCGGCCTCCACGCCAACGAGATCGTCGGACAGTGCGAGAAGGGGTGGAGCTGCGCCTACATGAACACGCTGTCGTGGCGCTCGCCGACGACCCCGCTGCCGGTGGAGTACCGGCCGCGGGCGGTGTTCGAGCGGCTGTTTGGCGACAGCGACAGCACCGACCCCGCCGTCCGCCTGGTGCGGAGGCAGACGGACCGGAGCCTGCTCGATTCGGTGACGGAGGCCGCCACGCGCCTCATGCGCTCGGTCGGGGCGGGCGACCGCGCGCGCCTCGCCGAGTATCTCGACGGCATGCGCGAGGTCGAGCGGCGGATTCAGCGCGCCGAGGAGCAGTCGGCGCGCGAGATTCCGGCCGTCGATCGTCCGGCCGGCATTCCGGTGAACTTCGACGAGCACGCGAAGCTGATGTTCGACCTGCAGGTGCTCGCGCTCCAGGCGGATCTGACGCGCGTGATGACGTTCATGCTGGGGCCCGAGCAGAGCAACCGGGCGTACCCGGAGATCGGCGTGCCGGATGTGCACCACGGCCTCTCGCATCATCAGGGCGACTCCCAGAAGCTGTCGAAGATCGCGCAGATCGACGCGCATCACACGAGGACGTTCGCGTACTACCTCGACAAGCTCGGGTCGACGACTGACGGCGACGGGTCGCTCCTCGATCATTCGACCATCCTCTTCGGCTGCTCGATGAGCGACGGCAACGACCACCTGCTGCAGAACCTGCCGATCGTGGTGGCCGGCGGCGGCAACGGCCGCGTGAAGGGCGGCCGTCACCTCAGGTTTGCGGCGGGAACGCCCATCTCGAATCTGTATCTGACGCTGATGGACATCGTCGGCGTCAGGCTCGATCGCTTTGGCGACAGCACGGGGAGGCTGTCGCTGTGAAAACCACGAAGGTCACGGAAACCACGAGTCACATCGCGGGTTGTGTATTCGTGTGTTTCGTGATCTTCGTGGTTCCGGTTGTGGCCATGGGGCAAAGCCTCACCGACGCCGGCGCGACCGAGCTGCACTGGGCGGCGCACCGGGACGATCTCGCGCTGGCCGATCGGCTGATCCGCGGTGGCGCCAGCGTCAACGCCGCCAACGAGTATGGCGTCACGCCGCTGCTGCTGGCGTGCACCAACCGCAGCACCGCGATGGTGGAGACGCTGCTGGCTGCGGGCGCCACTCCGAACGCGGCGCAGACGAACGGTGTCACGCCGCTGATGGAATGCGCGCGCACCGGCGCCGCTGCTGCGGCCGCGGCGCTCCTGTCGCGCGGCGCCTCCGCCGGCGCGGCGCACGCGACGAGCGGACAGACGGCGCTCATGTGGGCGGCGGCGGGGAAGCACGCTGACGTCGTGAAGCTGCTGATCGACAGCCGGGCCGCCGTCCGCGCCCGATCGACGGGCGGGTTCACGCCGCTGCTGTTCGCGGCGCGGTCGGGCGACGAAGCGTCCGCACGTCTGCTCCTCGACGCCGGGGCGGATGTCAACGACGCGACGCCCGAGCACGGCTCGGCGCTCGTGGTGGCGAGCGCGGGCGGACACGAGCGGCTCGCGCTGCTGCTGCTCGACCGCGGCGCGAACCCGAATTCCGCAGACCGCTTCGGCATCACCCCGCTGCACAACGCCGTGCAGCGCGGGCTCACCTCTCTCGTCGGCATGCGGTTCGACGAGTCGTACCGCGTGCAGCCGCCCAACATGCCGGCGCTGGCGGCGGCGCTCCTCGCGCGCGGCGCCAGCCCGAATGCGCGCATCACGGCCAACGACACGCGCGGCCCGGACGGGACGCCGTTTGCCATGAGGGGCGCCACACCGTATTTCCTGGCGGCGGTCTCCGGGGACGCCGCGCTCATGCGGCTGATCGGCGGACGCGGCGCCGACCCGCGCCTCGGCGCCGACGGCGGGGCGACGCCGCTGATGGCGGCGGCGCGATCCGCCTGCACCGGCTCGTGCGAGTTCCAGGGCGCGAATCTCGAAGTCGATCCCGCAGCCGCCGCGGCTGCGCTCGAGGCGGTGGAGGTGGCGCTGGAACGTGGCGCCGACATCGACGCCGCCAACGAGGACGGCCGGACCGCGATGCACATGGCGGCCTTCACGGGCGCGGACGGTGTCGTGCAGCTGCTGGCGGACCGCGGCGCCGCTGTGGACGTGCAGGACACGCGCGGCGAGACGCCGTGGAGCATGGCCGCCGGGCTGAGCACGGTGCTGCGCTACCGCGGCCAGTACGGGACGCACGAGAGCACGGCGGCGCTGCTGCGGAAGCTCGGCGCCCGGGCCATCACGCAGGAAGAGCTCGACGCCCGCGCACCTGAGGCGCGTTGAGGCGACGCCGCGTCGCGAACAGCCGCTAGAGATCGAGCGGACAGAAGTAAGGGGGACGACGATGGGTGCCTATCGAGTTGGCTCGGTGCTCGCGGCCGGCTTTGCCGCTCTGGTCGGCCTGACGGTCATCGTGGCGTCGGAAGGATGGCTCCGCGCGCAGTCCAGTCCCGGTTTTGGGCAGTTCTTCGTACCGGTCGTCGTCGATCCGGCCGCGAAGCCGCTGCCCAATCCGACCCCGACGATCATCAAGGAATGGGGACCGCTGCCCGGTGTGGCGAGTTCGACCTGGCGGCTGGCGCCTGCGACGCGTCGAAGGTGGACCCGATCCTCAAGTTCGACCGACGCACCGGAAAGATCCTGGCGAGCTTTGGGGCGGGGCTGTTCGTCGTGCCTCACGGCCTGCACGTGGACCGCGACGGCAACGTCTGGGTGACCGACTTTGCGGTGAACAAGGCAGGCACCAAGGGGCACCAGGTGTTCAAGTTTCAGCCCGGACGGCAAGATCCTGATGCGGCTGGGCCGGGCAGGAGTGGCCGGGAGCGGCCCCGACACGCTCAATCAGCCCTGCGATGTGATTACGGCGCCCAACGGCGATATTTTCGTGGCGGACGGCCACAGCGGGCAGAACGACACTCCTGCTCCAGGTTCTACCGGCCGCATCGTGAAGTTCACGCGGGACGGCACGTTCATCAAGGAGTGGGGTCGGATCGGATCGGGACGCGGCGAGTTCCGGACACCGCACGCGATGGCGTTCGACTCCCGCGGTCGTCTGTTCGTGGCGGACCGCGGGAACCATCGCATCCAGATCTTCGACCAGGATGGCAACTACATCGACTCGTACTACCAGTTCAGCCGCGTCAGCGATCTGTTCATCACCGCCGACGACACGCTCTACGCGGTCGACTCGGAATCGGACCAGGTGCGCCATCCGAACTGGCGGACCGGAGTTCGGATCGGCAGAGCCACCGAGGACAGGGTCACGGCGTTCATTCCACCGCACTTCTCGGACACCAGGCCGCTGGGCGTGGCCGGGGAAGGCGTGGCGGTCGATGCGGACGGCAACGTGTACGTCGCGGAAGGGCCAGGCTCGCGTCCTGCCGCCGGAGGCGGATTGACGAAATACCTCA
>CAZGLC010000004.1:0-48754 GCA_964526235.1 uncultured Bifidobacteriaceae bacterium
GAAAGCGTCTTGTCCCGTAAGGGGCACGTGGGTTCGAATCCCACCCTCTCCGCCATTCTTTCAGCCAATGAAATTGGGCCGCCGTCTCGCTGCTCGAAAACGGTGTGTCGATCGACAATGTGCCGGTTCTCCTGGGCCACTCGTCCGTTCGCATTACGGAGCGGGCACTACAAGCCGTGGGTGAAAACGCTGCAGAAGAAGCTCGAAGACGAGGTCCGGAAGGCTGGGGCTAACTCTGCTACTCTGAAAGCAACCGATATGAAGAAGAAAACCCCAACCCTGACGCGGGCCCGAATTCTCAAGGCTCTGCGGGATCACGACGAGACGCTCAAGAAGTACTCGGTCGAGCGGATTGGGCTCTTCGGCTCGTACGCGCGGGGCAAGCCGAAGCGCGGCAGCGACATCGATTTCCTCGTGGAGTTCGAGAAGCCGACCTACGACAATTTCTACGATCTCATCGTGTATCTGGAGAAACTGTTTGGCAGGAAGGTCGAAGTCCTAACCCCGGACGGCGTCGACAGTATCAGGGTTCCCGAGGTTGCTCAGAGCATCCGTGACAGCGTCGTCTATGTCTGAGCGCGGCGACGTTCCCGCTCTGAAGCGTGTTGGCTCTCACGTTAATCCGTAATTCCCCCGACCGATCTGCTCGGATTCTCCCAGTCACGAAATAGCTGATCGCTGAGCGCAGCGTGAGAAGGCGTTCAGGCTCCTCGATAGGGAGCGGTGCAGGCGCTCAACGTGTGGTTCGATGATCCGCAGAAAGAGCACGTCTCGGAAGAGACATCCGAAGAGGTCATCCTTGTCAAGGACAAGGACGGAAAACTCATCGGCTTCGAGGTGCTGAACTACCTGTCTGCGGACGAGGCGAAGAATGTCACGGTGCTTTCGGTTGAAAGCGCGGTCGTGAGCTGAAAAAGGGAGCTGCCTCGGATGTCTGCTGACGACGCGAAGAACGAACCGAACGGGCGCATTCATCGCATCTTCCTTGAGGAGGGCACTTGATCGACGAGGCACTCGCGCAAGGCGTGCGCGAGGCGATGCTTCGCCACAAGAAGGACGGTCTCCCGGTCGTGATCTATCGCGATGGAAAGACCGTGTGGGTCAAGCCAGAGGACCTCGGCTTTTAGGATGGCATTGTGATGAACCTCGGATCCACCGTCCGGATTCTCAAGGAAGATGGCACCTTCATCGCGCACGTCCCGGAGCTTGACCTTTCGAGCTGCGGCGACACGGAGTCGGCCTGAATTCTCCCACTCAGCCTGGCACGTTGACACATTTACGTATTGGTGCCAATGTGGATTGGAGGTTGAACCCGATGCCAACTACCCAACCCGATCGAGCGCGGCTGAGCATTGATGTTCCACGCGAAGCGCGGCGCCGCATTCACATCGCGGCGGCGAAGCGCGATCAATCTATTCGGGACTACGTGTGGGAGGCCGTCGAGGCGCGCTTGAAGCACGATCTTGCCGACGAGTTGTCGGCCGCCGATCTGGTCGCCCTCAACGAACGCGCCGATCCGGTGTTAGCGGACCTTTGGAACAACCCAAAGGACGCCGCGTATGACAAGCTTTAGTCGGGGCGACGTCGTCCTGGTCAAGTTCGTCTTCGCGGACGAGAAAGGCGCCAAACAGCGTCCTGGTCTGATCGTGAGCACCGATCGATATCATCGAGGCCGGCGAGAGACGATCATGGCTGCCGTCACGAGCAACGTCGGCCGCCTCTTGGTGGGAGACTACAAGATCAAGGCGTGGCGCGAATCGGGCCTGCTGTCCCCTTCGATCGTCACGGGCATCGTGAGAACGATCAAACACGACATGATTGCCTGGACGATGGGCAAGTTACCGGCTTCAGAGCTGCACTCGGTCGAGGACAAGCTTCGAGAGATTCTGGCGTTGTGATTCGACACACTTCGCTCACGCTTGGCAACGCGTGAGCTACGGTTGGCAAGCCACGCGAAGGTTGTCCGCCGTAGCGTCAGCGAAGGCGGACTCGTTGGACGGCTCGCCACGAGCGGGCACGAATTCCGCCATCCGGTGTCCCCATTGACGCAGTCAATGCCGTTCTCTATAGTGCATGCCTCGGCTCGACAATTCACATGGCCAAGCGACCGTCCGGTCGCCGCACGCCGCCAGGCGCCGGCGCGGCGCGGCGACGATGTCCCGCGTGCCGTTCGTCCGCGTCGACGATTGTCGAGCGCGTGATTCGCGGCCAGCGAGGCGAACTGGAAATTACCTGCCGGAAGTGCGGCCGGTCGTGGACGGCGCCGGTTCCGCGCGCGAAGCGATCCAAGGCGGTCTGACCGCCGACAATGGCATAATCGACGCCCGCATCCCCATGGCGAACACGGAAAGTCCGCCGCCCTCAGGTCGCAACCGTCGGAGCACCGTTCGCGTCCCCCTCGCGCTGCGTGTCCGCGTCAATTCGTTCACCGAAGGCTACCTGATCGATCTCAGCGAAGGCGGCGCGCTGCTGCGTCTGCCGCGGGCGCAGCAGGCGAACCGCCAGGTGACATTGACCGTCGAAGGCCAAAGCGAGACGGTACACCTGGCCGCCACCGTCGTCCGCTCGTCGGCCGTGACGGTTGAAGGCGCTGCGCCGGCCCGAACGGAATATGACGTGGCCATCCAGTTCCTCGATTTTGGCGCGGATACGGCCGCGATGGTTCGCCGCGTCGTCCACGCGCACCGCGTGCAAGGCGCATGATGCGTCTGCTGCTGTCGCTGGCTGTCGCCGCTGCCGGCTGTGCCGGCGAGCGGACGCCGGCAGGACCGTCGGGTGCATCCTTCGGCGTCTTCGTCACGAGCGTGACGAGCACCACCGGGAATCTCGGCGGCCTGGCGGCGGCCGGTTTTACTGCTTCGCGCGCTGACGTCGCTACCGGCTACCGACTACCGGCTACCGACTAGTTCGACGGCGGATTCTTCTTCTGCTCCGCCATCAGCGTGTTCCAGTTCCTTTCCATGTTGTCGACCCACGCGCGGAAGCCGGCAGGATCGATGTAGGGGTTGGTCGCGCCCGTCCCCAGCCGCGTGTACTTGCCCGCGAGGTCGAAGAACCAGCTGTGCGCCGCCAGGAACACGTCCGGCTTCATCGTCTTGTACTTCTTGATGCTCTGAAGGAAGTGATCGGCAACCTCCGGATAATTCTTGTTGTTGACCAGCCGCGCGTCTTCCTGCAGGCCGCCGCACGCGATCACCACGTTGTACGAGCGGCTGCCCTCCTGCACGGTCGTGTCCCACGTCGTGCAGCCGCGCGTGTGTCCCGGCGTCAGATGCGCGGTCAGCGTGGCTCCGCCCAGCCGCACCTGCTCGCCGTCCTTCAGCACGCGGTCGATCGGATGCGGCTTCCCGCTCGGGGCTTTCATCGCCTTCAGCCCCGGCACGTCCTGTTCCATCGCCATGACCTGCGCGCCGCCCGTCAGCTCCTTGACGATGGCGTCGGCCTGCATGTGGTCGCCGTGGGCGTGGCTGCCGAGGATGATCTTGATGTCGCGCAGCTGGAACCCGAGCTTCTCGATCGACTGGCGCAGCAGCGGCACCGTCTCCTCGAAGTTCGTGTTGATGAGGATGTGCCCCTCGGGCGTCGTGATCAGGTACGAGTTGAGCGTCCCGGTGCCGACGTAGTGGAGGTTGCCGATAATCGTGTGCGCCGGAAACGCCACCCGGTCCTGCGTGCGATCTTCGGTGGTCTGGGCGTGGGCGAGCACCGGCATCAGCATCACAGCGGCCGCGAGCGTCGAGGTCTGCAATCTCATGACGCCATCATATAATTGACCGTCCTTTCGGAGAGGCGATCATGAGCGAGACGGCGACAACGACCGATCGACTGCGAGAGAAAACGGCTGCCGTGCCGCCCGTCCGGCTCCACGAGGACTGGACGGCGGTCGTCCTCGGCGCGACGGTCCTGGGGCTGGTCCTCCTGGGTCTCGTGCCCGCGCTGCCCGGCCTGCGCTGGATCGACGCCGCATCCGCGGCACGGCTCGTCACGCCCGGGGTGCTTGGCGCCTGGATCGCTGCGGGTCTCGGCGTGGGGATTCTGGCGGCGGTCGGCCTGGCGCTCGAGGGCGGCGACGTCGCCCGCTTTACGCGCGGCTATCCCGTCGTGTTTGCGCTCGCCTGGCTGTCGCTCGTGCTCGCCGGCCATGCGGCGCCGATGGCATGGGGCATCGAGTACGTCATCTTCGCGCTCGCGATGGGCCTGCTGGTGAGCCATCTCGGTGGTGTCACCGAGTCGATTCGCGCCGCGGCCCGCTCGGAGCTCTTCATCAAGACGGGCCTCGTGATCATGGGCGCCACGATCCTCTTCGGCGACATTCTGCAGGCGGGCGCGCTCGGCATCGTTCAGGCGGTCGCGGTCGTCGTCGTCGTGTGGTACGTGTCGTTCTGGCTGGCGAAGCGCTTCCGCGTCGACGACGAGCTGGCCGTGATGCTCTCGACCGCCGTGTCGATCTGCGGCGTGTCGGCCGCGATTGCCGCGTGCGGCGCCATCCAAGGCGATCGCCGCAAGCTGAGCTACGTCACGGCGCTCGTGCTGGTCGTCGCCGTGCCGATGATCATTCTGATGCCGTGGATCGTGCGGCTCGCCGGTATTCCTGACGCCGTGGCGGGCGCGTGGATGGGCGGCACGCTCGACACCACGCCGTCGGTCATCGCCGCCAGCGCGCTCGTGAGCGACGTGACGGTGAGGATCGGGACCATCGTGAAGTTCTCGCAGAATGTGCTCATTGGCGTGGCGGCCCTCGTGCTCTCGATGTGGTGGACGATGCGCCAGGCGAAGCCGGGCGGCGAGCGCGCGAGCGGCGCGTCGGTCATCTGGCAGCGGTTCCCGAAGTTCGTGCTCGGCTTTCTCGCCGCCTCCCTCGTCTTTTCCTTCCTGCTGGGGCCGGAGCTCGTCAACCGGACGAAGGATGCGATCGGATCGGTGCGCACGCTCTGGTTCGCGCTCGCCTTCGTCGCGATCGGCCTGGAAACGCGGCTCGGCAACCTCGTGAGCCTCGACGAGGGCCGTCCGCTCGGCGCGTTTCTCCTGGCGCAGGCGTTCAACGTGGTGTGGACGCTCGTGCTCGCGTGGCTGATCTTCGGCGGCATCCTCTTCGCCTTACCCGTGCTGTAACCACCCCAACGCGCACAAACCGCGCGTTGGGGGCCCCGGCTAGGCGCACGCCGCGTCCGCACGGTCCTCCACACAGAATTTGCCGAGCGGCGGCGGTTCCTGTAACCGGCCGCCTGGCCGCGCCGCGGACGTTCATCGGCCCAGGCCACGCAAGCGCCGCTCTCTGAGGCACTTGAGACGCACGGCACGCACGCCTCCGCCACAGGCATGGAACTGGCACCGTGCCAGCCGACACCGCCATGGATACCGCCATTGCCCGTGCGCCACGGTCTCACGCGCCCATCTTCGAGGACGGCCTCGGCAAGCGCTATCACGTCCCTGGGCCCGGCGGCGAGAAGCTCGAGGTGCTCGCGCTCCACGAGTCGCTGACCGCGTCCTCCTCATTCGAGTTCTCGCTGCGCGAGCGGGTGGGCGCGCTGGCGGCCTTTCAGAACCCTGCGTTCGCGCGCGTGCGTGGCGTCCAGCGCCTCGGCCAGGAGGCGGCGGCGCTCGCCATCGTCTCCGAGTGTCCCGCGGGCGCGCGGCTGTCGAACGTGCTCGCCGTCGCCGAGCAGCAGCTGCTGCCGCTCGACGTCACCGCGGCGCTGCATCTCGTCCGGCAGCTCGTGCACGCCGTCGCCGCGCTGCACGAGCAGATGCACGGCATCTCGCACGGCGCGATCGCGCCCGAACGCCTCGTCGTGACGCCGCACGGCCGCCTCGTCGTCGTCGACCACGCGCTGGGCGCGGCGCTCGAACAGCTCCACTTCACACACGAGCGCTACTGGAAGGAGTTCGGCATTCCGCTGCCGAATCCGGCCGGCACGCCGCGCTTCGACCAGCGCGCCGACGTCCTGCAGATGGGCGCGGTGGCGCTGGCGCTCATCGTCGGCCGTCCGCTCTACAGCGAAGAATTTCCGGACCGGATCGGCCCGCTCGCCGAGCGCGCGTGGGGCCTCACGGCGGCCGGCGGCGTGGAGCCGCTGCCCGCGGCCGTGCGCACGTGGCTCGCCCGCGCGCTGCAGCTCGATGCGCGCCAGTCGTTTGCGACGGGCGTCGAGGCGCGTGCGGAGCTCGATCGCGTGATGGGGAGCGGCGATTCCGTGGCGGCACTCGCCGCGGTGCGCGCCTTCCTCGCGCAGTACGCGACACACGCGGCGCCGGGGGCCGCCGCGGCCGATTCGCCGCCGCCCAAGCCGGCAAAACCCGCGACCGCCATCGTGCGTGCGGCGGCCGCCGCAACCGCGGCGCCTGTCGTGGCAGCGGCACCAGCGGTTGCGGCACCTGCGCCGGCGCCGTCCGCACCGGCTCGCGTCGTGGCGGCGCCAGCACCGCCGGCGCGCGTCACCGAGCCGCCGCCCGCGGAGCGGGAGGAAGCGCACGACCCGATGACGGAGATCGCGCCCTGGTGGCGGCGGCGATGGATCGCCGCTGTCGTGGTGCTCGGCGTGCTGGCATCTGCCGGCCTGCTCGCGGGACGGTCGTATCTGACGCCCCCGGCCGCCGCCGAAGCGATGGGCACACTCATCGTGGAGTCGAACCCGGCCGGCGCCGCGGCGCTCGTCGACGGCCAGCCGCGTGGATTCACGCCGCTCACGCTGGCACTCTCGCCCGGCGCGCACGTGCTGGAGGTGGTGAGCGGCGCGGAGCGGCGCACGATTCCGGTGACGCTTGCCGCCGGCAACACGGTGTCGCAGTTCCTCGATCTGCCGGCGCCCGTGCAGCCGGCCGCGGGCCTGCTGCAGGTGCGGACCGACCCGGCGGGCGCGCGTGTCACGGTGGACGGCGTCGCGCGCGGCCAGACGCCGCTGACGATCGACGGGCTCGAGTCCGGCGCACACACCGTCGTGCTCGCCAACGATCTCACGTCGATGACCCACGAGGTGGTCGTGGAGGCGGGCGCGACGGCATCGCTCGTCGTGCCGATGGCCCCGCCGCAGGGCGTGCCCGTGTCCGGGTGGATTGCCGTGGCTGCGCCGGCGGACGTGCAGGTCTACGAGCGGGAACGGCTGCTCGGCAGCAGCCGGAGCGATCGCATCATGGTGGCGGTCGGCCGGCACGAGCTCGACATCGTGAACGAGGCGCTCGGCTTCCGCGCCACGCGCGTCGTCACCGTCGCGCCGGGGCAGGTGGCGGCCGTCAAGCTGGAGTGGCCGACCGCGTCGATGGCGCTGAACGCGCAGCCCTGGGCCGAGGTCTGGATCGACGGCGAGCGGATCGGAGAGACGCCGATCGGCAACGTCGCCGTACCGATCGGCCCGCACGAGGTGCTGTTCCGCCATCCCGAGCTGGGCGAGCGTGCCGTGCGGGCGACGGTGACGCTCACCGCGCCGACCCGCCTGAGCGTCGATATGAGGAAGCCGTGAGAACGGGCGCGGCGCGAATTCTGGTAGCGTGCGTCGCGATCCTGCTGGCCACGGCCCCGCGCCTTCATACTCAGGAGCCGCTCGCCGTTGCCCGCCAGCTGTATGCGGCCGCGGAATACGAGGAGGCCCTGCAGTTGCTCGACGGGCTCCCGGCGGCCGCAGTGGGGGAAGAGCAGCAGGCGGTGGAGTTCTATCGCGCGCTGTGCCTGCTCGCGCTGGGGCGCCGCGCCGACGCCGACCGCGCCCTCGACGCGCTCGTCACGCACGATCCGATGTACCGGCCGGCCGACGATCTGTCGCCGCGGCTGCGCGCCGCGGTGAGCGATGCGAAACGCCGTGTGCTGCCGGCGCTCGTGCAGCAGCAGTACCACGACGCCAGGACGGCCTACGACCGCAAGGCGTTCGCCGACGCCGCGACCGGCTTCCGGCGTGTCGTCGACGTGCTGAACGATCCGGACATGAGCCAGCCGGCCGCGCAGCCGCCGCTCTCGGATCTGCGGACGCTCGCGTCGGGCTTCCATGATCTGACCGTCAAGGCGATGGCGCCTCCGCCTCCGCCGCCCCCGCCTCCCGTTCCGGTCGTCCTGCCGCCGCGGATCTATACGGGCGAGGAGCGCGGCGTCGTGCCGCCGGTCGCCATCCGGCAGGACCTGCCGCGTTTTCCCGGCGCCGTCCGGCCCGGCGGGATCAGAGCGGTCGTCGAGGTCCTCGTCGACGAACAGGGCAACGTCGAATCGGCCGTCATGCTGGTGTCGGCCGTCCCTGCCTACGACAAGATCCTGCTGACCGCCGCGAGCCGATGGCTGTACTATCCCGCCACAGTCGACGGCACGCCGGTCAAGTTCCGGAAGCGCATTCAGGTCACCATCAACGAGCCCTCCGTTCAGCGCTAGCGGTATAGTGGCCCTCGCACGAAGAAGGAGGGCGTTATGCCGAAGTATCTGATTGCGGCGTCGTACACCACCGAGGGCGTCAAGGGGCTGGCGAAGGAAGGCGGCACCAAGCGGCGTCAGGCCATCGAAGCGGCGCTCAAGAGCGCGGGTGCCCGACTCGAGGCGCTCTACTTCGCCTTCGGCGATCACGACGCCTACGTCATCGTCGACGCGCCGGACAACGCATCGGTGGCGGCGGTGTCGAGGACGGTCAATGCGAGCGGCGCCGTGCACGCCAAGACGGTCGTGCTGCTCACGCCTGAAGAGATGGATCAGGCGACGAAGAAGAGCGTCACCTACCAGGCACCCGGCCGCGGATGAACGTCCAGCCACCGTGAAGGCCTGGGTCCCTCGGGGGAGGATCCAGGCTGGGCCGGTGGGAAAGGCGCTGGGCGCGCGCTACCGCGCCAGCGGATCGTCCCTGAGTTGGAAGCGCATTGCGATGGGTGGCGTGCCCTTGCCGGTTTCCATGTGGAACGGCGTCCGGCTGCCGACGGTTGCCCAGAGCCCGCGTCCCTTCCAGCCGCCGTTCGGATAATCGATCCGCCCGTCGAGCCACTTCGCGTAGAAGCCCATCGGATACGGTACGCGCAGCACGACCCACCGGCCGTCATCGAGCGCGAGGAAGGCGTCGGACTGGTTGCCCGTGGCGATCGGCGTGTTCGGACCCAGTCCCAGCGTGTCGAACTGATCCACCCACGCGAAGTAGCTCCCTTCGACGCTGCCGTTCTCCTGCACGTTCTGGAACTGCGGCAGCGGTTGCGCATGGAGCGTCCAGCCTTCCGGGCAGTGCCGCCCCGTGGCCTTGGGTCCATTGAGCGGCCCGCGGCACGTGCGCCGATCGAAGCTCGCCAGGTGCCCGCTGCCGAGCGCCACCCAGGCGACGCCGTTGCGGTCGACGTCCATGCCGCGGGGCGAGTATCCCTGAATCGGCGCGGCGGCGTCCTGCCACGGTACTTCGTACCGCTCGGCCAGCGAGGTTTCGGTTGGATTGGGGCCGGGCACGAGGCGAACGATCGCCCCGGGGAAGCCGAGGACCGATCCCCAGACCGACCCGTCGGGCGCCGGGTTGACGCTGTAGGGCGCGTCGGGGATCCGCGTGTCCTTCGAGAGATCGAGCGGCTGACCGACCTCGACGTACGCGTCCCGCCGCCCGTTGCCGTTGGTGTCGAGGATGAGCGCCGTCCACCCCTGCGCTTTCTCCTCGTCTCCGGTCTCGTCGAAGACCTTCGTATCGATCCAGCCGAAATACGGGCTGCCGTACCCGTTGAACCAGAGCGTGTTGTTCCCGTCCTCGGCGAACATCAGGTGGTGCGTGTCGAAACACGTGCTGATCTGAGTGAGCTGCTTCGTCTTCGGGTCGTACACCGCGGCATGCCGTGCGGCTGTGTCGATGGGGAAGCGGCGCGCCGACGGATGGGTCGACCCCTTGCGGCAGTAGTCCGGGTTCCGTGGCGGCCGCGTGCGCGCCGTCAGCCAGAGGCGCCCCTGCCCGTCGAGCATCGGATTGTGAACGTCCATCCGGCTGCGCCAGATCGGCTCCGCCCCCCAGTACGGCGACGGCTGCAGCACCGTGCTGGACAGGTACGGCATTCCCTTGTCGGTCCACAGGTAACGTCCAATCGGGTAGCGCACCGTCAGACCAATCCTGCTCGGGGTATGCGTCGTCGGATCGAGCACGGGGATGTAATCGGCGCTCAGCTCGGGCGCGCCGTAGATCGGCCCGTTGGCGTTCACCGTCGGATTCCGGCGATCGGTGGAGACCTGGTCGTGCAGGTACGTCTGCTGCTCGGCCCAGTGCCACTGGGTGATCACCACGTTGCGCTCGACGCCCTGCGGCCGGGGCGGCGCGGGCGGCAGCTCCCCCTTCGCGATGCGATCGGTCCAGTCGGCGAACATGTCGATGGCGTGCGGCCCGAACAGCCCGATTTCGCGCAGCATGTCGGCGCCCGCCTGCCCTGACTGGATGCGCCGGATCCACGCTTCCCGGGACGAGGGGAACACGCCGAGCTCCTTCGGGATCTCACGCGTCGCCTTGTTGCCCAGCTGATGACAGGTGTAGCAGCTGCCGTTTTTCAGCCACGCCAGCCATTGCGCCCGCGTCCTCATGCCCGGTGCGATGCCGTTGCCCTGCGGGCCGGTGCCGGGAAATTCCGACTCGTGCGGGATTCGCAGCAGCGACGCCCAGTACCCGGCCGGATAGTACTGGGCGGCGGCACGCGCGTCGGGCGCGGGAACGGCCGTGACCGTCAGCCGCCGGCCCGGCCGTGTCTCCACCTTCTCCGAATCGATCAGGCCGTACCCGCGCACCCAGACCCGGTAGGCGGCGTCGGGGAGGTCGGGAACGACGAATCGACCCTGATCGTCGGTGACGACAATCTTGACGAACCGGGTCGGCAGGCTTCCTGTTTCGGCAATCACCCAGACGCCCGCTTCCGGGCCGGAGGCGCCGGTCACCACGCCGCCGATGTCGTCACCGTCGATCGGCACGTCGTCGGCATCGGGTTGTCGGGCGCAGGCCGCGACCATCAGCGCCGCGTACACCAGCAGGGCGGGTTTCACGTGCATGGTGGCTCCGTTTCCCCTGGATGATATCGGATCGCATCCCTTTGGCCCGCCGCGGCGCTGACAGTAAGATACGGGGCTCATGACGCACACGCTGATCTCGCGTCGCGGCGCCGTCAAGGCGCTCGGGGCGGCCGCGGGCGCCGCGCTGGCCATCGGCGATCTGTTCGCGCAGCAGCGCCCGGAGCCCCGATCGACCGTCACGATTCCTCCGCGCGACTTCGACGATCCGACGACCTACTTCAACGATCCGGACGTGCTCACCGTCGATCCGCAGTTTGCCGCCTACGTGCAGCCGCAAAACGCGATCCGGCGGCTCTGGACGGGCGGGCAGTGGCTCGAGGGTCCGGCGTGGAGCGGCCAGGGAAAGTATCTCGTCTTCAGCGACATCCCCAACAACCGGCAGATGCGCTGGAGCGAAGACGACGGCCACGTCAGCGTGTTCCGGTTCCCGGCCAGCAACAGCAACGGCAACACGTTCGACTTCCAGGGACGCCAGCTCTCCTGCGAGCACCTGATGCGGCGCGTCGTCCGCTACGAGCACGACGGATCGGTCACCATCATCGCCGACAACTTCGGCGGCAAGCGGCTCAACTCGCCCAACGACGTGGTGCCGCATCCCGACGGCAGCTACTGGTTCACCGATCCGCCGTACGGCGGCGGGTTGTTCGAGGGGCAGCCGGACGAAGCGGGCGGACCGACCAATCCTGCCGGACGCCTCAACCCGCGCCTGGGCCAGCCGCCGGAGCTGGGGCGCTTCCGCCGCGAGCTGCCAACGGCCGTTTACCGCGTCGATCCGAGCGGCAAGGTCGACATGGTGATTGGCGAGGATCAGCTCGCCGACCCGAACGGCCTCGTGTTCTCGCCCGACTACAAGCGCATTTACGTGATCTCGACAGGGCGAGGGCCGGGCGACAAGGGGCCCGGCGGGACGCGCGAGATGTACGCCTTCGACGTGCAGAACACGCGCCTGGCCAACCGGCGTCTCTTCACCAACTTCATGGTCGACGGCGTGACGTGCGGCCCCGACGGCGCCCGGTGCGACGTCGACGGCAACGTCTGGTGCTCGAGCAACGCCGGGCGCGCCGTCGGCTACAACGGCGTGACGGTCTGGAATCCCGATGGACGCCTCCTCGGCCGCATCCGGCTGCCTGAGGTCTGCGCGAACGTCTGCTTCGGGGGCCCGAAGCGCAATCGGCTCTTCATGACGGCGAGCCAGTCGCTCTACGCCGTCTTCGTCAACACGCAGGGCGCCGCGCCCGGATAAATGGAGATCGGTTTTATCGGGCTGGGCGTCATGGGACGCCCGATGGCGCTGCATCTCGTCAGGGCCGGCTATCCGGTGCGTGTGTACGCCCGCCGGCCCGAGGCGGCGGCGCCGCTCATCGAGGCTGGGGCCGCGCGCTCGGCCACGCCCGCCCAGCTCGCCTCGCAGTCCGACGTCGTCATCACGATGGTCACGGCCACCTCGGACGTCGAGGACGTGCTGCTCGGATCCGACGGCGTCATCGACGGCGCGAAGCCTGGCACCATCGTCATCGACATGAGCACGATTGCGCCGCAGGCGACCCGCCGGATGGCCGAGCGGCTGGCCGGGCGGCAGGTGCGGATGCTCGACGCGCCGGTGACCGGCGGGCCGGCGGGCGCCGAGTCGGCGACGCTCACGATCATGGTGGGCGGCGACGCCGCGGTGCTGGAGGAGGCGCGCCCGATCCTCGAGCGGCTCGGCCGGCAGATCGTGCACATGGGCGGACACGGCGCGGGGCAGATCGCGAAGGCGTGCAACCAGCTCGCGCTGCTCGTCAACGCGGAGGGCGTGGCGGAGGCGCTGGCGCTCGGCGCGCGCTGCGGGCTCGATCGGCGGCGGCTGCGCGAGGCCCTGCTCGGCGGCATCGCAGCGAGCCGCGTGCTCGACGTCTTCGGCGCGCGCATGGCGGAACGCCAGTTCACGCCGGGGATGGCGACGCGGCTCTACGACAAGGACCTGTCGATCGTGCTCGATCTCGCCCGCGAGGCGGGGCAGGCAGTGCCGGCGGCGGCTGTCGTCCGCGCGCACCTGGACCGGATGGTGAGCGACGGCAGGGCCAATCAGGATCTGGCGGCGCTCATCGAGATCGTCGAGCGCATCTGAGGCGCGATCACCAGCCGATCGCCAGGCCGTCCTTGCGCGGGTCGGATCCCCCTTCGATGACGCCGGTGCGCACATCGAGCCGCACCGCCTGGTAGCCCCCCATCATGCCGCGCCCGTCGTGAACGGCGTGTCCGCGCGCGCGCAGCGCGGCGCGAACGGATTCGGGCACGCCTGACTCGACCGCGAGCCCGTCCTCGACGTGCCGCACGCGCGCCACCTCGCCCGCGTCCTGCACGTGCATCCCGAAGTCGACCATGTTGACGACCACCTGCGCGTGGGCCTGCGCCTGGTTGTCGGCGCCCATCACGCCGAAGGCGGTGACGCGCGCTCCGTCGATCAGCATGGCCGGAACGAGTGTGTGCGCCGGGCGCTTCCCGGGCGCGAGGCGGTTCGGATGGCCAGGCGCAAGCGTGAAGCCGGCGCCGCGCGAGTGCAGCGCGATCCCGGTGCCCGGGACGACGATCCCCGACCCGAAGCTGTCGAAGAGTGAATTGATGAGCGAGACGACCATGCCGGAGCGGTCGGCAGCGGCAAGATAGACCGTGTCCCCCCGGCGCTCGACCGCAGGCGCCGCGGGCGTGTACGCGGCAGCGGCGCGGCGCGGATCGATCTGCATCCGCCGGTCCGCCGCGTACTCCTTCGAGGTGAGCAGCGCGAGCAGCTCCGCAGGCACGCGATCGGGATCGGCGAGATAGGCCGCGCGATCGGCAAAGGCGATCCGCTTCGCCTCGCTGTAGACGTGGAGGAAGTCGGCGCTGTTGTGCCCCATTGCGCGTACGTCGTATCCCTCGAGAATGTTGAGCATCTCGAGCGCGACGAACCCCTGCGTGTTGGGCGGCAGCTCGTAGACGGTGCGGCCGCGGTAGGTCGTTGCAATCGGCTCGATCCAGTCGGCGCGGTGCGCGGCAAAGTCCGCGGCCGTGAGAAACCCGCCAAGGCTTGCCATGTGCGCCGCGATCGCGGCGCCGATCGGGCCCTTGTAGACGACGTCGGGACCGCCGTTCGCGATCTGTTCCAGCGCCGAGGCGAGATCCGGATTACGGAACACGGTGCCCGCGCCGGGCGCCTGCCTTCCCGGCAGCAGGACCCGCGCGGCCTCGGCGTCGGTGGCCAGCCGCGGCGCGACCGCCTCCCACTGCGCCGCCACGATCTCGGAGACCGGAAACCCCTCCCGCGCGTAGCGGATGGCGGGCGCCAGCGCCCGTGCCAGCGGAATCGACCCGTGCGCCCGGAGCAGCCCGGCCCAGCCGGCGACGGATCCCGGGACCGTGACCGTCAGCGGTCCGTGCAGCGGCAGACTCGTCGCCCCGCGCGCCGCCAGCGCGTCCGCATCGGCGCCCGCGCCGGCCCGTCCGCTCGAGTTGAGGGCCGTCACCGCACCGCTCCGTCCGTCGCGAACGAGCGCGAAGAGATCCCCGCCCACGCCGGTCATCGTCGGTTCGACGACCGCGAGGACCGCCGCGGCGGTCACCGCGGCGTCGGCAGCGTTGCCGCCCTCCTGCAGCACCTGCAGGCCGGCGGCCGAGGCGAGCGGCTGGCTGGTGGCGATGACGCCGTGCGTGGCGCAGACCGGCGACCGGGTCCCGTGGATCCGGCCGTCCGGGCGATCGCCCGAGGCGGTCATCGGGCGGCGACGAGGGGCAGGGCCGGCACGCGTCCGTGCGGCACGTCGGCGTAGTGCGCGCGCAGCAGGTCCTCGCCGAAGTCGCCGTTCTGATAATCGCGCCACACCGAGTGGGCGTGATTGCCGTTCCCGTTCATGTACTCGATGAGGAACGTCGGCCCGTGCACGCGGTAGTAATAGGGGAAGCCGAGCGGGATGCACTCCCAGCGGGGATCGCCCGGCTCGCAGCCGAAGCTGGCCGTGGGCTTGGGCGCGTCCTCGGCGCGCGTCGCGCCAATCCAGGCGAAGCGGATCCGGTCGAAGTCCGCAGTCACTTCACGCGCGCGCGTCGCGGCAATCTCGTCGGGCATGCGGCCCATATAGACGTCGACGAGCGCCCGCAGCAGCTGCTTCTGCGCCGCGGTCATCTGCGCCGCGGCGAGCCCCTCGTGTGGGAGCGGCTCTGGCTGCCGATCGAGCCCGATCGGATTGAGCTGCGATCCCAGGTCGGGCGCGCGGTCGTTGCCGGTCATGATGTCGGTCGGCAGCTTCGTCCCGACGACGGCCGCCGACCGCTGCTGCGCGTCGAGCGCGTCGATGAGCGCGCGCGCCTTGTCCTCCCCCGCGCCGAGCACGCGCAGACCCTTCAGCGGACCGCCCTGCACCTCGGCCGGCTCCGCGCCGAAGAAGAGCGGCGTGTTGGACACGGCGTTGTCGTCGACGCGGCCGCCGGCAATCGTGAAGTTCACCGAAACATGGTGTCCCTCGATGCGCCAGCCCCACGGGCGCTCGCGCGACGGCGTGCCGAAGATCGACACGTAGTAGTTCTCCGGGTCGCGCACCATGGGCATCGAGCCGTTCTTCTCGCGCTCGAGCAGAATCCGCTCGAGCCGCATGATCTGCTGCGCCGTCTCGTACCCCGACGCGCTCAGACCGGACCTGAGCAGCTCGAGCGCCAGCGTCTTCTGCGCCGGCGCCAGCTCGCGCAGCGACAATCCCTTGCGCATCCGCGGAATGTAATGCCAGTTGTACCGCTCCAGCGTCTCGAAGGTGAAAAGGAAACGCGCCTTCTGCTCCGCCGGAAACGCCGCGAGCAGTCGCGTCGCGGTGTCGGTCATGGCGCCGGCCAGCCGCATCTGGGCGACGCCCTCGGCGACGAGCAGCGTCAGGACCGGAATCAGCACGACGGCACTGCTGATGACGAGGCGTCGGTGGGCGGCCAGGAAGCTCATGGCCGTATATAGTACCCCGGCGTGTCGCAAGAACCGCAGCAGGTCTGGTCCCAGTACATCTACCAGGCGCTCACAGAGGCGGAGATCGGCCAGGTCGCCTACGTGCCCGACGCCGGCCACAAGGATCTGATCGCGCTCTGCCACGCGGATGCGGCGATGCGCGCCGTCTCGCTGACGACCGAGGAAGAAGGGATCGCGCTCGTCGCCGGCGCCTGGCTGGGCGGCGTGCGCGGCGTCCTGCTGATGCAGTCGAGCGGCGTGGGCAACTGCATCAACATGCTGTCGCTCGTCGAGGAATGCCGCTTTCCGCTGCTGCTGATCGTCACGATGCGCGGACAGTGGGGAGAGACGAACCCGTGGCAGGTGCCGATGGGGCAGACGACGGCCGCCGTGCTCGCCGCCAGCGGCGTGATCGTCCAGCACGTCGAGACGGCGCGCGATCTCGCGCCGAACGTCGAGGCCGGCGCGCAGCTCGCCTTCATGTCCAATCGCGCCGTCGCGCTGCTCGTCGCCCAGCGGCTCGTCGGCGCCAAAAAGTTCGAGTGATGCTCGATCGCCGCGACGCCGTCGCCGCCATCCTCCGCGCCCGCGAGCGTGCGCTCATCGTCACCGGTCTGGGATCGCCGACGTGGGACGTGGCGGCCACCGCCGATTCGCCCCACAACTTCTATCTCTGGGGCGCCATGGGCGCCGCCGCGATGGTCGGTCTCGGGTTGGCGCTGGCGCAGCCGTCGCGCCGCGTCGTCGTCATCACCGGGGACGGCGAGCTGCTCATGGGCCTCGGCAGCCTTGCGACGATCGGCGTGGAGCGTCCGTCGAACCTGTCGATCGTCGTCATCGACAACGAGCGGTACGGCGAGACCGGCATGCAGGCGTCGCACACGGCGCGCGGCGTCGATCTGGCCGCCATTGCCCGCGCGGCAGGATTTCCCGACGCGGCAACGGTCGCCACCGCCGGGGACCTCGCTGCCTCCCTGCCGGCGATTTACACCCGCCCGGGCCCGGTGCTGCGGGTCGTGAAGGTGTTCGCGAACCAGCCGCCGCTGCGGGTGCCGCTGCGCGACGGCACGCACATCAAGAACCGGTTCCGGGAAGCGCTGCTCGGGCCGAAGGCGTTCGAATAATAGGGACGTGACGTGGTGATCACCGAGCAGGTCGAGCTGCACCGGAGCCTGCGGCAGAGCATCCGCGAGATCTCGGCGCGCTTTCCGGACGTCTACTGGCGGCGACTGGACGCCGAGCGCGGGTACCCGGAGGCATTCGTCCGCGCGCTCACGGAGGCGGGCTTTCTCGCCGCGCTCATCCCCACCGAGTACGGCGGCTCGGGCCTCGGCATCGCGGAAGCGGCCGTCATCCTCGAAGAGATCAACCGCAGCGGCGGCAATGCCGGCGCCTGCCACGCGCAGATGTACATCATGGGGTCGCTCCTGCGTCACGGGAGCGACGTGCAGAAACGCGCGTACCTGCCGGCGATCGCGAACGGCACGCTGCGGCTCCAGGCGTTTGGCGTCTCCGAGCCGACCACCGGTTCCGACACCACGCAGATGAAGACCATGGCCGTGCGCCAGGGCGATCACTACGTGGTGACCGGGCAGAAGGTCTGGATCTCGCGCGCGGAGCATTCCGACCTGCTGCTGCTCATGGCGCGGACCACGCCGCTCGAGCAGGTGAAGAAGCGGACCGACGGGCTCTCGATGCTGCTCGTCGACATGCGCGAGGCGGCCGGCCGCGGCCTCACCATCCGTCCGATCCGGACGATGATGAATCACGCGACGACGGAGCTGTTCTTCGACGGGTTGCAGGTGCCGGTGGGGAACCTCGTGGGGGAGGAAGGGCAGGGCTTCCGGTATCTGCTCGACGGCTTGAACGCCGAGCGCATTCTCATTGCCGCCGAATGCATCGGCGACGGCCGCTGGTTCATCGAACGCGCCGCCCGCTACGCGAAGGAGCGCGTCGTCTTCGGGCGGCCGATCGGCCAGAACCAGGGGGTGCAGTTCCCGATCGCCCGCGCCCACGTGAACGTGGAGGCGGCGGATCTGATGCGCATCCGCGCCGCCGGGCTCTTCGACCGCGGCGAGCCGTGCGGGGCCGAGGCGAACATGGCGAAGCTGCTGGCTGCCGATGCCTCGTGGGAAGCCGCCAACGTCGCCGTGCAGACGTACGGGGGCTTCGGGTTCGCGGAGGAGTACGACGTCGAGCGGAAATTCCGCGAGACGCGGCTCTACCAGGTGGCGCCGATCTCGACGAACCTGATTCTCAGCTATGTGGCCGAGCACGTGCTCGGCCTCCCCAGGTCTTACTAGGACCGTATCAACTGATGCACCACGAATTGCGGCAGCCTTTCGACCGAGGTTCCCCTGGCCGCGACAACGGCGCGGCCAGGCGCGTTGTGGGAAGGACGTACCAGTAGATGACGCCTGAAGCCGCGCGCCTGGCTGAGTTCGTGGCGCGTGCGGCGCCGCCTCGGGCGGCGCGTGCGCGCGCGGCGGCGGCCATCCGCGACACCCTCGGCGTGATGCTCGCCGGCGCGCCCGAGCCGGCCGCGCGCCTGGTGCAGGCGATGGCCCTGGAGGAGGGCTCTGGGCCGTGCGCGCTCCTCGGCACCCCAGGGCGGGTGGGGGCGAGCTGGGCCGCGCTCGCCAACGGCGTGGCGGCGCACGCGCTCGACTTCGACGACATGTGCTTCGTCTCGCTCGCCCACCCGAGCTGCGCGCTGCTGCCGGCGGCGCTCGCGGCAGGCGAGCTCGCACGCGCGCCGGGCGCGGCGCTCCTCGACGCGTACGTCGTCGGCTTCGAGATCGAGTGCCGCCTCGGCCTCGTGATGAACCCGCGGCACTATCACGAGCGCGGCTGGCACTGCACGTCGACGATTGGGACGGTGGGCGCCGCGGCGGCGGCGGCGCGTGTGCTGGGGCTCACGCCGCAGGAGACGGGACACGCGCTCGGCATTGCCGCCTCGTCCGCGTGCGGGCTCAAGGAAAATCTCGGCAGCATGGTGAAACCGCTGCATGCGGGCATGGCCGCGCGCAACGGCGTGGTGGCCGCACGGCTCGCACGGCGCGGCTATGCGGCGAGCGAGCGGTCGCTCGACGGCCCGCAGGGATTTCTGGCCGCCATGGACGCGCAGCACCCCACGCTGGAGCGCGCGTCCGCGGACCTCGACTCGCACTGGGAGATCCTGACGACCGGCATCACCGTGAAGCTCTATCCGTCGTGCGCGGCGACGCATCCGACGATCGACGTCCTGCGCGACCTGCAGCGGCGCGAGGGCATCGCGGCCGAGGAGGTCGAGGCGATCGAGGTCGAGGTCGACTCCATGACGCCGCGCCTGCTGACCTATGACCGGCCGGCCACGGGGCTCGAAGGCAAGTTCAGCATGCCGTTCTGCGCGGCGGCGGCGATCGTCGACGGCGACGTCGGCATCGCGACATTCGACCCCGAGCGGATGCAGAGGCCCGCGATTCAGGCGATGCTGCCGAAGGTCGCCATGCGCGTCGATCCGGCGTTCGATCGGGAGGCGCCGCTGTCGCACACGCGCGTGACGATGCGGCTGCGCGGCGGGCGCGTGGTCACGGGGTCGGCCGCCGGGGCGCGCGGCTACCCGGCGCGGCCCGCGAGCGAGGAGGAGCTGGCGGCGAAATTTGCGGCGTGCGCGCGCCGATCGATCTCCCCGGAGGCCGCCGCGCGGGCATGGGCGACGCTCGCCGACATCGAGCGGATCGCCGACCTGTCCGCGCTCGCCGATGTCCTGACCCCGGTGGCTGCGAGCGTGACGTCTCTCTAGGCGGGGACGGTCAGCGGCGATCCCTTCTTCGCGAAAATCATGGCAAGCAGGCGCGCGGGCTGCGTCTGGCTCGCGTTCTTCGAGACCTCGTGCGTCGCGCCGGGCTGTTCGTAGAACATCTGGCCGGCGGTATACGTCTGTTCCTCGCCCTGCCCGGAGATCCTGGCGATGACCGTGCCCTCGAGCACGTACACGAGCACGAAGCCGGGATGACGATGCCGTACGCCGACGTGGCCTGGTGCGTAGTCGACATTGTTGACCGTGACTTCCCAGTCCTCCAGCGTCACATTCGGCAGGTCCTGCTGGAAGACCGGCCGGCGAGGGCCCGGCGACGGCGCGGTCTGTGCCTGCGCGGCAGCGGGACCGCCGAGCGCGAGCCACTCGGCCAGCAGCGCGAATGAGGCAACGGCGTCTCGACGATTCATGATGGTGGCCATGGTCCGAATTATACGGACCCTCGCAGATTTGTGGCATCCTGTGCGGGCATCATGGAGCGGCGCGATCTTCTTCTGAGTGGCATCACGCTTGCGGCCGCTTTGCCGTTTCCGAAGTCAGCTCACGCGCAACCGGCCGGCACCCTCGCCGTCAAGTCGGTCGAACGGCTCGCAGGCAGTGCGACGAGCTACGCCTACGCGATCAAGGCGGGACCGTGGCTGTTTCTGAACGGGCACGAGGCGTTCGACTTCGAGAAGGGGCTCGCGCCCGACGTCGAGGGGCCCGCCGCCAGCCGGCTGAGCGGCCGGCCGCCGCTGCGCCGGGAGGCCGATTACATCCTGCGGCGCATGCGAGCGATTCTCAAGGAGTTCGGCTCGGATTTGCCGAACGCCGTGCGCCTCGACCAGTACTACACGTCGGGCGCGGCGGTCTCGGCCTACCACCTCGCGCGGTTCGCCGAGTTCGGCGCCTACATCCCGCCGAGCACGTCGATCATCATGGATCGCTGCTTCAGTGCGCGCGCCAATACGCACACCTCGATGATCGCGGTGGTGCCGGGCCCGGGCTGGACGCTCGAGCGCATCGGCCTCCCTGGCGAGCCGATCTCGGCGTCCGGGTACACGCCTGCCGTGGTGGTCAACGACTTCGTGTTCGTCGCCGGCAATCAGGCGCTGCAGCAGAACGGCCGGCTCGCGCCGGGTGTGGAAGTACCGGCCATCAGCCGCTGGCAGGGGGAGACGAGCTTCCGGCGCCAGGTGCACTACGTCATCACGCAGCGTCTCGTGCCGTCGCTCGAGGCTGCCGGATCCTCGCTCGCGCGGAGCCTCAAGGCGCAGGCGTATGTCCGGGGCGTCGAACATTTTCCCGATTTCCTCGACGTGTGGTCGCAGTACTTCCGTGACATCCCGTGCGCGATCACGGTGGTGCCGGCCAGGGACTACTCGAGCTCCGAGAGCATGCTCGAGATCAACCTGATCGCGCTCAGGAACAGTGCGACGCGGCGCAAACAGGTGGTCGAGACCGGCGTCCCGCCGACCGCGACCTACGGGCCGTGCGTGCGTGCGGGGGAACTCGTCTTCCCGTCGGGTGTCATGGCGGTCGGGCGCGACGGCGCCGTCCCGTCGATTGAGAACGCGGCGGCGCTCGATGGCCTGAGCCTCCGCGGCCAGGCGCAGGGCGCAACGGTGCTCTCATACGCCGAGATGGTGTGCAAGGCCGTCGGCCGTTCCATGCGCGACGTGGTCCGGGCGCAGTACTTCCTGACCGACATCAGGGATTTCGCCGGCATCTCGGCCGCGTGGTCGGATCGCTATGGCCGGCAGCCGCAGCCGTTCGCGGCGGTTCAAGTGCCAGGCCCGCTGCCGCCGTCCGGGGCGTCGGTGGTTGCCGACTTCTGGATGTACGGAGGGTGATGTCTCCCTATCGCTGGGTCATTCTGATCTTCGGAATCCTCGCCTACGCGACGAGCCATTTCGCGCGGCAGAACTACACCGGCATCCAGCGGTTCATGCAGGCCGACTTCGAGCTCGACCGCGGCATGCTCGGCCTGCTCGGCGCCGCGTTCTTCTACGCCTACGCGCTGTGCCAGATGCCGTGGGGCATCGCCGCCGACAAGTTCGGCAGCCGCAGTGCCGCCACGCTGGGCATCCTGCTGATGGCGGTGACGATGGCGGGGTTCGCGACCAGTCAGTCCGAAGGTCAGCTCCTCCTGTGGCGCGTCGCCGCCGGCGTCGCCGCGGCTGCGGCGTACGTGTCGGTGTCGGGCGGTGTGGCGCGTTGGTTTCCGCCGCACGAGCGCGGCTTCAGCCAATCGGCGTTTGGCGGCATGGGCGGCGCCATCGGCGAGGGCGCCGCGTACTTTCTGCTCCCTGTGCTGGCCCTGTCGTTTGCATCCGGATGGCGGCAGGCGACCAATATGATGGCCATCGCCCTTGTCGTCATCGCCGTCGTGTGCTTTGCCTTTTTACGGTCGGCGCCCGAGGGCCAGCCGGCGACGACGAAGAAGCCATTTGCGTGGCGTCTGCTCGCCGACCCCTCGCTGTGGTGCTACGCGGCGCTCTTCGCCGGATTCATGGTGGGCACGCGCACGGCGCAGGCGTGGATCTCGATCTACATGGCCGACGTGTATTCCGCCGCCTACGGGTACCAGACCAATGCCGCCGTCGTCGCCGGCGGGTTGTTCGCGACAGTCGCGTTTTCGCTGGTCGGCCGCGGCCTCGGTGTTCCCGCCGCCGGCAAGCTGTCCGACATCCTCGTCCGGCGCGGCATCTCCCGCATGGCCGTCGTCATCGGTTGGCTCATTCTCAGCATTGCGCTCTTCCAGTTGCTGTCGATGCAGGTGACGGGGTTCTGGCTGCTCGCCATCGTCGCCGTGCTCGCCGGAACGGCCGTCAACTGCTTTACGCTCATCACCGCGACGGTGTCGGACACGTACGGTCCAGAGAAGACCGCGTCGATCACCGGCTTCGTCAACATGTGCGGGCAGCTCGTCGGCGCCACCTCACTCGCGTGGAGCGGTTATCTGGGCATTGCGTTGAGCGGCGGCGACACCAGTCCGCTGGCGGAGTATCGGGGCGTGTGGCTGTCGGGGGTGCTCACGGTGTCGCTGACAACGGCGATCGGTACAGGGATTTATCTGACGATACTCAAGACTGGTCGAGTGCCTCTCGCACCTGCCGCCGCAGCTCACGCGCCGTGAACGGCTTGGTCACGACGCGGCTTGTCGCGTCCAGCACGCCGCGCCGGAGCAGGGCATCGGCGGTGTAGCCGGTCGTGTAGAGCACCTTGATCTCGGGCCGCAGCCGCCAGACGCGCGAGGCGAGCTCGCGTCCGTTCATGCCCGGCATCACCACGTCGGTCAGCATCAGCTGAATCGTGCCGGTGGACCCTTCCAGCACCTGCAGCGCCTCGGCGCCGTTCGCGGCGGTGAGGACGCGGTACCCGGCTGATTCGAGCATGCGCCTGGTCAGCCCGCACACGGCGGGTTCGTCCTCGACCACGAGAATCGTTTCGTCGCCGCGAGCGTCGGTATCGGCGGCGGCCGAAGGCAGCCTCTCGGTCGCCGCCTCGACGCGGGGAAAGTACATCGTGAACGTGGTGCCCGCACCAGGATGGCTGTCGACCCAGACGCTCCCGCCGCTCTGCTTGACGATCCCGTAGACGGTGGAGAGCCCCAGCCCAGGTCCCTTGCCGACGTCCTTCGTGGTGAAGAACGGCTCGAACACCCGCTTGCGCGCCGCCTCGTCCATGCCGATGCCGGTGTCGCGCACGGCGAGCATGACGTGCGGGCCAGGCGGCAGCGGCCCGTGCGCGGGCGGCCCGGCGGCGACATCGCGCGTCTCGATCGTCAGCGTCCCGCCATCGGGCATCGCGTCGCGCGCGTTGACTGCCAGGTTGAGGATGACCTGTTCGACCTGACTCGGGTCCGCCTTAATGTGTCCCAGGGGCTCGACGAGCGACAGCTTCAACGAGATGTCCTCGCCAATCAGTCGCTGCAGCATCCCCTGCACGTCCAGCACGATGGCGTTCAGATCGACGATCTCGGCCCGCAGCAGCTGCTGGCGGCTCATGGCGAGCAGCTGCCGCGTCATGGCGGCCGCGCGCTCGCCCGCCTGGCGGATCTGCTCGAGGTCCTGGCGTAGCGGGCTGCCGCCGTGCAGCCCGGCAATCGCCAGGTCCGCGGTGCCGTTGATGATCGTCAGCAGGTTGTTGAAGTCGTGCGCGATCCCGCCCGCCAGCCGCCCGATGCTCTCCATCTTCTGCGCCTGAATGAGCTGCGCCTGGAGCTCGGTGCGATCGGTGATGTCGCGCGTGATGCCCAGCAGGGCGGTAACCGTGCCGCGCTCGTCGCGCAGCGGCACGGCGTGCGTCTCGAGCCACCGCGGCGTGCCCTTGAGGCCGACGATCCGGAACTCAAGCGCCCCGCTTCCGCCGCGAAAGACGCGCTCCACCAGCGCCTCGAAGGCGGCGCGATCCTCCTCGACGACGAGCGGGTACGCGCACTGGCCGCGCACCTCTTCGAGGGACTCGGCTTCGATCATCCGCAGGCCCGCCGGGTTCATCAGACGCAGTGACCCGTCCGGGCCGAGCAGCTTCACGCACTGCGGCTCCGCCTCGAAGATCGCGCGGAGCAGCCGGCCGCGCCTGGCGTGCACCAGGTCCGCGAACGCCTGGTCGGATCCTTCGCCGCCCGGGTCAGAAGGCATGACAGGGTGACGGAAGGGTGGATTCTAGCGGATCTCGGCCGGGGCGGCCGGCCAATCTTGCGCGCTACCGCGGGCGGCTGCGCAGCCGTGGGCTGTTGCGGACCTGTTCGAACGCGAACCCGTCCGCGGGGCGGTCGAGCCGCTCGACATACAACTTGCGCGCCTCGAGCCGCGCCGGGCTGCCGACGACGACGATCCGGTCGCCCGCCTTGAAGGTGGTCTCGGTGATGCCGATGTCCGCCAGCTCCCGTCGGTTATCCAATTCGAAGTACCACTTCTCGGCGGTCCCGCCGCGACGGACTTCTACAATCATGTACGGATGCGGGTTGACGTACTGATATTGCGCGATGGTCCCTTCGACGGTAACAGGCTGGGCGGTGTCGTAGACGCCGGAAATCGAGTGGTGCGCCAGAGCCGACGGACATGCCGTCAGAACGAACGCTCCTGAAACGAGCCAGCGCATCATAGCAATCTCCTACGGAGAACACGATAGCACCGATCGGTAGTAGACTCACGCGCTATGCCATCGCTCATTCTCGGACTTCTCCTGGTGCTGGTCCTTCCGCTGCAGAGCGCCGATCTGGCGCCCACCGGCACGCTTCGCGCGTCGTTCATCGAGAACAACCCCAACCAGGGGCGGGTCGACGCGACGACCAAGGCGATCACCGGACCCGCGGCCGATCTGGTCCGCGAGCTGGCGCGCCGGCTGGGCGTGAAGTACGAGATCACGCCGCTGCCGTCGGCGGGTGCCGTCCTTGAAAGCGTGCGGAGCGGAAAAGTCGACATCGGGTTCCTCGCCTACGAAGCGGACCGCGCCACGCAGGTGGATTACGCCGACGACTATTCAATAACCGGCAGCACCTATGCCGTCCGCGGCGATTCCAGCCTCGAGCGGTCGGCCGACGTCGACCGCGCTGGCGTCACGGTGGCGGCCATCCGCGGACAGAGCCCGGAGGTCTATCTGCGGGAGCATCTGAAAGCCGCGCGGCTCAACTCGCTGCCGACGGCGCCGCCGAACGCGGAGCTGGCGAAGATGCTGCTCGGCGGTCAGGCCGACGCGGTGGGCGCCAACCGCACGCGGATGGAGGAGCTCGTCCGCGAGTTCCCGACGCTTCGCGTGCTGCCCGACGACTTCACGCAGACGACGCAAGCGATTGTCGTCGCGAAGGGGAAGGCCTCGCAGGTGGCATATCTGAATCGGTTCCTGGTGGAGGCGCGCGGCTCAGGATTCGTGAAGGCGTCGCTCGCGAAGGCGAATCTGGTGGGCGTCGACGTGGCGCCGCCGACGAAGCGCTAATGTATATTCACCCGCGCGGAGGAGTGTCATGAATAAAACGGTCACCGTGCTGTTGGCGCTGGCGATCGGTCTTGCCGCCGGTATTCCCCTGGGCAGCCGCCTGATGTCACCGGGCGCGGAAGCCGAAGGCGCGGCAGCCGCCGCGTCGGCCGCCGCTGTGGCCGAGGCGATCGGCGCGCAGGATGTCTCCGGTCCCTACGACGTGGCGGAAGGGTGGCCGAAGGATCTCGCCACGCTCCCCGGCCACGAGACGTGGACCTACGGCGGCGCGCGCGGGATCTTCGCCGAGAGCCCCAACCGGGTGTACCTGCTCGGCGGCGGCGAACTGCCGAACCTGAAGCGGCCGCCGGTGAAGCGCTATCCGGAGATCGGGCCGAACGTGCAGTTCCCGGTCGGCGGCGTGCCGTGGCGCAACGCCAACCAGGCGACGCCGCCCGGAGCCGGCGGATCGGGACAGGATCCGGCGAAGGGGATGGACATCTGGCGCGGCAACGAGCCGCCGTACCGCGAGCTCGGCGTCGACGCCCGCTGGGAGCACTCGGTGGTTGTCGTCAACGCCCAGGGCGACATCCTCGAAGGGTGGACGCAGTGGGACAAGATGTTCAAGCGCCCGCACGCGGTCTACGTCAGCCCGTACGACGCCGAAAAGCACGTCTGGATCGTCGACGATCACACGCACGCGATCTACAAGTTCACCAACGACGGTAAGCAGCTCGTCCAGACGATCGGCACGCCGAACGTGTCGGGCGCCGACGGCACCCACTTCAACCGCCCGACGTTCATGGCGTGGCTGCCGGACGGCACCTTCTTCGTGGCCGACGGCTACAACGGCACGCGCGTCGCCAAGTTCGACGCGAGCGGCAAATTCCTCATGGACTGGGGCCAGCGCGGGGAGTCGGGCAAGGAGACGCGCCCCGGCTACTTCAACAACGTGCACGGCATCGCCGTCGACGTCCCGAGCCGGCGGGTGTTCGTGAACGATCGCGACAACCATCGCATCCAGATCTTCGACGAGAACGGCAAGTACCTGTCCGAGTGGAAGATCAACGTCAGTCCCTCCAGCCTCCACATGGTGGAGATCGGCGAGGACGGGACGCTGGCAACCTTCGACCGCAACACGCACAAGATGCTGAAGTACACGCTCGACGGGAAGCTGATCTTCTCGTGGGGCACGATCGGCGACTTCCCGGGCACCGTGTGGGGCGTGCACGGCATCAGCACCGACCGCGACGGCAACCTGTATGTCGCGGAGGTCGACTCGGGCCGCTTCCAGAAGTTCACGCCGCGGGCCGGAGCCAATCCCGCGTATCTGATCGGCAAGCCGGTGAAGGCGGTGTGGGAATAGACAGGTAAGCCGGGATCCGGGATCCGGGATCCGGGATGCGGGATCCGTGGTTCAAACGGTAGACGAGCCTCGCACAGCGAACGTCGAACTTGGAACCCGGATCCCGGATCCCCGGTCCCGGATCCCGAGCGTCCGCCTGCTCCTCGTCGTCGCGATCGGGGTCCTCATCTGGCTCCTGCCGCGCCCCGATGCCGTCGATCCCCGCGCCTGGCGTCTCCTGGCCATCTTTGTCGCGACCATCGTCGGCCTTATCGCCAAGCCGCTGCCGATTGGCGCCGTGGCGTTCGTCGGCATCGCCGCGACGCTGGCGACGAACACGCTGACGCTGCAGGAGGCGCTGAGCGGCTTCACGAACGGTCCGCTCTGGCTCGTCATGTCGGCGTTCTTTCTGGCGTCCGGCTTCATCCGTACCGGGCTCGGCGAGCGCATCGCATACGTCCTGGTGTCGCTCTTCGGCCGGCGCACGCTGGGCCTGGGTTACAGCTTCGTCGCCTCCGATCTCGTGCTGGCGCCGATGATTCCCGCCAACACGGCGCGCGCCGGCGGCGTCATCTTCCCGATTCTGCAGTCGCTGGCCCGGACGGTGGTGGCCGGAGAGTCGTCCGATGCGCGCCGCACGCGCGCGTTTCTCACGCTGGCGGCGTATAACGCCACGGTGATTACGAGCGCCATGTTCGTGACGGCGATGGTCGCGAACCCGCTCATCGTGCAGCTCGCCGCCGGCCACGGCATCACCTTGACGTGGACCAGCTGGGCGATCGCAGCCTCCGTGCCGGGTGTCATCAGCCTCATCGTGGTGCCGCCGATCATCTACGCGCTGACGGCACGCGGTACGGCTCTGCAGGCCGACGCGCCCGAAGCGGCGCGGGCCGCGCTCGGGCGACTCGGACCGATGAAGCCGAGCGAGCGGGTCATGGCGACGGTCTCGATCGTGCTGCTGGCGGCATGGATTGCCGGCTCGTCGATCGGGCTCGATCCCACCGCCGCGGCGCTGATGGCGGTGGCGGCGCTCCTCGTCACCGGGGTGCTCGGGTGGGACGCGGTGGCCGGCGATCAGGAGGCGTGGAACACGTTCGTCTGGTTCGCGACGCTCGTGATGATGGCGAGCTATCTCGGCGAGCTGGGGCTCATCGCGTGGTTCACCGCGCAGGTGCAGCCGCTCGTCGGCGGCGTCGGCTGGGTAACCGGCTTCAGCGGCCTGGTGTTCGTGTACTTCTACGTGCACTACTTCTTTGCGAGCATGACGGCGCACATCAGCGCCATGTACGCGCCGTTCCTGGCGGTGGCGCTGGCGCTCGGCACGCCGCCCGTGTTCGCCGCGCTGGTCCTTGCCTTCGCCAGCAATCTCTTCGCGAGCCTCACACACTACGGCACGGCGGCGGCGCCGATCCTCTTCAGCGGGGGACACGTGCCGCTCGGCACCTGGTGGCGCGTCGGCCTGATCGTGAGCGTCGTCAATATCGCGATCTGGGTGGGCGTCGGCGGGGCGTGGTGGAGGCTACTCGGGTTGTGGTAGGTTCCCTCGTCGTCGAGAACTGACAGCTTCGATCTCGAAGAGTCGAGGCCACAGCTTTCCCGTAACGAAGAGGCGATTGGTGGCCGCATCGTAAGCGATGCCGTTCAGGACGGCCTCGGGATCGAGCCGGTATCCTGTCGCCATCAAACCACTCAGATCAATCCAACGAAGTACTCGCCCTGACTCCGGCGAAATCCTCGCAATTCGGTCCGTATGCCAGATGTTGGCGTACACCTCACCTCGGATGTACTCGAGTTCGTTCAGATCCCGAACGGGAGCTCCGCCATCGGTGACCGTGACACGTCTGACTTCGCGAAACGTGTCCGGATGTAGGAAACGGAGCTGGTCGGTTCCGTCGCTGAGAATGAACCCCTGTTGATCTCGAGTCAGGCCCCAACCCTCGCCGGCATATCGAAAGGTCCGACGCATGGAAAAAGTCGCCATGTCGTAAACGAAGGCTATGTTGGACTGCCAGGTCAGTTGCACAAGCTGACCGTTCCATTCCGCAAGGCCTTCGGCGAAATACGCCGCGTCCACTCGGTGCTGCTGCACGACTTCACCCGTTTCAAGCTGGACCTTTCGCAGCGTCGACTGACCGTTACGCCCGGTACTTTCGAACAAGAACCCGTTGCGGTAAATCAGCCCCTGCGTGTACGCCGACGTATCGTGCGGATAGCTCTTCACCACCCGGAACGTGTCCATGGATGCACGCGCTTGAGCAAACAGCCCAGTCCCGTCGCTAGAGACGAGCCATGACGCGGCGCCGGCCAGTGCAAGTGTTAACAGGCCGCGTCTGGCCGGTGAGATCGTCATGATTTGATCCGGCTAACGCCCTGCCGCTCAGCCGCGAGCGGCGTGATTAGTCTAGACCGCACCGCGTATAGAGTTCCGCAGCCATACACGGCAGATACACCGCCACCGGAATCGTCGTAACTCGATGATGGGCCAGATGCTAGCACGCGACGTGCACCATCGATCGCGCCCGTCGTTGGCTGCGAGCCCGTGCCTCGCGGTTCAACCTGGATAGCCGGGCAGGGGCTGCGGCCACGCGCGCGCCGCGGACGTGGTGGCCCGGGATTCGAGCGAGCACCGCACTCGAAGCACCGCGACAGCGAAGGCGAAGCCCGGGCCAGCACGTCGACAAGCCGGCACGGCACGAATGCAACACAGCGCTTATGTTGCGTGTTTCAGCGTGATCCGGCGCCTCATGTTTCGTCGGGTCAGAAGGTGTAAGAAATGCCCCACTCCAGGACGCGCGGCGGCACGATCAAGGTCGCCGTATTGAACCGCGGGCCCGACAACTGCTGCACCGTCAGCACGGTCGCCTTGTTCAGCACGTTGTAGAGATTCAACCGCGCCACCAACTGGTGGCCGCTCGCCAGGTCGAAGCGCTTTTCGCCGCGCAGGTCGAGCAGGTTGACGCTGTCCAGGCGCCGCGTCCCGATCGGCTCCACGTTGACGGTGAGCGTCGGAATCTGGCGGCCGCCGCCGAACTCCACGCGCCGCGCCCACGGCAGGCCGCTCTCGAGGCTGTAGTTCGCCGATGCCAGGATCCCGTAGCGCATCAGATACGACCCGCCGGCGCGGAAGATCCACTCCCACGTGTTGTCGCTGGCGAAGATCTCCGCGTTCGGATCCTGGGTGTTGATGAACCCTGTCGTGTTGTTGCCGACGTTCGTCACGAGCGGGATGTTCTTCTTTGTGGCGCTGTACGAGACGCGCGCCTGCCAGTTGTTGGCGTAGCGCCGCGCCACCTGCCACTCGATCGTCTTGAAGGTCGAGTTCGCCGTGTCGTCGTTGACAACCCAGGGCCGCTGGAACGCGGCGCCCGCGAGCGACGCGGGAAAGTCGTAGTACGTGATCAGGGAGCCCGGGTCGTCGGCGGTGCCGGGCACGCCGTCAGGGCCGGGATCGCGGTTCGTGATCGGGATGTTGTACACCGCGTACGGGCGCAGCGAGTTCGCCAGCCGCCACTGGTTCTTCGCCTCGGCGTAGACGCCGGTGACGCGCACCGCCCAGTCGGCCGTCAGCTGCTGCTCGAGCGACAGCAGCAGCTCGTCCTGGTAGCGCTGCGTCGTGTCCGGATTGATCAACCCGCCGCCGAACGCCGCCCCGATGCCGCGCAAGGTGCGGTCGATGAAGTCGGGGCCGTTCGGGTCGAGGTTGACCTCGCCCGGGTTGTAGTCCCTGTTTCCGTTGAGGTCGCGCCAGCGGTAGCGCGCCTGCGAGATGGTGTTCTGGTTCGCGATCTGCAGGTCGTCGGAGCTGCGCATGTGGTAGTAGCGGGCCCAACCGCCCTTGACCACCATCCGGGCGTTCCCCAGCACGTCGTACGCCGCATGGAGGCGCGGCGCGAGGCTCGTGAAGGCAGGCATCTCCTGCCGCTCGTAGCACTCGGCCGGGAACGTGATGTGTGACGGCGCCTCGGCCGCCTCGCGGCACTGCTCGGGAATCACGGCGGTCTCGTGGGCGAAGCGCGCCCCGAGATTCAGCGTCAGCCGGCGGGCGATCGTCCAGCTGTCCTGCAGATACAGGTGGTTGAACTGCATCGGCGTGTCGGGCGAGACCGGCGAGTTGAGCAGGATGACCCGATCCGCGACGCCGCGGTTGAACTCGAGCGTGTAGTTGCCGATCGGACCGCGCGGCAGCTGGCTCCGCTCCGCGCGCGCCAGGTGCACGTCGAAGCCGGTTTTGACCTCGTGGCGGCCGGCCGCGCCGCCCGCATTGAACCAGGTGACGTTGCCGCGCGCCTGCCAGCGGTCGATGTTGTTGCGCGAGCCGGTCTCGGCCGCCGCGCCCCACTGGCGCAGCGTCGTGCGATCCCGCGCGCCGGGCCGCCTGGCCTGGCCGAAGTCGGAGTCGCCTGAACGGACGTAGAAGCTGCCGACGAGGACCGACAGCACGAGCCGATCGTTCGGGACCGTCTGGTACTCGCTCTTCCAGACGCCGTCAGCCCCCGGGTTCCGGTAGGTGCGCGTTTCCCATAGCGCGACGGCGCTGCCGCCCCGCTCGCCGAACCGCCAGTTCGGCTGCGCGAAACCGATGATCTTGTTCGACGGATTGAACTGATACGTCACCTTCGCCGTGATGAACCGCGTGCGCTCGGTGCCGACGCAGGGCCGGTCGGAGAGCGGTCCGTCCGGATCGTTGTGGTTCACCGGAACAAAGCAGTCGATGATGTTGTCGTGCTGCCGGCGCTGGCGCGAGGCGCCGAAGAACCAGAGCTTGTCGCGAATCAGCCTGCCGCCGAGCTCGCCGCTCCAGTCGTCGCGCAGCCGCAGCTCGTCGCCCTCCGAGATCCCCTGGCGGAGCAAGGTGGGTGTGAGGTTGTTCGACCTGAGATTGTCGCTCGTGCGCGCGTAGTACATCTGTCCGTGGAAATCGTTGCCGCCGCTCTTGACGACCCCGTTGATCGCCAGGCCGCGGGTCGGCGTGGCCGCGCTGTGGCCCATCACCTGGACCGTCGCCTCTTCCAGCGTCGCGTAGTCGAGGTAGCTGCCGCTCGGGTTCGATGCCGGGCCCTGCATGATGACGTCTTCGATACCCTGCCACGACTCGCCGAGCTGCCCCATGGTGTGAAACCGTGGCGACTCGTTGAAGCCGCTGCCGCCGACGTCGAGCCGCACGCTCGTCCGCGCGCTCGGCGTCTGAATCATCAGCGCGTTGAAGCTGTTCCGGCTCGTCGGCAGCAGCTCCAGCGTCTCGCGCGTCAGCTGCGTCGTCGGCGTCGTGGACGCGACGTCGACGAGCGGCGCGGCGCCCGAGACGGTGACCGTCTCCTGCAGGTTGCCGACGCCCAGCGTCACGTCGAGGCGCGCGGTGAAGCCGACGGTCAGGCGCACGCCGTCGCGGCGGCTGGTCTGAAAGCCGTTCAGCTCGTAGCTGATCGTATAGGTCCCGATCGGCAGCGGCGTGAGGCGATAGTCGCCGCGTTCGTCGGTGACGGCGCTGACCTCCGGAACCTGGAGGGCCGGGCTGGTCGCGGTGACGGTGACGCCGGGCAGGACGGCGCCGCTCTCGTCGGTCACCTGTCCCGTGATGGTGGCGGCCGTGCCCGCCTGCCGGGCGATGGCGTCGGTGGCGGCGAACGCCAAGAGCAGAGCCGCCGCGACGATCGTTACGCGCATAGCACCTCCGTGCTGAAAAACGGCGCGGGTTGCGTGAGCACGCGGAGTGTATGCGCGCGCGTTGGTGTTGCGCAACTGCCGACTGCTTGGCGATCGACTCTTCCCTGTGACAGACTTTCGGACGTGCACCGCAGACATCCGGCGCTCGTGCTGCTCGTCGCCGTCGGCGCGAGCGCGTGCGGCGCCGGCAGCCCCGAGTCGCGCCGCGTCGTGACGCTCGTGACGCATTCGAGCCCCGGCGGCGGGAGCGACGTCTTCCTGCGCGAGATGATTCCGCACCTCACCCGCGTGATGGAGGGCACCTTCATCGTCCAGAACATCCAGGGCGGCAGCGGCGCCAAGGCGATGGCGGCCGTCGCGAGCGCACGCTCGGACGGCACCCTCGTCTATGCGACGACGCCGACGTTTATCTATACGTCGCTGCTGAGCGCTCCGTCGGCGCGGTACACGGATCTCGAACCGCTGGTAAATCTGTTCTTCGATCCCGAGGTGCTGTACACGGCAGCCGACTCGAAGTTCGCGACGCTCGGCGACGTGCTCGCCCATGCACGGACCGCCCGCGGCCGCTGGGGCGCCGCCAATCCGGCCTCGCTCGAGCGGCAGGTGATGGAGCAGCTCAAGCAGAAGGCGGGCGTCGCGCCGGCCATCACCACGTTCGAGGGCGGTGGCGACATGCTGATCAACGTGCTGAACCACACGCTCGACATCGGCGTCGGGGAGCTGCAGGAGATCCGGGCGCAGCTCGACGTCGGCCGCCTGCGTCTGCTCGCCGTCGTCGGCGAGGAGCGGCTGCCGCAGTTTCCGGATGTCCCGACGGTGAAGGAGCAGGGAATCGACCTGGCCGTGCGCAAATTCCGCGGGCTCGCGGGGCCGAAAGGGATGCCGCCGGAGGCGATCGCCGCCTGGGAGGCCGCGATTCCGAAGCTGCTCGACGACCCTGCGTACCGCAAGCTCTACACCGACAACAGCCTGCAGCCGGGCTTCATGCCGCACGCCGAATACGTCGCCTTCATGCGTGACTTCGGCGCCCAGACCGAAGCGTTCCTGAAGCAGTCCGGCGTCATTCAGTGAATCGGGATCTCGCATTCGGCGCCTCGGGCGTGGTCATCGCCGGCGGCTACTACAGGCTCGCCACCTCCATTCCCGACAGCGCGCTCGCGGATGCCGTGGGCCCGCAGGGGCTGCCAGTCGCGTACGCCGCCGTCCTGGCGCTGCTGTCCCTGATCCTCATCGCACGGTCGCTCCGACCCTCGAACGCAGAACCCGGATCCCGGATCCCGGATCCCGGATCCCACATCCCGGATCCCGGATCCCGGATCCCGCATCCCGGATCCCGTCTGCTTCGGGTCGCGGGCATGCTCGCCTTCGGGGCCCTGTACATCGTCCTGGTCCCCTGGCTCGGCTACACCGCGTCGCTCGCCGGACTGCTCTTCGCCGTCACGTGGTACCTGGGCGGCACCGTTCACCGATCGATGGCCGTCGTCGCAGTGTCCGGCGCCGTTGTCCTCTGGCTGCTCTTCGTGCGGCTGCTCGGCATCCCGCATCCGGCGGGCATCTGGGCCGGGCTCTTCTGACCGCCGTGTCCGCCGACGCGCTCCTGCTGATCGTCCCGTCCGCTGTCGGCGGCGTCATGTGGGGGATCCTCGGCGGCGCGCTGCCGGGCATCTCGCCGTCGATCACGATGGCGCTGCTGCTGCCGCTGACCTACGGCATGGATCCGACCGCGGCGATCGTGATGCTGGCCGCCACGTACGTGGGTGCCGAGTACGGCGGGTCGATTCCGGCGATCCTCATTCGCACGCCCGGTACGAACGCCGCGGCCGCCACCGTGGTCGACGGCTACGCGATGAAGGAGCAGGGGAGGGCGGGCGAGGCGCTCGGCATCTCGCTGTACTCCGGTGTGGTCGGCGGGCTCTTCGGCCTCGGGGTCGTCGTGCTGCTGGCGGAGCCGCTCTCGGCGGTCGCGCTCGCGTTCACGCCGCAGGCGTACTTCGCGCTCGGCGTGCTGGGCCTCAGTGTGATTGCCTCGCTCGCGCGCGAGTCGCTCCTCAAGGGGCTGATGGCGGGCGTGCTCGGGCTGATGATTGCCACGATCGGGACCGATCCGGTGACCGGACTCAACAGGTTCACGTTCGGCAGCCCCGAGCTGCTCTCGGGTATCCCGCCGATTCTTGTCATGGTCGGCCTGTTTGCGGTCGGCGAGCTGCTGGCGGAGAGCGGCGAGGTCGGCTGGCGCCAGGTCACGCCGGAGCGCGCCCGCATCCGCTTTCCCGGCCCGGCGATGTGGCGGCGGATCGCGCTGCCGCAGATGATCGGCTCGGTCATCGGCGCCTTCGAAGGGATGATGCCGGGCGGCGGCGGCGCGGTCTCGTCGTTTCTCGCCTACAACGAGGCGCGGCGCTGGTCGCGGCACAAGGAGGAGTTCGGCCACGGCTCGCCGGAAGGGATTGCCGCGCCGGAGGCGGCCAACAACACCGTGGCGTGCACGGCGCTCGTCCCGATCCTCAGCCTCGGCATTCCGAGCTCCAACTCCTCGGCGGTCCTGCTCGGCGGCTTCCTCCTTCACGGACTCATTCCCGGACCGATGCTCTTCGTCTCGAATTCGGACGTCGTCACGGGCCTGTTCGCGGGCCTGCTGACGGCGAACATCGCGATGGTGATCGTCGGCTACGTGATGATGGGCCCCTGCATCTGGCTCGTGAGCCGGCCGCGTCCCTATCTGATGGCGTTCATCTACGCGCTCGTCGTCTCGGGCGTCTATGCGATCGAGACGAGCCTCTTTCAGGTCGGCGTGGCGCTCGTCTTCGGCCTGGTCGGCTACGCGCTGCGGTACCTCGAAGTGTCGCTGCTCCCGATGGTGCTCGGCGTCGTGCTCGGCTTCATGGTGGAGTCGAACTACCGCCGCGCGCTCGTGCTGTCGGGAGGCGACCACATGACGTTCCTGCAGGATCCGGTCTCGGCCGGCTTTTTGATCGCGGCCACCCTGTTCCTGCTCGGCTCCACGGCTCATCACCTCGTCCGGGGAGGAAAACGCCCCCGGATGGACGTGCCGGCATGACGCCGGTGGCTGAAACGCTGGCGGCGTGGCTCGCCGGTGTCGACGCGAAAGCACTTCCCGCCGATACCGTTGAGACCGCGCGGAAGCTGTTTCTCGACGTTGCGGGGCTGTGTGTCGCGGCGCGGCGCGAGCCGTATGTCACGGCGACCCTCGCGGCCGTCGATCGCGGCGGCGCATGCACGGCGGTCGGGCACGCGGGTACGTGCGACGCGTTCGGAGCCGCGCTCGTCAACGGCACCGCCGCGCACGGCGAAGACTTCGACGACACGTTCGAGGGGGGCCCGGTGCACTCGGGCGCCGTCATCGTCCCCGCCGTGATGGCGGCGTGCGAGCGCGAAGGGCTTGGCGGCGACCGGCTGCTCGTCGGGATCGTCACCGGCGTCGAGCTCCTGTGCCGGTTCAGCCTCGTCGCGCCGATGGCGACGCACAATGCGGGCTTTCATCCGACGGCCATCTTCGGCGCCCTCGCGGCGGCCGGCGCGTCCGGCGCCTCGCTCCGGCTGCCGCCGCCCGCGCTGGCGTCGGCCTTCGGCATCGCGGGCAGCATGGCGTCGGGCATCATCGAGTATCTGAGCGAAGGCACCTGGACCAAGCGGATGCACGCCGGATGGGCCGCGCAGTCCGGCATGCGCGCGGCGCTCATGGCGCGCGGCGGCTTCGTCGGTCCGCGGACGGTGCTCGAGGGGCCGAACGGCGTCTACCGCGCGTTCGCTCCATCGCGCCCGCCCGACTTCGCGCCGCTTCTCGACGGCCTTGGCTCGCGCTGGGTGATGCCGTCGGTGGCGTTCAAGCCGTACCCGTGCGGGACGATGGTGCAGCCGTTCATCGACTGTGCGCTGAAGCTCCGCGCCGATGGCGTGCGGGCCGGGGATGTGCGGGAGATCGTGTGCGAGGTGGCGCAGGGCACGGTCCCGCGGTTGTGGGAGCCGCTCGCGTCGAAGCACCGCCCGCCGACGCCGTACGCCGCCAAGTTCAGCACGCCGTTCTGCATGGCGGTCGCCTTCACCGACGGCCGCGTCGGCCTGGCGCAGTTCAGCGAAGACCGCATTCACGACCCGGCCGTTCTCGGGCTGGCCTCGAAGATCCGGTACACCATCAATCCCGCCGACGAGTACCCGCGCAAGTTCAGTGGGCACCTGCGCGCCGCGCTCGGGGACGGCGGGGAGCGGGAGTACCGTCAGCCGTGCATGCGCGGCGGGGCGGACGCGCCGCTGCCGCTCGCGGAGCTGGAGGCGAAGTTCATGGACAACGCGCGGTACGGTGGATGGACCGGCGCGACGGCGGAGCGGCTGCGCGAGATGTCGCAGGCGCTCTTTATCCAGCCGACACTCGAGGTGCTGAAGGAGTTCAGGGGATGAGGGAGAACTTACCTGATCATGGCGATGCATAACGAACTGGCCGGCTCCGTCGCCCTCGTCACCGGCAGCGCGCGCAACATCGGGCGCGCCATCGCGCTGGCGCTCGCGGATGCCGGCGCGGCGGTCATGATCACCGGCCGCCAGGCGCTGGCGGATGCGGAGGCTGTGGCGGCCGAGGTTCAACAGGCGGGCGGCCGCGCTACGGCGATGACGGCCGACGTCGGGGATCCTGGCGCCGTGGACGCGCTCGTGACGGCGACCGTCGAGCGGCTCGGCCGCCTCGACATTCTGGTCAACAACGCCAGCATCCGGCGCGAGGTCGATTTCGCGAGCCTCGACTACGCCGAGTGGCGCGCCGTGCTCGCCTCCACGCTCGATGGTGCCTTTCTTTGCAGCCGCGCGGCGCTGCCGCACCTCATCGCCTCGGGCCGCGGCGCCATCGTCAACATCGGCGGGCTCTCGTCGCATACCGGCGCGCCGCGGCGCACGCACGTCATCGCGGCGAAAGCGGGTCTCGCGGGGCTGACGCGCGCCCTCGCGCACGACCTCGCGCCGCACGGCGTCACCGTGAACTGCGTGGCGCCCGGACTCATCGACACCACCCGCGCGGGACCCGAGCCCGCGCACCACAAGAAGCTGGCATCGCCTGTAGGGCGCAAAGGACGTCCGGAGGAGGTGGCGGCGCTCGTCCGCTTTCTCTGTGGTCCTGGCGCGCGCTACATCACGGGTCAGATCGTGCACGCCAACGGCGGGCTCTACATGGGATAGTGGAGCTGATGCGTTGGTGGGTCTCAGGCCGGGCTCACGCCCTCACGCCGTGCGGCCTCGAGCAGACGGTCGTCAAACGCGACAATCGTCAGCTCCTCGCCGAGCTCGTCGCGCAAGTAAAGGCAGCTGGCGAGCTGAATGGCATCGCCGGCGCGCAAGGGGTGCTTGTGCAACAGAGCGCGTGCCCGCGCGCTGATGGCCGACGTCAGTTCGACGACCAGGATTGCCGGGAAATCGACCGCGAGCGCGGCAAGCGCACGATTCCGCTCCGCCGTCGAGAATGCGCCTTCCCGCGCGCGCCGCTCCAATGCCGAGGCGACCTCCACCTCGGAGAGCCGGCTCGTCGCCGGAAGATCCGCAGAGAGAAGACGGCGAACCCTCATGCTCCCTGCTTCGCGTATGTACCGCTTGACAAGGGCGCTGGCGTCGAAATACCGCATCAGAACCGGTCGCTGCGATCCTCGAGAACAGCCTCGGCGACCGAGCGACCGCGGCTTCGGACCTGGCGGAACGGCCTGAGCGCTCTGTCCGCCGTGCGGGTGACTGCGCCGAGGGCCTTCAGCTTGGCCAGCACGGCGTCCGTGTGTGTGCCGGCCTCCAACGGGCGCAGCTCGGCAACCGGCTCACCGCGGTCGGTGATGACCAGCGTCCGTCCCTGGCGCACTCGGCGGAGATAGGCGCCCAGGCGCGCCTTCAGTTCACGCGCCCCGACCAGATTGCGTTCCATGTGGTCATTGTGACCACATGCCACACGTGCGTCAACGCAGGGCCAGCGAGCCCACGGGGTATGCCAACCTGCGTGAGTGCCTGGCAACGGCGGGCTCGACATGGGCTGAAACGGGTGCAGTATAGTAGCCGGCATCAACAGCTTGCAGAAGGACGCATGAAGCATCTGACATGGATCGGCCTGTGCGCGGCTGCGATCGCGCTTGGAATCGTCTCCCCGGCCTATTCGCATCACTCGCACGCGATGTTCGACCACACGAAGCCGCAGACGGTCACCGGAACGGTGAAGGAATTCCTGTTCCGCAACCCGCACGTTTATCTCTACGTCGACGTCAAGAACGACCGCGGCGACGTGGTGACCTACTGGGTCGAGATGTCGAACCTCCAGAACATGATCAAGCAGGGGATCAACCAGAACACGCTGAAGGTCGGCGACGTGGTGACCGTGACGATGCATCCGCTCAAGGACGGGCGTCCGGGCGGCAACTACGAGACGATGAAGACGGGTGACGGCCGGTCGTTCGGCCGCGAGCCGGACCTGAATTAGAGGCCGCCATCATGCACGCCATGACAACGGCCATCCGTGCCGGCGCCGCGCTCGTCGTCCTCGCGATGGCGACGCCGGCCGCCGCGCAGACCGCGCAGCGGACGATCTTCACCACGCCCGACATTCGCCAGGATCGCGACCTCTGGACCGATCCTGCGTACTACCGCAACAACACCGTCGGCCAGCTCAGAGGCATGGCGATCGGCACCGAGCCGGGCGGCGGCTCGACGCAGCAGGCCGGCTCGCGGGTCTACGGATCGGCGGGCACGGCCAAGCCCGGCGCGCTCGATCTTTCGACGCCCTATCCGTTCAAGACCGCGATGGAGCACTACCAGGCGTGGCTGAAAGAGGCGGGTGGCGGCACCAGACACACCGCGGCGACGATTCCCAACTGGCGCGGGCGCTGGGCGGGCGGCCCCGCGGGTCTCGGCGGCGGGCCGAATCCGGCCAGCTATGTCGCCTCACTGTTGACGCCGGCGTATCGCGAATACTTCGTGCGCGAGCTGAAGGCATATACGGAAGGGCGCATCTGGTCGGCGGGATCGATCTGCCTGCCGGGCGGGTTCTTCGCCGCCGTCGGCGCCGAAGAGTTCATCGTGACGCCCGAACAGGTGTGGACGCTCGGGTCGTCAAACGCGCAGAACTACATCCGCTGGATCTATACCGACGGCAGCGGACACAGCCCGAAGGATGCCGAGTTCGCCAAGTGGCACGGCGAGTCGATCGGCTTCTGGAACGGCGATGCGCTGATCGTCCACACGAATCAGATCCACGGATGGAAGGGTGGGCCGTCGGAGTTCACCGACAACCTCGAGACGGTGGAGCGCTACCGGCGCGTCGGCGACCGGATCGAGGGCGAGATCACGCTGTACGACCCGGAGGTCTTCGTGCGGCCGGTGCACGCGAGGGTTCGGTACCAGCTCGACACGGAGACGCGCCTCGAGCTCAGGCCGACCTACAACACGTGCACCGACACGAACGGCCCGTCCAACAAGGTGTACATGGACGAGCGCGGCATCCTGAACGAGCGCATTCCGGGCGACCCGCTGTACTTCGACCCCACCGACCCGCGGCCGTGGCGCACGTACCTCGACGAGAGCGATCGACGGTACGAGCGGTACCGGAAATCGCAGGGGCGCTGATCGACACGGCGTCTGGAGGTGCTGAGATGACTCGGCTCTTTGTGTTCGTGGCGGCGTTGGCCGGCGTCGGTTCATTGTCGATGCTGCGGGCGGCCCCCGCGGACGACCTCATCTCCGTGGACCACTACGTCCGGATGAAATCCACCGTGCCCGCGTTGGCCGGGCAGGTCGCGCACGTGTACCTGCGCGAGCGCGCCAATCCGGCGGTGCTGCTCCGCACCGCCACTCTCGCCGACCGCGTCGTCCTGTTCGTCCATGGGGCGGGTACGCCGGCCGAGGTGGCGTTCGATGTGCCGCACAGCGACTACAGCTGGATGGCGTACCTCGCCGGCGACGGCTTCGACGTCTTCTCGATGGACCAGACGGGCTACGGCCGATCCACGCGTCCGGCGCCGATGGACGACCCGTGCAATCTGTCGCGCGAGCAGCAGGCGACGCTGGTCCCCCTGCTGATCGCGGCGCCGTGCGCCCAGAGCCACGGCACCGCCCTCACGACGATGGCGACCGACTGGGACGAGATTGCGGCCGTGGTGGAGTACATCCGCGCGCTGCGCCGCGTCGAGCGCGTGGCGCTCGTCGCCTGGTCGCGCGGCGCCCCGCGTGCGGGGGGCTACGCGGCGCGCCACCCGTCCACGGTTTCGCGGCTGGTGCTGCTGGCGCCGGCCTACGATCGCTCCACGCCGGCGGCCGCCGCCGCCGCCCAGCCGGCCGCCGGAGCGGCGATGAACACGCAGTCGCGCCGGGAGTTCATGGCCAACTGGGACCGGCAGGTCGGCTGCGCGGATCAGTACGATCCCGCGGTCGCCGACGCGGTGTGGACCGAGATGCTGCGGTCGGATCCGGTTGGCGCGACGTGGGGGCCCGGCGTCCGTCGCGCGCCCAACACCACCGGCACGTGGACGCAGGCGATCGTGAGGAAGCTTGGGGTGCCCACGCTGATGGTCACGGGGGTCCACGACCGGCAGGTCCCGCCGGAACGCGTGCGGCAGCTGTACGAAGACATCGGTTCGACGGAGAAGGTCTTTGCCGATCTCGGGTGTTCGTCGCACAACGCCATGTGGGAGCGCAATCGGCTCGCGCTCTTCGAGGCGTCGCGGACGTGGCTCACGACCGGCACCGTCAACGGCATGAAGCAGGGGACGATTCGCCTCGGGTATCCCACTGCGGCGGGCACGCCGACCAACTGACAGAGAACTACACATGCGCGTGACCGTGACGCTCGCACTTGCGCTCGCGGTGCTCGCCACCGCCTGCAACCCGCGCGAGTTCGCGCGCGAGCACGGCGGCATCACGCGCCTGTCGATCGCGACGGGGAACACGGGCGGCGTCTATTACCCGTACGGGGGCGGCATCGCGAAGGTCGTCAGTGAGGCCCTGCCGCGCGTGCAGGTCACCGCGGAAGTCACCGCGGCGTCGGTGGACAACCTCAAGCTCATTCAGCTCGGCAAGGTCGACATCGCCTTCGCGCTCGCCGACACGCTCGACGACGCGATCAAGGCGCGCGGTCCGTTTGCGAAGACCGGGGCGGTGCGCGCGCGGACGCTCGCGGTGCTCTATCCGAACTACACCCATCTCGTGACCGTGGCCGGCAACGGCATCGACCGCATCGCCGATCTGAAAGGGAAGGTGGTGTCGACCGGTTCGGCCGGCAGCGGCACGGAAGTGATCGCGCTGCGAGTGCTGCGCGCCGCCGGCCTCGATCCCGATCGCGACCTCCGCCGGCAGGCGCTCTCGGTGAACGCGTCGGTGGACGCGTTGAAAGACGACAAGATCGATGCCTTTTTCTGGAGCGGCGGCGTGCCGACCGCCTCCGTGCTCGACCTCGCCAGCACCACGGGCATCACCGCGAAGCTGATTCCCAACGACGAGGTGCTGTCGGCGCTCCAGGCCGAGTTCGGCGCGGCTTTATACCACCGCCTGGTCATGCCGAAGGGCGCGTATCCCGGGCAGGAGGCCGACGTGGCGGTCGTTGGCGTGCAGAACGCGCTCGTCGTCGATGCCGCGATGGACGAGGCGCTTGCCTACGATCTCACGCGCACGCTCTTCGAGCGGCGCGCCGACCTGGCGGCGATCCATCCGGAGGCGCGGCTGCTCGATCCGGCACGCGCCGTCCTCGGCTCGCCCGCCGACTTCCATCCGGGCGCGATCCGCTACTACCAGGAACAGGGTGTGTGGAAACCGTAGCGCCCGTCACCACGGCGCCTGAGGACGTCGGGACCGAATCACCCACCAGAGAGCTTCGCGGCATCACCGGCGGCCTCGCCACGGCGCTCGCGATCGGCCTGTCGCTGTACGCGCTGTACTGGGTCGTCGGCATCGTCCAGCCGTTCATCTATCGCGTCACGTTCCTGTGGCTCGCGCTCGTCCTGAGCTTTCTGTACTATCCGGCAGGCGTGCGCGACCGCACGCGCACCACGCCGCTCGATTGGGCGCTGATCGTGCTGACGACGATCGCGCTCGCCTGGCCGATCGTCGACTTCGATCAGTTCATCTATCGCGCCGCCGATCCGACGGCCGTGGACGTGACGGCGGGCATCCTCGTCATGGTGGCGGTGCTCGAAGCCACGCGCCGCACGACCGGGTGGATTCTGCCGGTGACCGCCGCGGCGTTCCTGGTGTATTCGTTCTACGGGCCGTTGCTCGACCTCGTCGGCCTCAGCCTGCTCGCGCACCGCGGCTACGACCCGCCGCGCATCGTCGGCACGTCCTTCATGACGCTCGAAGGGATCTTCGGCGTTCCGATCGACGTGGCGGCCACCTACATCATTCTGTTTTCCCTCTACGGCGCGATCCTCACCGCATCGGGCGCCGGCCGCTTCTTCCTCGACTGGTCGATGGCGGCCGTCGGCCGATCGGGCGGCGGCGCCGGACCGGGACGCGCGGTCACGATTGCAGGACTGCTGCTCGGCACCATCTCGGGGAGCGGCGTGGCCAACACGGTCACGCTGGGATCGGTCGCGTGGCCGCTGCTCAAGCGCGCGCGCTATCCGGCAGAGATGGGGGGCGCGGTGCTCTCGGCCGCGGGCATCGGCGCCATCATCTGTCCGCCGGCGCTCGGCGCCGCCGCGTTCATCATCGCCGAGTTCCTGCGCATCAGTTATCTGCAGGTCCTCATCATGGCGGCGATTCCGGCGCTGCTCTACTTCTTCTCGATCTTTCTGATGATCGAGGCCGACACGCGTCGCGCCGCCGCCGCGCCCGTCGAGGTCTCCGCCGACTCGGTCTGGCAGATCACCCGGCGGTCCGGGTACCACTTCCTGGCGCTCGTCAGCATTCCGGCGTTCCTGCTGACGGGGACGACCGCTTTTCGCGCCGTCTTCTACTCGATGGCGATCGCGGTCGCGCTCAGCTTCGTCGATCGCGCCAACGCCCTGTGGCCGCGGCGGCTGGTGCAGGCGCTCTACACGGGCGCGCGCAGCGTGCTGCCGATTGCCGCGACGACGGCAACCGCCGGGATCATCGTCGGGACGGTCACGCTGACCGGGCTGGGGCTCAAGATCGCGGGTGTCATCGTGGCGCTCGCCGGCGGGCAGCTCTTTCTGACGGTGCTCTATTCGGCGGTGGCGGTGCTGATGCTCGGGCTCGCCGTTCCGGTGACGGCGTCCTACATCATCGCGGCGGTCATGGTCGCACCCGCGATGATTCAGGTCGGCGTGCCGGAGCTCGGCGCGCACATGTTCATCTTTTATTACGCGGTGCTGTCCGAGGTGAGCCCACCCACGGCGCTCTCGCCGTTTGCGGCGGCCGCCATCACGGGCGGCCGGCCGTTTCCGACGATGATGCTCACGTGGAAGTACACCCTGCCGGCGTTCGTCTTCCCGTTTGCATTCACGCTGAGCGAGCAGGGCATGGGGCTGCTGATGCAGGGCGGCCCTGCGGCAATCGCGCTGGCGACCGGGACCGCGGCGGCCGGCATTCTCGCGCTGGCCGCGGGCCTGGGCGGATGGATTCGCGGACCCGCCACGCGGCTCGAGCGCGCGCTCGCGGTGGCCGGCGGACTGCTGCTGTTCTATGCGGCGAGCTGGTCGGACGCGGCGGGGGTCGTGCTGTTCGCCGCGGCGGTCGGATTACACCTCACGCGGCTGAGGGCGCAGCGCCGGGTCCCCAAGGACCCGGCCTACGCGCGCGAGGTCTAGATCAGAAGTCGGACGGCGCCGCCGCGCTGTTGCCGTCCCAGTCCTTGACCGAGCCGTCACGGGCCTTCAGGAACCCGAGCAGGCAGCCGCGCGAGCCGTCGCGCAGCGGATGGCACCGCACCTTGATCGTGTCGCCCGCCTTGATGTACTCACGGTTGACGCCGATGCGTTCGAGGCCGTTGCGACCGGTCGCTTCGAGCGCCCACATCTGCGGCTCCCCGCTCGCGTCCTTCACCTCCATGTACACCCAGGAATGCGGAACGACCAGGTGAACTTCCTTCACCACGCCGGTCATGTCCGAAAAGGTGTCCATATAGTTGCCGTGGGAATGATGCGCGGCCACCGGCAACGCGAAGAACACCGCACAGAGGATCGCGATACTGAATCGAAACTGCATGTCAGCCTCCCAAGAACTCCTCCATATTAGCCAAGAAGGCCGCGCCGCGCTACACTGCGCCGGGCGCGCTTGACGGCCGGCGCGCGGAGGTGGGGGGATGCGCCTGGGACTGATGCTGGCGGGCGTTCTGGCGATGGCGCCGGGGCCTGTCTTCGCGCAGGACTGGACTGAATTTGCGAGCCGGGAAGACCGCTTTACCTCGATCTACGTGCACGAGAACAGGTTGTACATTATGGAGGGCACCGTGCCCGACGGGATGCCGGAGCCGGGCCTCTTTCAGCAGTCGCTCGGATGGCGTGACGAGAATGGCGGCTGCATCAGATATTCCGGCATCTACCTGCACGGGGCGCCGAAGCCGGCGCGCACTCGATAGATAGATAGTGAGATAGAGGAGGACATCATGCTGTTCAGACTCGCGCTCGCGTTCGTGTTCGCCGCGGCGATTGGCGTCCCCATCGCCGGGCATCACTCGCACGGCAACTACTCCGACACGTTCACCGACATCGAAGGGATCGTCAAGGAACTACACCTCGTCGTCCCGCATTCGTGGGTGTACATGGAGGTCAAGGACGCGCAGGGGCAGCCGCAGATCTGGGCGCTCGAGGCGACGGGCCGCGGCGGGCTCGAGCGGATCGGCGTCACCCGCGAGTACATCAAGGCGGGCGATCGGATCAAGGTCCGGTGCCATGTGCTGCGCGACGGCTCGCGCGGCTGTCTGCTCGGGTTCCTGAAGGCGGCCGACGGCACCGTCAAGGACTGGGACGGCGGCGCCAATACGCCGATCCCGACCGATTTCTGAGTCGGCCCGGTCGCCTGTATAGTACGCGCTCGTTTGTCGGGGGGTAACTCGCTACAAGGAGTCTGACATGACACTCGGACGATTGGTCTGGTTGGCCGTCCTCGCCATCCTCGTCCTGCCGCCGCTCGCCGCGGCGCAGGAAGCCACCCTCAACGGCACGGTGCGCGACAACACCGGCGGCGTGCTGCCGGGTGTGACCGTCACCGCGACGCACGATGCCGCGGGGAGCACGTTCGTCGGCGTCACCGATCAGAGCGGCGCCTACCGCATCTCGCTGCGCACGGGCGTGTACCGGGTGACGGCGGAGCTCTCCGGCTTCGCGACCGTCGCGAGACCCGGCATCGAGCTGCTGCTCGGCCGCGAAGTGACCCTCAATCTCGACATGGGCGTGTCGGGCGTGCAGGAGACCGTCACGGTCACCGGCGAAGCGCCGCTCATCGAGGTCACCTCGTCGACCGTGAGCGGCAACATCGACCCGCGCCAGATGTCGGAGCTGCCGGTCAACGGCCGCAACTGGATGGACCTGAGCCTGCTGGCGCCGGGCAGCCGCGCGAATGCAGCGAGTGAAGTGCCGCAGGACCGGCAGGGCTTCTTCCAGGTGAACCTCGACGGCCAGCAGATCACGCAGCTGATCTGCTGCTCGCAGCAGCAGCCGCGGTACAGCCGGGACGCGATCGCGGAGTTCGAGCTCATCACCAACCGGTTCGACGCGACGCAGGGGCGTTCGCAGGGCATGGTGGTGAATGCGATCACCAAGTCCGGGACGAATACGCCGGCCGGGACGTTCTCCGGCTATTTCCGGGACGACAGCTTCAACGCGGAGGACTTCATCCAGCGACGGGTGCTCCCGTACTCCGACCAGCAGTTCAGCGGGACGTTCGGCGGCCCGATCCGACGCGACCGGATCCACGTCTTCGGCAACTACGAGTACGAGCGTGAGCCGCGTACAGTCACCTTCAATAGTCCGTACCCGAGCTTCAACATCGACCTGCCCGGAACCCGCACCCAGCATACGGGCGGCGTCCGCAGCGACGCGCAGTTCACGCCGCAGTCGCACCTGACGATGCGCTACGCGAAGTACTACCAGCTGATCCCGCGGGAGGCCACCGGCGGCGCCGCGCTGCATCCGTCCACGTCGCGGAGCACCCGCCGTGAGAGCAATCAGGTCTGGCTGACGCAGGCCTGGGTGCTGAATGACCGCACCCTCAACCAGCTGAAGGGCGGATTCTCGGATTTCCACTGGGCGCTGACGACCGATCCGAAGTGGCAGGGAGGATCCTTCCCGGTCGACAAGGGGATGGGGGGCGCCGCGCCCACCATCTTGTTCACCGGCTACTCGATCGGGACGCAACCCTCCAACGCGCCGCAGGACATCTTCGAGCGGATCTGGTCGATTCGTGACGACTTTACGCTGTCGTACACGGCGATGGGCCGCCATGATCTGAAGACCGGCGCCGAGTACCTGAACTGGTACGGCAACTGGCTGCACTGGTGCAATCGCTGCGCGGGCGTGTACTCGACCAATTCGCGCCCCCCGGCGAACGTCGAATCACTGTTCCCGGTCTGGAATGACGTGTCCACGTGGAACCTGGCGCCGCTGTCGCCGCTCATCACGCGCTACGAGGAATCGTTCGGCGACCACAGCATGACGCGCCGCCGCAACGTCTTCGCGTTCTGGCTGCAGGACGACTGGTCGGCGACGAGCCGCCTCACGCTGAACCTCGGTGTCCGGCACGATCTCGACTTCGGGGTGCTCGGCGAGGACATCGAGTTCCGGCCGTGGCTGTCGGGGAACCGTCCGGCCGACACGAACAACATCGCGCCGCGGCTCGGCTTCGCCTACCAGCTGAACGACCGCACCGTCGTCCGCGGCGGCTACGGGCTGTTCTACACGCAGCTCGAGAGCGACGCGGCGCACCAGTCGGAGCTCTGGACCCGCACGGCCATTCCACAGGTGCTGAACAACGGACGGGCCGACTTCGCGGTCAACCCGTTCAACGGCCCGAGGCCGACCTACGAGCAGGTGCTCGCCGGCGCGTGCGACCAGAACGGCAACAGGCCGGGCTGCTTCCGGCGATCCATCACGATCGAGATCCCCGGCCCGAGCGAGAGCGGGATGGAGAAGCTGCATGAAGTGAGCTTCAGCCATCAGGCGTCGGTCGGCCTCCAGCGGCAGTTCGGCGGCGTGATGGCGATCGAAGCCAACTACGTCTTCACCGGCGGCCGCGCCGAGGAGGTCGCGCGCAACATGAACCTGTCGTACAACGCGGCGACGCTGGCGAACAACCCGTTCACCAACGCGGCGCTGCTGCCGTTCCCCGAGTGGGGGACCGTGCTCGGCGAGTTCATGATCGGCCGGACCAACTACCATGGCCTGGAGATGAACTTCACCAAGCGGATGAGCGACCGCTGGCAGGCCAACGCCACCTACTCGCTGTCAGGCTTCTACGATTCACCGGGCGAGCCGGTGTTCGTCCAGCCGGACGGCCGCGGCGGCGTCATGTGGAGCCCGCTCGCGTTCCGCGTGTCTCCGGATCTCGGTGACGACTACTCGCTCGCGGTGACGGATCAGCGGCATCGGGCCACGTTCAACGGGATCTGGGAACCGGGCTACGGCGTCCAGTTGAGCGGGTTGTATTTCTTCGGTTCCGGCCTGCGGTATGTCACCAACTGGGGCGGCGACCTGCGCAACCTGGGGACGACCGCGGACCAGGGCAGCTGGGGCGCGGGTCGGCTGCGTCCGGACGGCGCCATCGTCCCACGCAACGACCTCGTCGGCGATCCGATCCATCGCGTCGACATGCGGATCCAGAAGCGGTTCAGGTTTGGCGGTCGCGTGACGGCCGACGGGATGGCCGAGGTGTTCAACATTTTCAACCACGCGAACTACGGCTCGTATACCACTGCCGTGAGCAACGCCAACTTCGGCCGGCCGTCGTTCAACGCGAACGTCGCGTACCAGCCGCGCATCGTGCAGCTCGGCTTCCGCTTCGCGTTCTGAACACGAAGGGGTCAGGGCACAGGGGTCAGGGGTCAGCGAGTTCGCCCTGCCCCCTCCCCTGACCCCTGACGAACCACCGATGTATCTGTTTAGCGGGTCAGCGCTCTGCTGATCCGCTCTTCCGTCCCCACGACACACCGAGGCACTGAGGCAGCGATACTGAGCACGCTGTATCTCTACCGCGGGCGCGCGT
>CAZGLC010000005.1:0-48075 GCA_964526235.1 uncultured Bifidobacteriaceae bacterium
ACAACGCGATCGGGCAGAAGCAGTCGACGATCGCGCAGGTCGTGCGCACGCTCGAGGAATACGACGCGATGAGCTACACGATCGTCGTGGCGGCTGCCGCGTCGGATCCGGCGCCGATGCTCTACATCAGCCCGTACTCGGCCTGCGCGATCGGCGAGTACTTCCGCGACAGCGGCCGCCACGCGCTGTGTGTCTACGACGACCTCTCGAAGCACGCGCAGTCGTACCGGGAGATCTCGCTGCTGCTGCGGCGGCCCCCCGGCCGGGAGGCGTATCCGGGCGACGTCTTCTACCTGCACTCGCGCCTGCTCGAGCGGGCGGCCAAGCTCAAGACCGATCTCGGCGGGGGATCGCTCACGGCGCTCCCGATCATCGAGACACAGGCGGGCGACCTGTCGGCCTACATTCCCACGAACGTGATTTCGATCACCGACGGCCAGATCTTCCTCGAGACGGATCTGTTCCACCAGGGCGTGCGCCCGGCGATCAACGTCGGCAACTCGGTGTCGCGCGTCGGCGGCTCGGCGCAGATCCGCGCGATGCGGCAGGTCGCCGGTTCGCTCCGGCTGGATCTGGCGCAGTACCGCGAGCTGGCCGCCTTCGCGCAGTTCGGCAGCGATCTCGACAAGGCGACGCAGGCGCAGCTCAATCGCGGCCGGCGGCTCGTCGAGATCCTGAAGCAGCCGCAGTATCAGCCGGTGCCGGTCGAGAAACAGGTGACGATGATCTACGCCGCGACGAAGGGGTACCTCGACGGCGTCGACGTGGACCAGGTACGGCGCTATGAGGAAGACCTGTACCGGTTCCTCGAGACGCGCCACCCCGCGGTCCTCCCCGCCATCGCCGAGAAGAAGATCTTCGACGACGAGCTTCGGGGCCAGCTCGACGCGGCGCTCGCCGAGTTCGGCCGGCAGTTCACGGGCCGCGCGCAGGCGGCCGTCGCGTAGATGCCTTCACTGCTGGACCTGCGCCGCCGGATCCGCGCCGTCAAATCGACGCAGCAGATCACCAAGGCGATGAAGATGATCGCCGCCTCGCGCCTCAAGCGCGCGCAGGATCGCGTCGTCGCCGCGCGGCCGTACGCGCAGCGCATGCAGCAGGTGCTCAACAGTCTGGCCGCGCGCGTCGATCCCGAGTCGCATCCGCTGTTGCGGTCGGGCGGCGAGGCCGGGCGGCCGCTGCTCATCGTGATCACCGCCGACCGCGGGCTCTGCGGCAGCTTCAACGCGAACGTGATCAAGGCGGCCGGGCAGTTCATCGCCGAGGACAACCGCCGCGAGACGATTGAACTGGGCCTCATCGGCCGCAAGGGGCGCGACATCTTCCGCCGCCGCGGCTTCGAGGCACGGTTCGAGCAGGTGGGCATCTTCCAGCGGCTCACCTATGCCCACGCCGCCGAGATCGCCAGCGCGGCGATCGACGCGTTCGCCTCCGGCCGCGCCTCCAGCGTCCACATCGTCTACAACGAGTTCAAGTCGGTGATGACGCAGCGGATCGTGCTCGAGCGCCTGCTGCCGATTCCGCGGCTCGAGACGGCAGCGGCGGGGCCGGCGACCGACTATCTGTACGAGCCCGCCGCGGACCAGATTTTCGCCCACCTGCTGCCGCGCCACGTGCAGGCGCAGGTCTACCGCGCGCTGCTCGAATCGAACGCGGCGTTCTTCGCGGCGCAGATGACCGCGATGGATGCGGCGACGCGCAACTCGTCGGACATGATCGACAGCCTGACCCTCTACATGAACAAGGTGCGCCAGGCGGCCATCACACGCGAAATCATTGAGGTCGTCTCGGGCGCGGCCGCGACATAGAAAGCGTTATGGCAGAGACAGCAACCACACCGTACGCGGGCAAGGTGGTCCGGGTGATCGGGCCCGTGATCGACATCGAGTTTCCCGAAGGCCTGCCCGCGATCTACAACGCGGTGCGCGTGGTCTCGGACGGCGCCGGCGGCGCCGCCGCCATCGACGTCGTCGCCGAAGTCGAGCAGCACCTTGGCGAAAACCGCGTGCGCGCGGTCGCAATGAAGCCGACCGACGGCATGACGCGCGGCATGACGGTCATCGACACCGGCGCGCCGATCTCGGTGCCCGTCGGGCCGGCGACGCTCGGGCGCGTGCTCAACGTGCTGGGGGAGCCGGTCGACTTCCCCGACCGCCCCATCGAGTCGAAGGAGCGCTGGCCGATCCACCGGCACGCGCCGACGCTCGAGCAGCAGTCCACCGAGCTGCGGATGTTCGAGACCGGCATCAAGGTCGTCGACCTGCTCGAGCCGTACCTCCAGGGCGGCAAGATCGGCCTCTTCGGCGGCGCGGGCGTCGGCAAGACCGTCATCATCATGGAGCTCATCCACAACATCGCCCTGAAGCACGGCGGCGTGTCCGTGTTCGGCGGTGTCGGCGAGCGCACCCGCGAAGGCAACGACCTCTGGCTCGAGTTCCAGGAGTCGGGCGTCATCGACATCAAGGACCCGAGCAAGTCGCGCGCGGCGCTCGTCTACGGCCAGATGACGGAGCCGCCCGGCGCGCGGCTGCGCGTCGGCCTGTCGGCGCTGACGGTGGCCGAGTACTTCCGCGACGCCGAGGGGAAGGACGTGCTCCTCTTCATCGACAACATCTTCCGCTTCACCCAGGCGGGCTCGGAGGTGTCGGCGCTGCTCGGCCGCATGCCGTCGGCGGTCGGCTATCAGCCGACGCTCCTCACCGAGATGGGCGAGCTGCAGGAGCGGATCACCTCGACCAAGAAGGGGTCGATCACGTCGGTCCAGGCGATCTATGTCCCCGCCGACGACTACACCGATCCCGCGCCGGCGACGACCTTCGCGCACCTCGACGCGACCACCAACCTGTCGCGGCAGATTGCGGAGCTGGGGATCTATCCGGCCGTCGATCCGCTGGCGTCGACGTCGCGCATTCTCGATCCGCGGGTGCTCGGCGACGAGCACTACAACGTGGCGCGCAACGTCAAGCAGATCCTGCAGCGCTACAAGGACCTGCAAGACATCATCGCGATTCTCGGCATCGACGAGCTGTCGGAGGACGATAAGCTCACGGTCGCCCGCGCGCGGAAGCTCCAGCGGTTCCTGTCGCAGCCGTTCTTCGTGGCCGAGCAGTTCACCGGCTTCAAGGGCGCCTACGTGCCCATCGCCGACACCATAAAGGGGTTCAAGGAAATCGTGGAAGGCAAGCACGACGAGCTCCCGGAGCAGGCGTTCTACATGGTCGGCACGATCGAAGAGGCGGTCGAGAAAGCCGCCGCCATCAAGGCCGCCTGACGCGATGGCGATACCCGCAAAGCTCCTGCTCGAGATCGTCACCCCCGATCGCGCGGTCGTGCGCGAGGAGGTCGACGAGGTGCAGGTGCCCGGCGCCGAGGGGTACCTCGGCGTCCTTCCGGGCCACGCGCCGCTGCTCGCCATGTTGAAGGTGGGAGAGCTCTGGTACCGCATCGGCCAGCAGAAGCAGCAGGTGCCGATCGCGGGCGGCTTCGTCGAGGTGCTCCCCGACCGAGTGACCGTCCTGGCGGAGGTGGCTCAAAGCGCCGAGACAAAGGTATAAGAGAGCAGGTTGCTCTCCAGCCTCCGCCAGCTTTTTCGCTATCGAGCGCTGATTCAGAGCCTCGTCGCCCGCGATCTGAAGGCGCGGTACCGCGGCTCCGTGCTCGGCTTCTTCTGGTCCTTCGTCAATCCGCTGCTCCTGCTGCTCGTCTACACGTTTGTCTTCACCGTCGTGCTGCCGGGCGTCCATCCACCGGAGCTCGAGCCGTTCGCGCTGTTCCTGTTCTGCGGGATTCTGCCGTGGACCTGGTTCTCCTCGTCGCTGCTCGAAGCGTCCAATGTCCTGATTGCGGGGGGCAACCTGATTCGGAAGGTGCTCTTCCCGGCGGAAGTGCTCCCGATCGTGACGGTGCTGGCCGGGCTGGTCCATTTCTGCTTCGGCCTGCCGATCCTCGCGGCGTTTCTCGTCTACTACGGCGTGCCGATCGTCGCCGGCGACCTGCTCTGGTTTCCGATCGTCGTGCTCGTCCAGCTGGTGCTGACGCTCGGCCTGGCGCTCCTGCTCTCGGCGCTGACGGTGCACTTCCGCGACATCCGCGATCTGCTCGCGAACCTGCTGACGCTCTGGTTCTTCGCGACGCCGATCATCTACGCGCTCTCGCAGGCGCCGCCGTCGGTGCGCCGGTTCCTCACGCTGAACCCCTTCACCTACCTCGCGGTCTCCTACCAGGAAGTGCTGTTCCGGCCCGGGTCGTTCACCGCGTGGCCGCGGCTGCTCGCCCTCGGCGGCGCGGCGCTGGCCGTGTGTGCCTTCGGCTACTTCGTCTTCGATCGCCTGCGCGACACGCTCGCGGAGGAAGTCTGACGTGAACGCGATCGAAGTGTGCGGCGTCCGCAAGAGGTACCGGCGGTACGGCCGGCGCCGGCACTTTGGCACGCTCAAGAGCGCGCTGCTCGGAGGGCGGGTGCTTCGCGATCTGCGCCCCGACGAGACGTTCGACGCGCTCACAGGCGTCTCGTTCGACGTCGCGGCCGGCCGGACGTTCGGCATCATCGGCCGCAACGGCTCGGGCAAGAGCACGATGCTCAAGCTGATTGCCGGGATCGGGCGTCCGACGGAAGGCGCCGTCCAGGTGCGCGGCCGCGTGTCGGCGCTCATCGAGCTCGGCGCCGGCTTCCATCCGGAGATCTCGGGCCGCGAGAACGTCTACATCAACGGCATGATGCTCGGGCTCACCCGGCGCGAGATTGCGGCGCGGTTCGACGAGATCGTCGCCTTTGCGGAGCTCGAGAACTTCATCGACGCGCCCGTCAAGACCTATTCGTCCGGCATGTACATGCGGCTCGGCTTCGCGGTCGCGATCAACGTCGATCCCGACGTGCTGCTGGTCGATGAGGTGCTCGCGGTCGGCGACGAGGCGTTCACGCACAAATGCCTCGACAAGTTCGGCGAGTTTCGCCGCAAGGGGCGCACCGTGCTCCTCGTGACGCATTCCCTCGATCTGGTCACGCGCTTCTGCGACGAGGCGCTCTGGCTCGACGCCGGGGTCGTTCGCACCCAGGGCGACCCCCGGCGCGTGGTCGATGCGTACCTGCAGGATGTGGCCCGCGCCGAAGACGTGGCTCTGGCGCGGGCGTCCGGGATGCGGGATCCGGGATTCGGGATCCCGAAGGAAGAACCAGAAACCCATGAACCACCGGATCCCGGCTCCCGGATCCCCGATCCCGGCTCCCGGATCCCCGATCCCGGCATTCCCGACATGTTCAAAGCCGACGAAGGCCGCTGGGGCTCGCGCGAGGTTGAGATCACCGCGGTGGATGTGATCGGGCGCGACGGCCGCCCGACGTACGTCTTTCCGTCGGGCGACCCGCTCGAGATCCGGCTGCGCCTCCTCGCGCGCCAGCCGGTGACGGACCTCGTCTTCGGCGTCGGCATCTTCAATGCCGAGGGGGTCTGCTGCTACGGCACCAATACGAATATCGAGGGTGCCACTTCCGGCGCGCTCACCGGGGCCGGCGAGGTGCGCTTCGCGATTGACCGCCTGGATTTGGTCGACGGCACCTACAAGCTCGACGTCGCGGCGCATCGCGAGAACGGCGCGGCGTACGACTACCACCGGCTGCTCTACACCATCCGCGTGACCTCGCGGCTGCACGAGGCGGGTATCTACCGGCCGCCGCACCGCTGGAGTTTCTCGGGCGGGGTCCGCGTCACCGGCCTGAACACGTGAGCAGGCCCGCGACACACGCCGGGCTGCTGACGACGATGGACGAGGCGGCCGCGTTTGCCGAACGCGTCCGCACGGCCGGGGGGAAGGTGGTCTTCACCAACGGCGTATTCGATCTGCTCCATCCGGGCCACGTCCGCTACCTGGGCGACGCGCGCGCCCTGGGCGACGCGCTCATCGTGGCCATCAACTCGGATCGATCGGTCCGCGCGATCAAGGGGCCGGACCGGCCCGTGAATCCCGCGCAGGAGCGCGCCGAGGTCCTGCTCGGCCTCGCCCGCGTCGACGCCGTCATCATCTTCGACGAGGACACACCGCACGCGGTGATCCGGGCCATTCAGCCGGACGTCCTCGTCAAAGGCGCCGACTGGGGTCCCGACGACATCGTCGGACGCGATGTCGTGGAAGCACGCGGCGGACGCGTGGTGCGCGTCGAACTGTCGCCCGGACAGTCCACCTCGCAGCTGATCAGCAAAGTACGTCTGCGTACGTAGGCCGGGTCTCGCGGTGGGCGCAATCCAGCCGCCGCAGACCCGGCGGGCGTATGTGACAATGATTCCGCTCACCCCCGGCCGCGCCGGAGGATGGGCCTTTCGTCATGTACGCGCAATGACCGTCACCCCGTCCCTGACGCTTCGTGCCCTGCTCGGCCACGCCGCCGCCCGCGGGGGCCTGGAGACGCTCGTCCCGATCACGGCTGGACTGACGCCCGCCGCGAAGGCGCTGGCGGCCGTGGCTGCGGCGCGCACCGCGCGGGGGCTCGCCGTGCTGATCGCCCCCACCGACAAAGACGTGGAACAGCTCACGGCGGATGCGCGCTTCTTCTACGCCGCGCTCGAAGGCGCCTCCGAAGCCGCGGCCGAACAGGCCGTCCTGCCGCTGCCGTCGCTCCAGGTCGATCCGTATCGCGGCATGGCGCCGCACTTCCGGGTCGCCGCGGCGCGCGCCCGCGCGCTCCATTCCGCGGCCACCGGCACGGCGCGGCTCATCATCACGTCGGCGGCCGCGCTCCTTCCCCGCGTCAGTCCGCCTGAGAGGCTGCTGCAGGCATCGTTGGCGATGTCATCGGGCACCGAAATCGAGCCGGAGGCGCTGGCGGACCTGCTGGTGGATGCAGGATTTACCCGCGAGGATCCGGTCGACGAGCACGGCGCCTTCACGGTGCGCGGCGGCATCGTCGATCTCTTTCCGGCCGCCGATGCCGAGCCCGTCCGGGTCGAGTTCATCGGCGATATGGTGGAATCCCTCCGGCGTTTCGATCCAGCGACGCAGCGGTCCACCGGCGCCACCGATCAGGTGCTCGTCGTGCCGCTGCGGGAGCGGTTCGAGGACGAGCCCTCGTCCCTCTCCGTGCTCGATTTTCTCGGCGCGCGCGGCGCGCGGCTGGTCGTCTCGGAGTACGAACAGGCGGGCGAGCAGGTCCGCAAAGTGCGCGGCCAGCTCGAGTCGAGCTATCGCGACGCCTCCGCCCGGGGCCACGTCGCCGCCGACGCTCCGACCGAGGCGTTCGTCTCCTGGGAGGACGTCGAGACGCGGCTGGGCGGCGCGCCGCGGCTCGAGGAGCTGGCGGTCGACGAGGACGCTCGCCACATCTCGTGTCAGCCTGCGCTCGAATTCCGCGGCCGCGTGCCCGACTGGATCGCCGACGTCCGCGAAGCGCGGACGCGCGGCGAGACCGTGCTCTTCGTGGCCGACAGCCACGGCCGCGCCGAGCGGGCTGTCGAAATCCTGCAGGAATACGAGATCGTCGCGGTCCCCGTCGAACGGGCCGAGGACGCGCACGCCGCGTCGGTGCTCGTCGCGGTCGGATCGCTCTCGCGGGGCTTCCGCCTGGCCGAGGCCGCGCTGCAGATCTATGCAGAGACCGACGTCTTCGAGGAAGAGCGGCGCGCGGGAGAGAAGCGTTCGGGTGTCGCTCGCGCGTTCCTGTCCGACCTCCGCGATCTGAAGGTCGGCGATCTCGTCGTCCACGTCGACCATGGCATCGGCGAATTCGTCGGCCTCAAGCAGCTCGGTGTCCGCGGACCGGCAGACGACACGCAGGAGTTCCTCGAGCTGCGCTACGCCGCCGACGACAAGCTGTTCGTCCCGGTCGAGCGCCTCGATCTGATTCAGAAGTACACGGGCGGCGCACGGCCGTCGCTGGACCGGCTCGGCGGCACGACATGGGAGAAGGCGAAGACGCGCGTCAAGAAGGCGATGCGCGACATGGCCGAAGAGCTGCTGAAGCTCTACGCGCAGCGCAGGGCGGTCCCTGGCCACGCGTTCGCACCCGACACGCACTGGCAGGAGGAGTTCGAGGACGGGTTTCCCTACGAGCTGACGCCCGATCAGGCAACCGCGATCGCCGACATCAAGAACGACATGGAGGCGTCGACGCCGATGGACCGCCTGCTCTGCGGCGACGTCGGCTACGGCAAGACCGAAGTGGCGATGCGCGCCGCGTTCAAGGCCGTGATGGACGGCAAGCAGGCCGCGTTCCTCGCGCCGACAACGGTGCTCGCATTTCAGCACCTGAAGACGCTCCGCGACCGCTTCGCCGGATTTCCCGTGACGATCGAGATGGTGAGTCGCTTCCGGACGAAGCAGGAGATCACAGAGATCCTGGCCGGCGTGGCCTCGGGGAAGGTCGACATCATCGTCGGCACACACCGTCTGCTGTCGAAGGACGTTGCGTTCAAGGACCTCGGGCTGCTCATCGTGGACGAGGAGCAGCGGTTCGGGGTGGTGCACAAGGAGCGGATCAAGCAGCTGCGCAAGAAAGTCGACGTCCTGACGATGACCGCCACACCGATTCCGCGCACGCTGAACATGTCGCTCGTCGGCATCCGCGACATGTCGATCATCGAGACGCCGCCGAAGGATCGACTCTCCATCCAGACCAACGTCACCAGGTTCGACGCGCCGGTGATCGAGCGCGCCATTCGCAACGAGATGGCACGCGGCGGACAGGTGTACTTCGTACACAACCGCGTCGAGTCGATCTATTCCATCGGAAACCTGCTCCACCGCCTCGTGCCCGAGGCGAAGGTGGTGGTCGGTCACGGCCAGCTGGGCGAGGAGGAGCTGGAGCGCGCGATGCTCGGCTTCGTCGAGCGGAAGTACGACGTCCTGCTCGCCACGACGATCGTCGAGAACGGGCTCGACATTCCCAACGCAAACACGATCATCGTCAACCGGGCGGATCGGTACGGGCTGTCGCAGCTCTATCAGCTGCGCGGCCGCGTCGGCCGGTCGGATCGCCCCGCCTATGCGTATCTGCTGATTCCGCCGGAAGACAACCTGTCCCCGGTCGCCAAGAAGCGGCTCGCGGCCATCAGGGAGTTCAGCGATCTCGGGAGCGGGTTCCGCGTGGCCGCGCTCGACCTCGAGATTCGCGGCGCGGGCAATCTGCTCGGCGGAGAGCAGAGCGGCCACATCGACGCCGTCGGGTTCGAGATGTACATGAAGCTCCTCGAGGAAGCGGTGCGCGAGCTGAAGGGCGAGGAGATCGAGGACGAAGCGCGCGCGACGGTCAACCTCCGCGTCGATCTGAAGGTCGACGACAGCTACATCCCCGAGATGAACCAGCGCCTGACGGTGTACCGGCGCGTCGCGGCGGCGCGCACCGACAAGGAGCTCCAGGGCGTGCTCGACGAGGTCCGCGACCGGTACGGCCCGCCGCCAGACTCGGTGCTCAACCTGGCCGAGTACGGACGCATCCGCATCATGGCCGACCGGCTCGGGGTCGAGACGATCGACCGCGAGGGGCGCCTGGTCGTGATCAAGTTCCGGCCGCAGGCGAAGGTCGATCCGCTGCGCCTCATCAAGGTCGTCCAGGGCCATCCCGGCGCCACGCTGGTGCCGCCGGCGTCGCTGAAGCTGGATTTGGAGGCTGGCGTCGACGGTGTCGCAGGGCGCGGCTTTACGCCGCGCCAGGCGGGCCGTAAAGGCCCGCCCCACGGGCGCGAGGAGACCAGTTGGTGGACCGCTCGCGCGACGGCAGGCGCCGTGACCGCCGGCTTCACCAAGGAAGCGATCCTGCGGAAGCCTGAGGGCGATCCGCGGGCCGAGGGGGGGATGTTCCCGCGCCTCGAGGAGCTGCTGGAGCGGTTAAGTTAAAATATTGATTCTGCAGGAATTGTCCATGATGAAGCGAAGCCCGCTCCTTATAGCTCTGCTGGCGGCCGTGGCGGCCGTGCCGCTCGGGGCGCAAATCATCGAGCAGGTGCTCGTCAACGTCAACGGCGACATTCTGACGAAAACCGAGTTCGAACAGCGTCAGATCGCCGTGCTGCGCAACCGGCCGGAGCTCGCCAACGTGACCCCCGACAGCCCGGTGCTCCGCAAGGCGGTGGCCGAGGTCACGCCGCCGATCATTCTCGAGGCGGTCGACGAGCTGCTCCTCATCCAGCGCGGCCGCGAGCTGGGGCTCACGCTCGGCGACGAGCAGTTCGCCAGCATTGTCGAGAACATCAGGAAGTCGAACAACATCGAGAGCGATGAGCAATTCCAGATGGCGCTCAAGCAGGAAGGGATGACGATGCCCGATCTGCGGCGCGCGCTGGAGCGGCAGATGCTCGCCTCCGAGGCGCAGCGGCGCGACGTCGTCGACAAGATCAGCGTCACCGAGGCGGAGGCGCGCGCGTACTACGACGTGCACAAGGAGGAGTTCACGACGCCCTCCGAGGTCACGCTGCGCGAAATCCTGATCGAGGTGCCGGTCACCGAGAAAGGCGTCAACGTCGCCCAGGACGACGAGGCGAAGGCCGAGGCCGAGGAGGTGCGGAAGCGCCTGATCGCCGGCGAGCCCTTCCCGCGCCTCGCGGCGGAATTCTCCGATGCGCCATCCAAAGCCAACGGCGGTCTCATCGGTCCGATCCGGCAGAGCGAGCTCGCTGACGCGCTGCAACAGCAGCTGACGACGCTGAAGGTGGGCGACCTGACCGAGGCGATCCGCACGGCGCGCGGCTACCAGATCCTGAAGCTCGAATCGCGGACGGACACCCGCATCCGATCGTTTGACGACGCGCGCTCGGATATCAGCAACAAGGTGGGTGGCGAGAAGATGGCGGCGGAGCGGCTCAAGTATCTGGAGAAGCTGCGCAGCCAGGCGACGATCACCTGGCGCAATGAGGAGCTGCGCAAGGCGTACGAGCAGGCGCTCGCGGAGCGCCGAAAGGCGCTCGCTGGATGACCGACTCCTGGTACGCGCTCTGGATCCGCTCGCGGCACGAGCAGGTCGTCCGCCAGCAGCTCGAGCAGAAGCAGATCGAAGCGTTCCTGCCGACCGTCACCCGGTGGAGCCGCTGGAAGGACCGCAAGAAGAAGATCGACTGGCCGCTGTTTCCCGGCTACTGTTTCGCGAGGTTTGACCCGAGCGATCGGCTGCCGATCCTGAAGTGCACCGGCGTCGTGAACATCATCTCGTTCGAGGGTGAGCCGGCGTCGATTCCCGAGCACGAGATCGAGGGGATCCGGCAGCTGGTCGAGAGCGAACTTGCCTACGATCCGTGCCCGATGATTCGGGAAGGGATGATGGTCGAAGTCGCGCACGGGCCGCTGAAGGGTGTCATCGGCCGCCTCGTGCGCAAGGGCACGCACGCGCGCCTCGTCCTCTCGGTCGATCTCATCGGCCAGGCGGTCAGCGTCGAAGTCGACGCGGCCGACGTCCGGCCGTACTAGGCCGCACTCATTCAATGAAAATCGGCTCCGTCGAACTGCGAAGCCCGTTCGTCGTCGCGCCCATGGCGGGGATGACCGACAGCGCCTTCCGCCGGCTCGTCAAGCGCCACGGCGGCTGCGGTCTTGTCGTCACGGAGATGGTGTCGTCCGAGGGGCTCGTCCGGGGCATCGATCGGACGCTCGAGTACGCGGAATTCACCGAGGAGGAGCGGCCGGTCTCGATTCAGATCTTCGGCGGCGATCCCGAGACAATGGCGGCGGCCGCGCAGATCGTCGAAGGCATGGGCGCCGACATCGTCGACGTCAACATGGGCTGCCCCGTGCCGAAGATCGCCAGGCACAGCGCCGGGTGCAGCCTGATGAAGGAGCCGGAGCACGCCGCCGGCATCATCCGCGCGATGACGCGCGCGGTGACGATCCCGGTCACGGTGAAGATGCGCGCCGGCTGGAACGACCGGTCGCGCAATGCCGCCGACGTCGCCTGCCGCGTCGAGGACGCCGGCGCCTCCGCCGTGACGATTCATGGCCGGACGGCGGAGCAGTCGTATTCCGGAATGGCCGACTGGGAGCTCGTGTCGCAGGTGGCCGAGCGGCTGTCGATCCCGGTGTTGGGCAGCGGTGACTGCATCGAGCCGGAGCAGGTCGTCGATCGGCTCGCGAGCGGCGTGAGCGCCGTGCTCGTCGGCCGGGGCGTGTTGCGCAATCCCTGGATCCTCGCGCAGGCGGCCGACCTCCGCGACGGCCGGCCGGCGCGCACGATTACGCTCGCCGACCGCGGCCGCTTTCTGCACGAATACATTGACCTGCTGCTGACCGAGCGCGTCGACGAACGGGACGGTTTCCGTCACGTCGCGCCGGGCGCCGACCGCATGCCTGCCCGCGGTCACGACCGCTGGGTCATCAACAAGATCCGCGCGTTGTGCAGCTGGTATTCGAAGGGGCTCGACGGCGGATCGCACCTTCGCGTCCGCGTGAACAGCGCGCACTCGCTCGGCGAGCTGCGCGCCATCGTCGACGAATTCTTCTTCCCGGCGCCAGACGTCAGACCGCGAAATACAACTGCGGCGGCCACAGCGCCCATCGGATGAGTCGCCTACTGCCTACTGCCCGTTGGAGTGGAGTCCCGCCAACCCAGCCGTACCTTCAGCCAGTTCGAAGTCGTAGATCAGCGCCTCCTCGAACGCCGTGAAAAACCGTGTCGCCAGCTGCTCGTGTGCCGGATGCTCGAGGTAGGCGGTCAGGGCGGCGCGGTCGTCGAACTCCAGGATGGCGACGTAGGGATAGTCGGCGCGCATCAGCGCGTCGTACGCGCGCCCGAGCACCACCCTGCGCCCGACCCGCGCGCGTCGAATCGACGGAATGCTGCTGAGCGCCGCCTCGAACGCGGCGACGAGCGCCTGGACGGCGTCAGCGGCCAGATCGCGCCGCGGCCGGAACAGCACGATGTGCGCGATCACCCCTTCCTCGGGCCGCCTTTGCCTTTCGGCGGGCCGCTCGTGCCGCGCCGTTCGAAGCGCTGGCGGCGCCCCTTCTGGTTGCGCGCCTTCTTCGCATCCTTGAAGCGCTGCCGCGGGTCGCGGTGCTCGCCGCCCGGACGCCAGTCGCGCCCCCGCGGCGTCGCACGGCGGCGGCGCGCGGCTTCGGTGGCTGTCCGCACCTCCTCCGGAGATGCCCAGAGCCGTCCGCGCGCGAAGTATTTCATCTCCGCGTCCGGGTGCCTCTCCTGAATGCGCTTGAAGGTCGGCAGCAGCTCGTCCTGCGTCGCGGCGCGGAATGCGGTCGGCAGTCCGCCGGCAATGATGGTCCAGTACACGAATCGCGGCGGCATCAGCGATCGGCTCCTATCCTCTTCAGCTTTTCCACGAGCGTTGTTCGCTTGATGCGAAGCAAGTCGGCGGCCCTGTTGCGGTTGCCGTGGGTGCGATCGAGCGCGCGCTGGATGAGATCGCGCTCGATGGTGGCCAGGTACCGCGGCAGATCGAGGCCGTCCTCCGGGAACTCGACGTACTGCGGCCTCGATGCGTCGGGCGCCTGCTGCAGCTCGGGCGGCAGGTCGGCGACGTCGATCTCGGCGCGCCCCGCGCAGAGCGCGATGGCCCGCTCCATCGCGTTTTCGAGCTGCCGCACGTTGCCCGGCCAGTCGTACGCCATCAGCGCGCGAATCGCGCTCTGCGAGGCGTGGACCGGCGCAGTCGGCGAGAACTTGGTCAGGAAATGCTGGACGAGCAGCGGAATGTCGTCTCGGCGGTCGCGCAGCGGCGGCAGCTGGATCGAGATGACGTTGAGCCGGTAGTAGAGATCCTCCCGGAACGTGCCCTCCGCCACCAGGCGCGCGAGATCCGAGTTGGTCGCCGCGATCACGCGCACGTCGACCTTGATCGTCTGGTTGTCGCCGATGCGCTCGAACTCGCGTTCCTGCAACGCGCGCAGCAGCTTCACCTGGAGCGCCGGGCTCATCGTCCCCACTTCGTCGAGAAAGAGCGTCCCCTTGTGCGCCTGCTCGAAGCGCCCCTGGCGCGCACCGACCGCGCCCGTGAACGCGCCGCGCACGTGGCCGAACAACTCGGCCTCGAGCAGCGTCTCGGGAATCGCGCTGCAGTTGAGCGCCACGAACCGATGCGCCCGCCGGAGGCTGTTGTGATGGATCGCGCGCGCGACGACTTCCTTGCCGGTTCCGGTCTCGCCGGCAATCAGGATCGTGCTGGTCGACCGCGCCACCTTCTCGAGCAGGTTGAAGAGGTCTTCCATCGGCCGGCTCTTACCCAGAATGCCCCCGAACTGGTGGTAGCGCTCTTCGAGCTGCGAGCGAAGATAGGCGTTCTCCGACGTCAGACGGCGCTGTTCGAGCGCTTTCTGCAGGACGTGTATGAGCTCGTCGAACTGAAACGGCTTGGCAATGAAGTCCGCAGCCCCCCGCTTGATGGCGTCCACTGCGTCCTTGATCGTGCCGTAGCCGGTGATGACGATGGCGATGATGCCCGGGTAGCGCTCGACCGCCGACTCGATGACGCGGCCGCCGTCGATCCCGGGCATACGGAGGTCCGTGATGATGGTGTCGAAGGCGAACTGCTCGAGCAGATCGAGCGCTTTCTCGCCGCTGTCGGCCTCCACCACTTCGTAGCCGCGCTCTCGGAGCCGTTCCGCCATCAGGGTCCGCAGCGCCGGCTCGTCGTCGACGAAGAGGATGTGCGGGGTCGGTCCGGTCATCGGCGCCAATATATTGACACATCCCGAGCCCCGCGCAGGCTAAGGGTTTACGCCCCGCGGCCGATAGAGTCGGGTGGAGAGCAGATTGTCATGGACCGCCAGACTCTTTCGATCATGAAGGCCTGCGAGGCCGTGGGCGTCAGCCGCCGGACGATCTACAACTGGATCTCCGCGGGCAAGGTCGAGTACGTGCGGACGGCCGGCGGGTCGATTCGCATCTTCACCGACACGCTGTGGCGGGAGCCCGCGCGTCCGGCCCGACTCGCAGAGGCCAGCACGAACGGGCGCCACGTGTGAACGGTGATCTGCGCGACCTGTTCCACCAGCTGAACAACCAGCTCGGGATCATCCTGGCGCACGCGGAGCTGCTCGAAGCGCGAGCCGGCGATGAGGCGGGCCGTGCGCGCGCGGCGCAGGTCGTCGCCAGCGTGCTCGACGCGATGGGAACCGCCCGGGAAATCCGACAGCGATCGACCACTGAAGGTCAGGCCCGGGTCTGACCCGGGGCCTGACCCCAGTCGCATATCAGGCCACGGTCCGTCCGACTTGTCCAAGCCCTAAACACACGCCGATTTTGTAATTTTAGTCGTCAACTAATTGGCGACATCACCGGCTCTCTTCGTCAAATCCATGACGATTTGGGCACTTTCACGAAGCGCGGCGATTACGATCTGAGGCTCTCTCGATTTCCATAACGTGCAGAAATACGAAGTACTTACAGTCTCAGTCCCGGTAGGGGTCACACGGCCCCGCTTCGAGGCTCGGCCGTTTGGTACCGCGGTTGCTATGCAGGGCGCCGGAGGTTCGTGCTCATGCGCCCCCCTAGAGCCAATCCGCGCGTCCTCGCCGCGCTCCCCTTCGTCGAGCAGCTTGCCCGCCGGGTGGCGGCCACGATGCCCCATTCCATCGATCTCGGGGATCTCGTCCAGGACGGGGTAATCGGCCTCATCGACGCGGCGCGCCGCTTCGACGACGCCCGTGGCATCAAGTTCGAGACCTTCGCGGAGCGGCGCGTCCGTGGGGCGATGATCGACGCGCTGCGGAAGGACGCCTGGCCGCGCGGCGTGCGCCGGCAGCGGCGCGAGCTCGAAGCGGCGCGCGAGGAACTGCGGCGCGAGCTCGGCTGCGAGCCCTCGCTGGCGGATCTGGCGGCGCGCGTCGGTTCCGACGAGAAGCGCCTGGGCCGCACGATCGTGCGCATCAACACGATCGAGTCGACCTCGCCGCTCGCCAACAACGAACATCTGAGCGACGCCTCGCTGCCGCCGGCGCTCGTGCCTGCCGAGCCCGAACAGCCCGATCGTGCCTACGAGCGCGAGGAGACAAAGGCGCGCGTGCGGACGGCGATCGCGTCACTGCCGCCGCGCGAGCAGACCGTGATCGGCCTCTACTATTACGGCGAGGCGACGATGAAGCAGATCGGCGCCGAGATCGGCGTGAACGAGTCGCGCGTGTCGCAGCTGCACGCGCGCGCCATCCGCCGCCTCCGCGACGCGCTCGGTGCGGCGGTGCCGGCCGCCGAGGCCGCGTCGATCATGCGCAACGCGATCCTCGCGTTCCAGCAGAAGCCAAAAATGGCGAAGGCCACGCTGGTCAGCCGGGGCTGGACGGCGGGCGGCGGCCACTCGGCCCCGCGGCCGCAGGGGGTGGTGGTGCCCTACGCCAGCGCGTCGCGGACGGCGCGCAGCACCGCGCCGCGCCGGACCGGCTGGGCGAGCCAACGGCACCCGCTGTCCTCGAGAAAGCGCTCGGCGTCGGAACCGGCCACGTCCCCCGTGACGAAGATGACGCGCCGCGCCAGTGCCGGCGTCGCCGCCGCGATCGCGCGGTAGAGCGTCATCCCGTCGACCCGCGGCATCTTCAGGTCGCAGACAATCACGTCGTACGTCTTCTCGCGGATGCGCGCGAGCGCCTCCTCGCCGTCCGACGCGTGATCCACCGTGAGCCCGGCGTCGGTCAGCGCGTCGCTCACCGCGGCGGCCAGCGCCCGCTCGTCCTCCACCAGCAGCACCGCGGCGCCGCGCACCGCCTCCATCGAGGGCGCCGGCGGCCGCGCCGGGCGCGCCGCACTGTCGGTGCCGCCGCTCACGGGGAGCTCCACCACGAATGACGCGCCGCGGCTCGGGCGCGACTCGACGCGGATGTGGCCGCCGTGCTCCTGCGCGATCGCGTATGCCACGGTCAACCCCAGGCCGGTCCCCTTGCCAACCTCCTTCGTCGTGAAAAACGGGTCGAAGATCTTCGTCCGTACCTCCATCGGAATGCCGGGACCGTCGTCGTTGACCTCGATCACCACGGCGTCCTCGTCGCTGTTGTGCCAGGTGCGGACGACGAGCGACCCGCGTCCATTGGCGGAGAGCATCGCCTGCTCGGCGTTGATGACGAGATTGAGCAGCACCTGCTGGATCTGGTGGGGATCGGCGAACACCTGCGGCAGGCCCGCGGCGAGCGCCGCGTCCACCGCAATGTTGGTGAGGCGATGCTCGTACGCGCGTAGCGCGAGCGTGTCGGTCACCACCTGGTTCACGTCGATCATCGTCCGCGTCGACTGCCGCTTGCGGGCGAACGTCAGCAGGTTGCGGACGATGCGGGCGGCGCGGTCGGCTTCGCCGAGAATGACATCGACCCCGCGCCGCGCCGGCGGGTCGAGCGGTTTTTCGGCGAGCCGCTCCGCCCAGGTGAGGATCGTGGCGAGCGGATTGTTCAGCTCGTGCGCCACGCCGGAAATGGTCTGCCCGAGCGCCGCCATCTTTTCGGCCTGCAGCAGCTGCTGATACAGATCGCGCGACTCGTCGTCGAGCTTCTTGCGCTCGCTGACGTCGCGGACCAGCGCTTCCACGTGCAGGCGCGCATCGGCCGCCTCGGCGCGCGCCGTCACCTCCACCCAGACGGGGGAGCCGTCGAGGCGCCGCATGCGGAGCAGGTAGCCGTCGACCGCGCCCTCGGATCGCAGCCGCGCGAGAAAGGCCGCACGCGCGGTCGGATCGGCGAAGCGATCGGACGCAAACGGCGCGACGCGCGCCTCGGGGGTCGTCGCCGCGTAGCCGAAGATCGCCTTCAGGTAGGGATTCGCGGCAATCGCACCGTCGTCGCCGGAGCCGGCGATGGACACCGGGCCGATGAACACGCCCTCGCGCACCGCTTCGAACAGGCGGGCGAACGCGGCGGCCCGCGAGGGGCGTTTTCGCTGTGCGCTCACGGGCCGACGATTATAGAATGCGCGAGCCTCCATGCGGCTGATCGGACGCAATGACCTGTTCCTGCTGATCGGCCTCACGGCCGCGCTTTTCACCATCATCTCGCGCCCGCTCGGACGCGTCCTCGATTACGCGCGCGAGATCGATCAGAGCTGGGGACTCCAGCTCGTGCCGGGGCTCGTCATTCTCGCCGTCGTCTTCATGTTTCATCAGGTGCGGAAGCGGCACGAGATCCGCGCCGAGGCGATCGCGGTGGCGGCGGAAGCGCGGCAGGCCACGGCGCGTGTCACCGAAATGGAGCGGCTGGTGAACTTCGGCCAGGCGCTCGGAGAGTCGCTCGATCAGGCGGCGATCGGCGCGGTCGCCAGGCGACATCTTCCCGCGCTGGTGGAAGGACGGGGGGTCTGGGCGATGGCGCTGGACGGGGCCGCGTGGCAGCCGCTGGCCGTGGCCGCCGACCGATCAGTGGCCGAATGCGAGGACGCCGCCCAGCACGCGCTCGACGGCGGCACCGCCGCGCCCGGCGCCGCTGGCGATGATGTGTGCTTTCCGATGGTCGTGGGTGGTCATCCGGTCGGCGTCCTCGGGGTCGCCTCCGAACCGCCGGTGACCGAGCACCAGGGAGTCATGCTGGCGGCAGCGGCGGCGCTGCTGGGCGCGGCGCTCAAAAACGCCGAGCTGTTCGAAGTCGTGCACGAGAACAGCGTGCGCGATTCCCTCACAGGGTGCTTCAACAGGACGCACGCGCTCGAGGTCATGGAGGGCGAGCTGCGCCGCTCCCGCCGCTCGCGGCTGCCGGTGGCGCTCATCATGTTCGACCTCGACCATTTCAAGGCAGTCAACGACCACTACGGGCACCTCTGCGGTGATGCCGTGCTGGCGGCGATCGGACAGCGCATGAAGACGGTGTTGCGCGGCAGCGACCTCAAATGCCGCTGGGGCGGCGAGGAGTTCCTGGTGTTGTTACCCGAGACGCCGTCAGCAGGCGCGCAGCGCGTCGCGGAGCTCGTCCGGCACGACCTCGATGAGCACCCCGTCCGCTGGCGCGTGGGCGACATCGAGGTCGACATCCGGATCACGGCAAGCTTCGGCCTGACGATGGTCACGCCTGGCGAAATCGACGCGACCGCCGTCATCGCGCGCGCCGACGCGGCGCTCTATCGCGCGAAGGCGAACGGCCGGAACTGTGTCTGCGTTGCCGCCGAGCCTGCGCCGGCAACGTAGGGCGCGGCTATTCGGCGCCTGAGGGGGCGGGCCCGAGGGCGAACGTCATGGTCCCGCTGACGGCGATCCGGCCGTTGACGCGCGCGAAACCGTCGAGCTGTCCCATGCGGCTCCGCAGCCGCCGGACGCGCGCTTCGATCTCGACCACGTCCCCCGGACAGACGGGCTGGCGGTAGCGAACGCGCTCGATCCCCGTCAGAAAGATCAGCTTCTCGCGGTTCTCCGGCTTCGACAGGATCAGGATCGCGCCGACCTGTGCGACCGCTTCCGTGAGAATCGTGGACGGCAGCGCCGGCGGCGCGCCCGGCTGGTGGGCGAGGAACCGTTCGTTGAGTGAGACGTTCTTGATCCCGACGATGCGCTTGTCCGGCTCGAGCTCGGTGATGCGATCGACGAGCAGGAATGGATAGCGGTGCGGCAGGATCCGCTCGATGGCGGTGTAGTCGAGCGGCAGCGTGAACGAGGAGGTCACGGGCGTCCAGTATACTGAACGCCCTGACTCCTGACCCCTGAGTCCTGAGCCCCGACCCCTGATGAACGTCCAGCCGCGCCCGCCGAGCGATACCGAGCTGCTGTCGACGCTGTTCGAGCTCGGGCGCGAGGTCACGTCGGTCCTCGACCTCGAAGAGCTGCTCGCGAAGATTCCGCAGCTCATCGCACGGCTGACGCGGTTCAACGCCTTCTCCGTCTATCTGCTCGACGAGGCACGGCAGGATCTACGCATCGCGTACGCGACCGGCTACCCCGACGACGCCGTGCTGCGGCAGCGGCTCCGCGTCGGCCAGGGCGTGGTCGGCGCCGCCGTCGAGGAAGGGCGGCCGATTCTCGTCAACGACATCCGCCGCGAGCCGCGCTATCTCGGGCCGCTGCGCAACATGCTGTCGCAGCTCGCCGTGCCGATGCGCCGAAAGGGAAAGGTGATCGGGGCGCTCAATCTGCTGGCGGAGACGACTGACGCGTTCACGAGCCAGGACGAGGCGCTGCTGCGGCAGTTTGCCGCGCACGTCGCCGTGGCGATCGAGAACGCGCACCTCTTCCGGGCGGAGCGGCAGTACGTGGAGACGCTCGAGACGCTCGCGGAGATCGGCCGCGAGATGTCGTCGATTCTCGACCTCGACGTGCTGCTGACGCGGATCGCGAGCCTCACCAAGCGCCTCATCGACTACCGCACTTTCGGGATCCTGCTGCTGGACGACGCGGCCCGCGAGCTGGAGCTGAAGTTCGCCGTCCGCTACGGCGCGGAGGCCGGCGAGAAGCGGATGAAGCTCGGCCAGGGGCTCGTCGGATGGGCGGCGCTGCACAAGGAGCCGGTGCTCGTCTCCGACGTTGCGCAGGACCCGCGCTACGTCAACCTGGTCCCCGACGTGCGCTCCGAGCTCGTGATCCCGATGCTCATCAAGGACCGCTGCATCGGCGTGTTCGACCTCGAGAGCCCGGAGCTCGACGCGTTCACCAAGGAGCACCAGGAGCTGCTCACGCTCCTCGCGAGCCAGGCGGCAATCGCGATCGAGAACGCCCGGCTGTACGAGGAGGTGCGGCGCAACGAGGAACGCATCGAGAAGGAGCTGCAGTTCGCCCAGCGGGTCCAGCGCGCGCTGCTGCCCACGGAGCTTCCGGTCCGGCTGCGCCATGCCGACGTTGCCGCGCGCTTTGCAGCGGCGCGCGAGCTCGGGGGCGACATCCACGACTTTCTCGCGCCCGAGACCAACACGCTCGTGATTGCCGTGGGCGACGTGTCGGGGAAGGGCGTACCGGCGGCGCTGTACGGCGCGTTCGCTGCGGAACTGGTCCGCTCGCGCACCTATCGGCGCCGGTACGCGCCCGACCGGTTCAGCGTGTCAGGCGTGCTCGACGCGATGAACCGCATCCTGCACGAGCGGCAGCTCGAGGAGTATTACTGCACGCTCTGCTACGCGTTGTTCGACTTCAAGCGCCGCATGCTGACGATGTCGAACTCGGGTCTGCCGTATCCGATCCGGTGCACCGACGCCGAGTGCGGCCAGATTGCGCTGCCAGGCGTCCCGCTCGGCTCGTTTCCGGCGATCACCTACGACGAGGTGACGATGCCGCTCGCGCGCGGCGACGTATTCGTGTTCTGCACCGATGGGGTGTACGAGACGATGAACGAAGAGAGCGTCGAGTTCGGCGCCAGGCGCGTCTGCGAGATCGTCAGCGCGCACCGCCACGACGGGGCGCGCGCCATCGTCGACGCGATCTTCGAGGCGGCGGCCGCCTTTCGCGGCGCCGCCCCGCAGCACGACGACATGACGGCCGTCGCCGTGCGGATTACGACCTGATCTGCCGGTCTTCCTCGCGGAGGTGCAGGCCGACCTGATCAGAACCGCTGTTGAATCGCGACGTTGACGCGGCCCATCTGGATGCCGCCGCGCCGCCACTGCCGATCGTAGCCCGCCACCACGGTCGTCAGCGTCGCGAAATCGAGGCGCACGCCGCCGCTCAGCGTATTGGCCCGGAAGTCGCCGATGCGATCGATCGAGAAGGTCTCGAAGTCTTCGACGCCGGCGGCGTACCCCGCCTGCAGCGAGAGCCGGCGGAACAGGCGGTACGCGGCGCGCAGCTGTGCGGTGTGTCCGATTTCGACGGCGCCGCTCGTGCTCGTCTCGGTCCATGCCAGGGCGTAGCGGAGCGCGAGTGAGGTGCGATCCGAGATCGGAAACGCGACGGCCGGCGACAGGAACGTCGTTCGCGCGCCGGTGAAGTCGAAGTAGCGGACCGACGCCGTCCAGACGGCTGGGCCGTATGCGTAATCGACTTCTCCCAGGAAATCGCCTTCGGGGATCACGAGGTTGCCAGGCCCGAGCAGCAGCTGGGCCCGCAGCGTGGTTGACGGGCGCCAGCGCCACTCGACACCACCGCCGCCGCGCTGCTCGGAGACGGAGAACTTGCGCTGCGCCTGCCCGCGCCCGATCACGCGCAGCCGCGCCGAGAGGCGATAGTTCACCGCGAGGTCCGCGCCCCGGCCGTCGGGCGTCGTGCCGCTGAACTGCTCGCCGAAACCGCGCGTCTCGATCCGGTGCCCGTATGATCGGCGGGCGTCCTCGAGGCGCAGGCGGCGCTCGTCAGTCGGCGCGGCGGCCACGGCCCGCTCGAAGTACCCGATCGCCTGCGGCGTGCGCCCTGCCTCTCTGTGTGCGCGGCCGAGCAGCGCGAGGGCGGCGGCATTCTGCGGCTCGCGTTCCTCGATCGATTCGAGCAGCTCAATCGCGTCGTCCGTGTCATGGCGCGCCAGCATCGCCGCCGCGACGCCGAGCGCCGCGTCGAGGCGGGTCGGATTCTCCAGCAGCACGCTGTGGTAGACCGATTCGGCCTGGTCGAGATTGCCCATGCGTTCGTGCAGGCGCGCGATCCAGAGCCGCGCCTCCAGATCGTTCGGGTTGCGCGCCGCCACCTGGCGGAACGCGGCCAGCGCCTCCGCGTCGCGCCCTTGGTCGGCCAGCTGCGCCGCCTCGGCGGCCGTCTGCGCGAAGGCTGTGCCGGCAGAGGAAATCATGAGCAGCAGCGTGAGCAGCAGTCGGAACGGCATGTCGATCCAGATCTCGGCCGGGCGGGGCGGGGGCTGTAGGCGAGCTCCGCTACGCGGTTTTCGCCGCCGGGGCGCCGCTGGCGGCCGGCCACGCGGCCACGACCGCGGCGAGCTGGGCGGCGACCATGCCGGCCACGGCCTGCACCGCCGGGTCCTGCTCGCGGCCGCGGCGGATCTCGAGTGCCAGGGCGCCGATGCAGCCGCCGGGGCCGAACATCGGCACGACGAGCGCGCCGGGTGTCTTCGCGCCGCCCGCGATCACGCTGAGGCGGCCGGTTCGCCACGCCGCGGCGGCGGCGTTGTCGGCGGTGCGCGCGATCGGGCCGAAGCGGGCCAGGTGCTCCGCGGAGTAGCCGTGCCCGAGCACGGCAAACAGCTGCTCGCCGGCGCTCATCCACAAGGTCAGGCCCGAGGCGTCCAGGAGGTTCGCCGCGCGGCCGACGAGGGCCTGCAGCGAGGCGGTCTCGGTGACGCGCGACAGATCGGTACAGAGCGCGGCGGCGGCGGCGAGATCTATCTGCAGGGTGCTTGAGGTGCCTAGAGTGCCTGGGGTGCCTACGGTGCCTGGGGTACTTGCGGCGCCTGGGCGCACTTCAGGCAGCATCTTGGGCACCCCAGGCACTCTGAGTAGGAGCGCTCCGAGCGCCAGCAGCGCAAACGCGCCCCATCGCGCGCGTGCAGCGCTCGCCAGCGTTTCGGCAGCTGCGGCCCGCTCGGCCTGCTGCAGCGCGCGTAGGCGCGCAACCATCGCGTCGAGGATGTTGCGGCCGTCGCTGAAGATGACGTCGGCCGCCATGAGGTCCTGTCCGAGGCTCAGGTTCTGCCGCGTACGGGCGTCGGCGGCCTCGAGCGCGTCGAGCGACTCGTTCACCGCGTCGAGCGCGGCCGACGCGGCTGCCGATCGCAGGAGCGGCCGGACGGCGATCACCTCGCCGCGCAGGATGCCGATCTGCGCGGTGGTCCGCTCGAACCACGGCTCGTCGATTTGTCCCGGCGCGACGTAGCCTTGCTGCGCGGCGCCAATCTCCGCGAGCGCGTCGCGCATCCGCTCGACGTGCACCGTCACGAGGTCAGTGGTGGAGACGGCGCCGGCGGCGCGCCGATCGAGTGTCCAGAGAAAGACTGCTGCGGCCAGGGGGGCGGCAAGCAGCAGCGTCAGTACCGTCAGTCGAACCGATCGCGTCTGCATGCTGCACCAGAATAACATCGAACCGCTGTATGCTGACCCCGTACGCCGGGCCATGGACAGCATTCTGCTCGTCGAAGACGAACACGCCCTGCGCATGACGCTGGGCGACCGCCTGCGCAAGGAGGGCTACGTCGTCGAGTGCGCCGGTGACGGCGAGGAAGGATTCGCGAAGGCGACGCAACTTCCCTTCGATCTGATCATTCTCGACCTCATGCTGCCACGCCGCGACGGCCTCGACGTCTGCAGCGGCATCCGCGGGTCGGGCGTGATCACGCCGATTCTGATGCTGACCGCACGCGGGCGGACGCCCGACAAGGTGGCCGGCCTGAAAATCGGCGCGGACGATTACGTCACCAAGCCGTTCAGGATGCCGGAGCTGCTGGCCCGCATCGAGGCCCTCCTCCGGCGCGCTCCCACTCGGCCAACCGCGCCACCCGCCGTGTACGAGCTCGGCCGTGTCCGCGTCGACATCCGCGGCACGGAAGTCGTGCGCGACGGCACGGTGGTCGACCTCTCGGCCCGTGAGTTCCAGCTCCTGCGCTTCTTCCTGGAGAATGAGGGGACGACGCTGACGCGCGAAGATTTGCTCACACGGGTGTGGGGCTACAGCGCGTCGACGTTCACGCGGACGGTCGACGTTCATGTCGCGAGCCTGCGCCAGAAGCTCGAGGACGATCCGCGACAGCCGCGCTTTTTTGTCACCGTGCAGGGGATCGGGTACAAATTCAAGCTGCAAGAGTCATGAAGCTGTTCAGGGAACGCGCCGGTCTCGCGGCAGTGCTGCTGCTGACCGCCGCGGCAATCGTCGGACTGGCTGTGCTGCAGTACCGCTGGAACCGGCAGGCCAGCGAGGCGACCGGGGTCCGCCTCGCCGATGCGCTGCAGTTGTCGATGGTCAATTGGCACCTCGATCTGTTCCGTAATATGTCCGAGGTGTGCCTCACGATCCGGATGGCCGCCGAGTTCTCACCCGAGAGCGACGTGAACCAGTTCGCCGATCGCTTCGCGGAGTGGCAATCGATCGCGCGGTACCCCGATCTGGTCGCCAACGTCTACGTGATCGACCGGCTGTCGTTCGACGGCAGCCTCCGGACGTTTCGCCTCGATCCCGACAGCCGCGCCTTCGCGCGGATCGACTGGCCGGCGGCGTCCCTGGGAAACCTTGCGGCGGATCTGCGGCCGGCGCTCGACGCGTCGGGGCGCGGGCCGGGGCCCTCGCCCGGCAATCAATTCACCGAGAGCTTCTATAACATCGGCGCGGCGCTGCGCGACTGGCGCTTCGAGCCGGCGCTGCCGGCGCTGATCCGTCCGCTGAGCCTCGATTCGGCCGGCGCCCGTGCCGCCGCCGGCGGGCAGGCCGCGGTGCAGTGGCTCGTCGTCCGGCTCGACGAACAGGTGCTTCGCTCGCGCATTCTTCCGGACCTTGCGCACCGGTACTTCCAGGGCACCGACGGCCTCGACTACGAGGTGGCGGTCGTGAGCGGGTCGCCGCCGGCGCGCGTGATTTATGCCTCCGATCCGGGCTTCGGCGAACAGGAGGTCGTCGATGCCGACGGCCGGATGGACGTGTTCGGCCGCCCCTGGGACCAGGCGCCGCGTGCGCCGATCTCGATCTTTCATCGGACGTCGGACAACAGCGGACCGACGGCCGCCGCCGGCATCGCCTGGTTTCCGCTGCTACGGGAGACGCCGCCCTCCGACGACTGGCAGCTCGTGGTGCGCCACCGGCGCGGCGGCCCGCTCGGCGCCTTCGTCGCCGATATGCAGCGCCGCGGCCTGGCGTTGAGCTTCGGCGCGCTGTTCCTCCTCGTCCTCAGCCTGTCGATGCTCGTCATCACCAGCATGCGGGCCCAGCGCCTCGCGCGGCTGCAGATGGACTTCGTGACCGCCGTGTCGCACGAGCTGCGCACGCCGCTGACGATCATCGGATCGGCGGCCGACAACATCGCGAACGGCGTGGTCGACGGCAAGGCGCAGCTGCACGAATACGGCTCGGTGATCGGGGAACAGGCGAGCCGCCTGTCCGGGCTCGTCGAGCGCGTATTGCTGTTTGCGGCGACGCGCGATGGGCAGCAGCGCTATGTCGTGCAGTCGCTGCTCCCGTCGGAGGTCGTCGATGCGGCCCTGGCGAGCACCGGGGGGCTGATCCGCGCCGCGCAGTTCACCGTCGAGCGCGACGTGCCGCCCGACCTGCCGCCCATCGTTGGCGAGCGGATGGCCGTGTCGCAGTGCGTCGAGAATCTGATTACCAACGCGCTCAAGTACAGCAGCGGCGAGCGCTGGATCGGCATTCGCGCGCGACTCGTCGAGGAGGGAAAAGGCGACCGGCTGGTGCAGATCAGCGTCTCGGATCGCGGCATCGGAATCGCGCCCGAGGATCTGCCGCACATCTTCGAGCCGTTCTATCGCAGCCCGTCGGTGCGGCGCTCCCAGATCCACGGCACCGGCCTGGGCCTGGCGCTCGCCAAACAGGTGGCCGAATCGGTGGGCGGCACGCTCTCTGTAACCAGCGAGCCCGGCCGGGGGAGCACGTTCACGCTGTCGCTGCGCACGGCCGGCCCAGCCGTCCCCGGTCAGGCTGGCGGCCTCGAGCGGCCCCTTTTTACAACCTCCTTACATCCTCCACGACCGACGGCGAGCTAACCTCGTTTTCCTGTCCGCATGGGCATCCGGGGCGACCGTCGTTCGTGCATCCGTCCGTACGTGCTGGTGGCGGCCTGCCTCATCGCCGGCACGGTGGCGCCTGCCGCCGCGCAGACCAACACCGGGGAGATCGCCGGCGTCATCCAGGACGGGTCGGGCGCGGTGCTGCCCGGGGCCGCGGTCATTGCGACGCATCCGGCCAGCGGCACGGTCGTGGAGCGCGTCACCGACGAGGCCGGCCGGTTCTTCCTGCCGGCGCTACGCACCGGAGAGTGGGACCTCACCGTGACGCTCGCCGGCTTCGCCACGCAGACGCGCAGGGGCGTCGTGCTCGAGATCGGCCGGACCGTGACGCTCGACTTCACGCTTCCCGTCCAGGGCCTCGAGGAGCAAGTCGTCGTACAGACCGTCGTTCCGGTGCTGCAGTCGAACACGGCCGAAATCAGCGACGTGATCGAAAACCGCGAGGTCGTCCAGATTCCGCTGAACGGGCGGAATTTCCTGGCGCTCGCGCAGTTGAGCGACGCCGTGGTGATCCCGCCGGGCGGCACGCGCGGCGACGCGCTGCAGCAGGCGGGGCCGCTGCCCAACGTCGGCGGGCAGCGCTCGGGCCACAACATCTATCTGCTGGACGGCGCCAAGATCACAGACGAGCTCTTCAACAATCTCGTGATCAACCCGTCCGTCGATTCCATCCAGGAATTTCGCATCCAGAAGTCGATGTATCCCGCCGAGTTCGGCGGCAAGGCGTCGGCGCTCATCAACGTCGCCACGCGGGCTGGCTCGAACACGGTCACGGGCAGCCTGTTCGAGTTCCATCGGAACGAGGCGTTCGATTCGCCGAACTACTTTCATCCGAAGGGCGAGCCCATCCCGGAGCTGCGGCAGAATCAGTTCGGCGGTGCCATCGGCGGGCCGCTGGTGCGCGATCGCAGTTTTTTCTTCGGCAGCTACGAAGGCCAGCGGACGCGGCGGGCGCTGACCCGCACGTTCTCGGTGCCGACGCCGGCGGTCCGCGCCGGCGACTTCACCGGCTTCGCGCCGATCTGCGACCCACTGGCGATTCCGGCGGCAGGCGTCTGCGCGCCGTTCGCCGGCAACCGTATTCCAACGGGCCGCATCGACCCGATCGCGGCGGCGCTGGTCGCGCGCGTCCCGCTCCCGACATCGGCGGCGGCGGTTCAGAACCTCACGTCCGTCGAGGAGCAAGACCGCCAGGTCGATCAGATCAGCGTGCGGCTGGATCACCGCCTTGGGGATTCGAGCCAGGTCTTCGGCCGGTTCAGCACGTTCGACGCCGACGAGCTCCAGCCGTTCGGCGCCAGCGCGCTGCAGGAAGCGCTGGTGCCGGGCTTCGGCCGATCGCTGACGACCCGGACACGGAATGCGGTGCTCAGCCACACGCACGTGTTCGGCACGTCGGTGTTGAACGAGCTGCGAGTCGGCTGGATGACGGTCGAGGGCGGCCAGACGAGCGTGAATCGCGGCGTCGATTTTGCCGGCGACATGGGGCTGCTGGGCGTGACCCGGGATGCGCGCGATGTCGGCTTCCCGCAGGCGTCGTTCCGAAGCCTCTACAGCGCGATCGGTGACCCGACGTCGTTCGTCCACCGCGACAACCAGCACTTCGAGCTGTACGACAACGTCACGCTCGACCGCGGCGCGCATCGCGTCAAGTTCGGCGCCTATTACTTCCACCTTCGGCTGCGTCCCGAACAGCCCGACAACGCGCGCGGCGCGTTCACCTACACGGGACAGTTCAGCGGCAACGCCTTCGCCGACTTCCTGCTCGGGTATCCGACGTCGGCGGCCTCCGGCATCGGGCGCGGCGACGAGAACGGGCGCACCAACTGGCTGCACCTCTACGCGCAGGACGACTGGCAGGCGCGGCGCAACCTGACGTTCAACCTCGGCCTGCGGTACGAGTTCAACCAGCACATGGTCGACGTCGACGATCGCCTGTCCTCGGTGGACCTGTCGGTGCCGGGCGGACGCGTCGTCGTCGCCGGCGACCGCGTGCATCCGAGCGGGCAGCCGCTGCTGCCGCTCCTGCCGATCCCGTACGTGACCGCGGAAGAAATCGGGTGGGGGCGCGGGCTGCTCGACCCGAGCGCCGTGCGTCTGGCGCCGCGGGCCGGGTTCGCGCTGTCGCTCGACGATTCCCGTGCTGTCATCCGCGGCGGGTACGGCGTCTTCCTGAATCAGTGGGCCTACAGCGTGCAGACGGCGTTCGCCCGCAACCTGCCGTTCTTCTCCACGAAACAGGTGGACGTGCCGTCCGACGTGCGCGTACCGACGCTGCGTACGCGCGACATGCTGGCGGGCGATGCCACGGGCACCGTGGGCGCGTCGATCATGGATTACGAGTACAACGTCGAGTACAGCCAGACGTGGAGCGGAGGGCTTCAGTACGAGCTCTGGCCGTCGACGATGGCGGAAGTCGCCTACATGGGGACCTGGACGCTCGGCGCCGACAACGCGACGGTGCACAACGTGCCGGAGCCGGGGCCCGGCTCGATTCAGGCGCGCCGCCCGATTCCACAGCTCAGCCGCATCAACGCCATTCGATTCGACGGCAAGTCGATCTATCACGGCATCACGTTCAAGCTGGAACGGCGGCTCCGCGACCGCTATGCGTACAACGTGAGCTACACGCTCTCGACATCCACAGACGACGCGTCGAACCCTGGGCCGACCGAGGCGGAGGCGAACGTTCCGCAGAACGTCCGCAATCTCTTCAGCGACACCGGCGAGTGGGCGCATTCGAGCTTCGACCACCGGCACCTGTTCGTCGCGAGCGGCACATATGAGATTCCGTTCGTCACCGCGCCACGCTGGGCGGAAGCCGTGCTCGGCGGCTGGCGCCTGAACACGGTCATCGTCGGGCAGGCCGGCGCGCCCTTTACGGTCAATCTCGGCGTCGACCAGGCGAACATCGGCGCCGGCCCGGCGCAGCGCCCCGACCAGCTGCGCGACGCGAACCTGCCGCGCAGCGAGCGATCGGCCGACCGCTGGTTCGACCCCGGCGCGTTCGCGCTGCCGGCGCCGTTCACCTTCGGCAGCGTGCCGCGGAACAGCGTGCTCGGCCCGGGGTTCTTCAACGTCGATCTCGCGCTGGCCAAGACGTGGAACGTGACGGGGTCGTCGGTCCTCGAGCTGCGCTGGGAACTCTTCAACCTCCTCAACCGGGCCAACTTCGACCTGCCGAACAGGATCTTCGGCACGCCGAACTTCGGCCGCATTTTCAGCGCCAAGAGCCCGCGCGAGGTGCAGGTCGGCGTCCGGCTGGCGTTCTGAGGGCCTACTTTTTACAGGATTCTTACAACTCCACCGGCCGGCCGGCGGTAGGCTTCGGCACGTGCCCTTGGCGCTTGCCGTCGGCAATCCCGCCCTGCCGGTCATGACGAGCGACGACCGAGACCTCTATTCCGGCCTGATTCGCCTGCACATCCTGCATCACGCCGAGAAGGAGCCGATTTTTGGCCTGGGCATGATCGAGGAGCTGGCGCGGCACGGCTACCGCCTCAGCGCGGGCACCCTCTATCCCATCCTTCACGGCCTCGAGGCGAAAGGCTATCTGCGAGCGACCGAGCACCGGAACGGCCGCCACACGCGTCGCATGTACCGGATGACACCGGCCGGACGCCGGGCGCTGGTTGCCGCGAAAGCCAAGGTTCGCGAGCTGTTCGGCGAGCTGTTCGAAGGCGATTAGCTCGCCCGCCCTCCCGACCGCAATTCGCTTGACCGCCGCGCGCCCGCGCAGTACAGTGCCGCGATATATCGAATGTCGATATCGTCACACGGTGGCGATATCCGATTGCGGCCGGCACCCGCCATGGCGCACTTCTCCCGCTCCTCCGTGGTCTGGTTCGCACTGGTCGTCGCCGGTGCGTGGTCGAGCGCCCAGGCGCAGGCGCCGCCGTCCCCGCTGACGCTGCAGCAGGCCGTGCAGTACGCCATCGAGCACTATCCGGCCATTCAGGCGTCAATGTCCCGTATATCGGCGCAGCAGGCGGGTGTGGACCTGGCACGCACCGCCTATTTGCCCCGCGTTGACTACGGGATTCAGATCAACCGGGCCACGCGCAACAACGTGGCGGGGCTTCTGTTGCCGGGAACGCCCGTCCCGTCGATTTCCGGTCCGGCGTTCGATTCGGTGTCATCGTCCAGCATCTGGGGCAGCGCCACCGGCCTGCTGCTCTCATGGGAAGCCGTCGATTTCGGCCTGCGCGGCGCCACGGTCGGGCTCGCGCAAGCGGAGGTCACGCGCGCCCGCGCGAGCGCGGCCGTGACGCGGCTGGAGGTGGGCGTCAGAACCGCGGATGCGTTTCTCCGTCTCGCGGCTGCGCAGGAGACCGTCCGCGCCGCCCGCGCGAACGTGGAGCGGCAGGAAGTGTTCGCCGGCGCCGTAGCCGTGCTCGTCAAGAACGCGCTGCGCGCCGGCGCGGACGACTCGCGTGCGCAGGCGGAGCTGGCGCTGGCCCGAATCCAGCTGATCCAGGCTGAACAGACGGAGCAAATCGCACGGGCGACGCTCGCCCAGTGGCTTGGCGTGACGCCCGCCGGAATCCAGATCGCGGCCGCTCCTCTGCTGGAAACGGCACCGCCACCGCGCACTGTGCCACCCGGCGTGGCGGCGCATCCGCTGGCCGAGACGCAGATGGCGGCCGTTGCGTCGAGCCGTGCGGTGCAGCACGCGCTCGGTCGATCCTACGTCCCGCGGATCGATCTCCAGACGGCCTACTCGGTACGCGGCAGCGGCGCGCTCGCCAACGGGGCGACCTTCGGAGGCGGACGCGGGCTTGGCTTCGACGCGCCGAACTGGGCCGCCGGCGTGACCGCGACATTTCCGCTCTTCGACTGGTTTGCGCTGCGCGAGCGGACACGCATCGAGGCGCACAACGAGCGCGCCGAGCTCGCCAGCTACGACCGTGTCGTGCAGGAACTGTCGTTTCAGTCGGAACAGGCCCGCGCGGAGATGGACGGGGCGCGTCGCATTGCCGAGAACACCCCGATTCAGTTGACGGCTGCGCGCGTACTGGATCAGCAGTCGCGCGCCAGATACGAGGCGGGTCTGGCCACGATCATCGAGGTGGCGGATGCGCAGCGGCTGCTGCTGCAATCGGAGGTCGGGGATGCCGTGGCGCGGCTCGGGGTGTGGCGCGCGCTCGTCGCCGACGCCGCCGCCCGCGGCGATATGTCGGAGCTGTTGAAGTAACCATGTGGCTGATACGTGCGGCTTTGCGGCGGCCCATCACGATCCTCATCGCCATCATCGGCGTCGCCGTGATGTCGTTGCTGGCCGTGCAGCGGATGAAGATCGACATCTTCCCGGATCTTGGGACGCCGGTGATCTACGTCGCCCAGCCGTACGGCGGCATGGATCCCGCGCAGATGGAAGGGTACATCGCCTTCTACTACGAGTATCACTTCCTCTATGTCACCGGCATCGAGCATGTCGAGTCGAAATCGATTCAGGGGGCGACGCTCCTGAAGCTCTTCTTCCACGAAGGCGTCGACATGAGCCAGGCGATGGCCGAGACGGTCGGGTATGTCAATCGCGCCCGGGCCTTCATGCCGCCAGGCACGGTCCCGCCGTTCGTCATGCGCTTCGACGGCGGGAGTGTCCCGGTGGGCTATCTCGTCTTTTCGAGCGAGACGCGGTCGCTTGGCGAGATTCAGGATCTCGCCCTCAATCGCATCCGCCCGATGTTCGGCACGCTCCCCGGCGTCTCCGCCCCTCCGCCGTTCGGGGGCAATCAACGCACCATCGTGGTGCGTGTCGAGGCGGATCGGCTGCGCGCCTATCGCATGTCGGGCGAAGAAGTCGTCCAATCGCTGACGCGGGGCAATCTTGTGACGCCTTCCGGAAACGTGCGGATTGGCGACTTCACACAGATGGTCCCGGTCAACTCCGTCGTCCCGAATATTCAGGAGCTGATGGAGATCCCGGTTCGCATCGGCGCCGGCCCGACCGTGTTCCTGCGTGACGTCGGGTACGTCGAAGACAGCTCGGACATCCTCACCAGCTACGCGCTCGTCGACGGCAAACGCAGCGTCTACATCCCGGTGACGAAGCGGGCCGACGCATCCACGCTGGCCGTCGTGCAGACCGTGACCGCGGACCTGCCGCGGATGCGTGCGGCGATTCCCGACGACATCACGGTGGACTTTGCGTTCGACCAGTCGGGGTACGTGACCAATGCGATTCGTGCGCTCGCCATCGAGGGCGCGCTCGGCGCGCTGCTCACCGGGCTGATGGTGCTGCTCTTCCTCCGGCATCTCCGGAGCTCCATCATCGTGATGCTGACGATCCCGCTCGCCCTCCTCGCGGCCGTCGTTGCGCTCTGGGGTGCGGGGCAGACGATCAACATCATGACGCTCGGGGGGCTGACGCTCGCGATCGGCATTCTCGTCGACGAATCCACCGTGGCCATCGAGAACATCCACACCCACCTCGCGCGCGGCAAGAAGCGGGCGCGAGCCGTGTTCGACGCCGTCGGGGAAGTGGCCGTGCCGATGCTGCTCGCGATGCTCTGCGTGCTGGCGGTCTTCGCGCCGTCGTTCTTCATGGTGGGGGTCGGGCGGGCGCTCTTCGTGCCGCTGGCGCTGTCGGTCGGGTTTGCGATGGCCGCCTCGTACCTCCTGGCGCTCACGTTCGTCCCCATCCTGTACACATGGAGGGGCGGCGAGCACCACGGATCCGGTGAGGGGGGCACCTTCGAGCGATGTCGAAATCTCTACGGGCGCGTCGTGGGTGCAGGCGTGCGCCTGCGCTGGGCCGTCCTGGCGGTGTACCTCGTTGTGTCAGCGGCCGTGGTGTACGTCGTCGGTGGCGGGCTGGGGACGGAAATCTTTCCCAGCGCCGACTCGGCGCAGATCCAGCTCCGCCTCCGGGCGCCCACCGGCACGCGCGTCGAGCGAACCGAAGTGATGGCCCTCGACGTGCTCGACGCGATTGCCGAGGAGGCCGGCCCCGAGAACGTGCAGGCCAGCCTCGGCTTCGTCGGCTCACAGCCTTCGAGCTATCCGGTGAACCTCATTCATCTGTGGACCAGCGGTCCACACGAAGCCGTGCTCCTGGTGTCGTTGAGCCGTGATTCGAACATGTCCATCGACGTCCTCCAGGAGCGGCTTCGGGCCCGGATCGATGAGATCGCTCCTGGCGCCATCGTGTCCTTCGAGGCGGCCGACCTCGTCAACCAGGTGATGAGCTTCGGGTCGCCCACGCCAATCGAGGTGGCCGTGACCGGCGCCGACCTGACGGCGAGCCGCGCCTACGCCGACACGCTCAGAGCGGAGATGGCGAAAATCGCGGCGCTGCGCGACCTCCAGTTCGGGCAGGCGCTCGACTATCCCGTGCTGCACGTGGAGATCGACCGCGAACGCGCAGGCCAGCTGGGGGTGACGGTCGAGGACGTCGGCCGGTCGCTCGTCGCCGCCACCTCGTCGAGCCGGTTCGTCACGCCGAACTACTGGGCCGATCCCGGCACGGGCATCGCCTATCAGGTGCAGGTGGAGATCCCGCAGCACGCCATGTCGTCGGTCGAAGACGTCATCAACGTGCCGGTCATGCAGAACGGCGCCGCGCGGCCGCTGCTCGGCGACGTGGCCACGGTCTCCCCGGGCACCGCGATCGGCGAGTACAACCGTTACAACCAGCAGCGGATGATCACGCTGACCGCCAACGTGCACGGCGCGGATCTGGGCACCGCGTCGAACGCGGTGCTGGCCGCGGTGTCCCGGGCCGGCGATCCGCCCGGCGGCGTCACCGTCAGCGTGCGCGGCCAGGTGGCGCCGATGCAGCAGACGCTGGACAGCCTCCGATTCGGACTGGGCCTGGCGATCGTTGCAATCTTCCTGCTGCTCGCCGCCTACTTCCAGTCCCTGAAAATCGCGCTCATCGTCATCGGCACGATTCCGGCGGTGATCGCGGGCGTCGCCCTCGGTCTGTTCGTGACGGGCAGCACGCTGAATGTGCAGTCATTCATGGGGGCCATCATGGCAATCGGCGTCGCGGTCGCCAACGCGATCCTGCTCGCGACCTTCGCCGAGCAGTACCGGCGGGAAGGCGCCGCGGCGGGCGCGGCGGCGGTCCGCGGTGCCACGAGCCGGCTGCGGCCGATCCTCATGACCACGTTCGCGATGATTGCGGGAATGATTCCGGTCGCCATGGGTGCTGAGCAGCTGGCGCCGCTCGGCCGCGCGGTGATCGGCGGTCTCGCGGCGTCCACGATTGCGACGCTGCTGGTGCTGCCCGCGCTCTTCGCGCTCGTGCAGGGCCGCGCCGGCGCGGCGTCTCCCTCGCTCGACCCCGATGACGTCATGAGCCGTCACTATTCCGGAGAGCAGGCATGACGCGCGTCCGCGCAGTCCTCCTCCCGGTGGCCCTCGTGGTGGGCGTGGGCGGCGCGGCGGTTGCCGGTCAGAGCGTGAGTTCCGGCGCGCGATCGCGTTCGGGACAGGTTCTCGAGACGACGAGGGTCGTCGCGCAGCGGCTCGACAAGGCGGTGACGCTTCCCGGCGACCTGACGCCGTACCAGGGCGTCGACATTCGCGCCAAGGTTCCGGGATTCGTCGAGTCGATCCTGGTCGACCGGGGGTCCTGGGTCAAACGTGGACAGATCCTGGCCCGGGTGTCCGCGCCGGAGCTGCGCGCGCAACGCGCGGAGGCCGAGGCGAAGCTGCAGTCCGTCCGGGCGCAGCAGGCCGAAGCCCAGGCCCGGATGGTGTCCGCGCAAAGCACCTTCGATCGTCTCAAAGCCGCGAGCGTCACACCGGGTGTGGTGGCCGGCAACGATCTCGACATCGCCGAGCGCACGTTCGAGGCAGCGCAGGCGCAGGTCGATGCGTTGATCAAGGGTGGAATGGCGGCCGAAGCGAACGTCAAAGCCGTATCGGAGCTGGAAGCCTATCTGGAGATCGTGGCGCCGTTCGACGGCGTGATCACCGAGCGCCACGTGCACCCCGGCAGCCTCGTCGGCCCATCGGCAGGGTCGATCGTCAGAATCGAGCAGGTGTCGAGACTACGGCTCACGGTGCCGGTCCCCGAGGCGTACGTCGCCGCCATCGTGAGAGGGACGAAAGTGGACTTTCGCCTCGCGGCATTTCCGAATCAGACGTTCCAGGGCACCATCGCGCGGCCGGCTCATTCGCTCGACATGAAGACGCGCAGCATGCTCGTGGAGCTGGACGTCGCCAATTCCAGACTCACGCTCGCTCCGGGGATGTACGCGGAGGTGCAGTGGCCCCTCTCGCGCACGCAAGCGAGCCTCTTCGTGCCGGCGACGGCCGTGGTCCGCACCTCCGAGCGCCAGTTCGTCGTCCGGGTGCGCAACGGGCTTGCGGAGTGGGTCGACGTCAGGCGCGGCGAGGTCGACGGCGACGCCGTCGAGGTGTTCGGCGGTCTGCGCGAGGGCGATATCGTGGTGCGGCGGGGGAGCGACGAGATTCGGCCGGGGACACCGGTGACGGCCAAGGGCTGAGCGGACGTGATGATCTTCGTGAGCACGGTTGAAAGGAGGGCGCCAGAATGGCAGCGGGGATGACGAGATTGGTTCGTACGACGGTGCGGTGTGCGGCCCTCAGCGCGGGGGTGCTCCTTGCGAGCTGCGGCCAGGCCAACGAAGCGCCGGCCGGTGGGGCGCCGACACCGGCCGAGGCCCCAAGCGTTCCGCAGTCCATTCCGATGGGGGGCGCCAAGTCGGTGACGAGGTTCTTCGTCACGAGCAAAGGCCTCGGCAGGGGCGGCGACCTCGGCGGTCTGGCCGGGGCGGATGCCCATTGCCAGGCGCTCGCACAGGCCGCGGGATCGGGAGACCACACGTGGCGTGCGTATCTGAGCACATCAGCGACCGGCGATCAGCCTGCCGTGAACGCACGTGATCGGATCGGCAGGGGTCCCTGGTACAACGCCGAAGGGCTTCTTGTGGCCATGAACGTCGACGACCTTCATGGCGACAACAACAGGATCAACAAGAACACGGCGGTCACCGAGAACCTCGAGCCCGTAAACGGGGTCGGCGATCAGCCCAACGTGCACGACATCCTCACCGGCTCGCGCCCGGACGGCACCGCGTTTCCGCCGGGCGAGGATCTCACCTGTGGAAACTGGACCTCGAGCAGCACCGGGCGCGCTCAGGTGGGACACCACGACCGGCGCGGGTTGGGAGAAGGTGTGAACTCCTGGAATTCGGTGCACGCGTCGCGTGGATGCAGCCAGCAGGACCTCGAGGGCACGGGCGGCGCCGGACTGTTCTACTGTTTCGCTATCGACTGAGGACGACATCCGATGGCGGCCACCCCCTCGGCCGGCACCGGCGAGCGGCGTTGGATCCGCCGGTTCTCCGCCCTCGTGCGGCTGTCGCACTGGGTGAACGTCCTGTGCCTCGGCATCCTTCTGATGAGCGGGTTACAGATCTTCAACGCCCACCCGGCGCTGTACTGGGGTGAAGATTCCGACTTCGATCAGCCACTTCTCTCGATCTATTGGGCATCCGGCGCGGACGGGCGGCCAATGGGGATCACGAACATCCTCGGAATGCGTATCAACACGACCGGCGTGCTCGGGTGGTCACGGCTCGACGGCCGCCCGGTGCCGCGAGCGTTCCCCGCATGGCTCACGATTCCGAGCTGGCAGGATCTGGCGACGGGCCGAGTCTGGCACCTCTTCTTCGCGTGGGTGTTCGTGGTCAACGGGGTGCTCTTTCTCGCACATTCACTCGGGAGTCGGCACTTCTCCCGTGATCTCCTGCCGCGCCGGGACGAGTGGAGAACCATCGGCCGCTCCGTTCGAGATCATCTGACGTTCAGCCTCCATCGGGGCACGGGGACATACAACCTCGTCCAGCGGCTGACGTACTTGCTGGTCATACTGGCCTTGGCGCCGCTCGCCGTGCTGACCGGCGTGACGATGTCGCCCGGCGTCGTGGCCGCCCTTCCGTGGCTGCTCGACGTCTTTGGCGGACGCCAGTCCGCGAGGACGGTGCACTTCGTTGTCACAGGTCTCTTCGTCTTGTTTGTCCTTGCCCACGTCGTCATGGTGCTGGTGACCGGATTCGTCAACAACATGCGCTCGATGACGACCGGTTGGTATGCGGTTGCCGGAAGGACGTCTCGTCATGAGCCGTAGTATGTGCTTCAATCGCCGTCAGTTTCTCGCTACCGGCCTTGCGGGTACTGCCGCGATCGTGTTCGGCGGGTGCGACCGGCTGTCGGCGGCGCCGACGTTCCGGGAGTTCCTGTCCGGTGCAGAGGGGCTCACACAGAGAGTGCACCGCGCGCTGCTCTGGCGTGGAGCGCTTGCTCGCGAGTACAGCCAGACGGACATTTCCAAGACGTTTCGTGCCAACGGATCGCAGGACGCCTACAATCTGCCGCCCGGCTACATCGAATCGGCGCCACAGGGCTTCCCCGACTGGCGCTTACACGTGGACGGTCTCGTGATGCGCCCGGCACGCTTTGCACTTGCCGATCTCCGCGCGCTGCCTGCGCGCACGCAGATTACCCGCCACGACTGCGTGGAAGGCTGGAGCTGCATTGGCGGCTGGACCGGGCCGCCGCTCTCGACGATTCTCGATCGCGTCGGCCTCCTTCCGGATGCCCGCTTCATCGTCTTTCACTGCGCCGACGAACTGCCGCGCTATGTCGACGGCGCCAATCCGTTCTACGAGAGCATCGACCTGATCGACGCCTACCATCCGCAGACGATCCTCGCCCACGAGATGGGTGGTATGCCGTTGCCGGTTGCCCATGGTGCCCCGTTGCGCCTGCGCGTCGAACGGCAGCTTGGCTACAAGATGGCAAAGTTCGTGACTCGCATCGAAGTGGTCGATCGATTCGATCACATCGGCCGCGGCCGAGGCGGCACGTGGGAGGACGACGGCTATGAATGGTACGCGGGGATCTGACAAGCCGTGACGAGCGCACACAAGGCGCGCTTATGTATCCCTGCGTACGTGGTGTCCCGCTCTAGCCCGACCGGTATCAGGGCCAGCCGATGCGCAGGCCCGTCGTCCAGGACATGCCCGAGTAGGCCCCGCCGTCGTTGGGCTCGTCGCGCATGTCGGCGATCTGGACGCCGCTCTGCAGCTTCAGCTTGTGTCCGTAGAGGAAGTAGTTCGCGCCCAGATACAGCTCGTTGTACCGGTCGCCGCGCCCTCGCACGAGCCGATTCTCGTACGTCGCCAGAAGGATGCCGTTCGGAGCGTCGCTGTCGATGAGCGTGTAGCGCGTGATGAACTGCAGCTTGTCGGTCGCGTTGTAATACGGCATCGCGGTGAGCGCCCACAGGTCGGGCTGCCCCAGATAGCCGTCCGCTGCCGACACGTCGGTGCGCAGGCCCCACCGCGTCGCCTCGAGCTTCAGGTTGATCGACAACGTATGCTCGAGGGGCCGCGTGAACGTATTGTCGCGATCCGGACTCTGATGCACGTAATTGGTCGAGAGCAGCGCTTCCTTCATGCCGAGCGCCTTCGCGAAGTCGTAGCCGACCACGGCCAGCGTCGCGACGCTGCCGTCGAACTTTCCGAATTCCTTGGTCGCCTCTCCGGCCGAATACACGCCGACGCGGTAGTTCCAGGGCGCCGCACGGCCCGAGATGCTCCCGCCGGGCAGGTACTCTTGCGGGAACCAGATGTTGTTCGCCAGATTGCTGCGGTCGATTGTCAGCAGCTCCTTGGACGAGGTGGCGCCGTCCATCGTGAACGGCATGCCCTGCTTGCCCACGGTGACGGTCACGCGTGGGTTGCGGCTCCACTGCACGTACACGTCGGTGAGGCGAAGGTAGAGCGGATCGATCTCCTGTGGATTCAACTCCGCCTCGGCGGACACGGTGAAGGTGCGGAACAGGGTTGCCCGCGGCCCGATCCGGAACCGGCGGGTGTTCCACTCGTCGTGGTCGCCCTGATCGGCGCCCAGCGTCGCGAATTCGTGCTGGAACCGGCCGCTCAGTTGTACCCGCTGCACGACGCGGTTCGAGCGGTTGTCGTAGATGGTGAACCGCTGCCAGACCTTGTCGTAGATCGAAGGTGTGTCCGCTCCGGTCGAGGTCTGCGCCGCCGCGGGCGTCGACGGCGTCTGCGCCGCGCCGGGCCACGCGCACGTCATCAGGACCACGATGGCCAAAAGGGATCTGTGCATACCGTTACGTGTACGACGCACAGATTTCTGAAGCGTCTCCCGGGTGTTAACTCTCGGTAAACGACGGCAGAGCCGAACGCTAGCGCGAGTACCTGCCGGCGCGGCTCCTCGGCGATACGCAACCCCTCGAGCGGGCCGAGACGCGCGATCCGCTCTCCCCAATACGTGTCCTTGCTCTCGCGCGCCACATCCCACTCTCGGTTCGCCAGTTCGCGAATCGCTCGGGTGACCACAGCGGCATTGTAGCGCGCGCCGTGAAGACGGTGCTCGCATCGCTGGCCGCTTCTCACGGCGACCGCAGCAACCTCGGATTTCGAATGTGAGCTGTGGGTTAATACACCGGCAGGTACGGCGTGAGCCACTGCGCGATGATCGTGAAACGGTCGGTGAAGATGAGCAGGCCGATCACGACGAGCAGGGCGCCCGAGACGACTTCGATCTTGTGGTAGTGGCGGCGGATGCGCGCGAAGGCCGCGAAGAAGCGGTTGATGGCCAGCGCCGCCGCGAAGAAGGGGACGCCAAGACCAATCGAATACGCCGAGAGCAGCTGCACGCCCTGGCTGACGGTGTCCTGCGTCGCGGCTACGGCGAGGATGCCCGCCAGGATCGGCCCGAGGCACGGCGTCCAGCCGAACGCGAACGCCATCCCGACAAGCGCGGCGCCAAGGAACCCCTCGGGGCGCTGGCGTGACTGCACCCGCTTTTCCTGGTAGAGCCACTCGATCCGCAGCACGCCCATCGTGTGCAGGCCGAACAGGATCACGACGGCGCCCGCAATCTTGCCGAGGATGTTGAGCCGCGCCATCACGTACTGGCCGATGGCGCTCGCCGACGCCCCGAGCGCGACGAAGACGATCGTGAACCCAAGGATGAACGCGAGCGAGGCCAGGACGATCTGCCGGCGCACCGCCGCCGGAACCGCGACCGCGACGGCCGTCCCGCTCGCACCGGTCGCGCCGGCCATTGGCGTCCCCCGCATTTCGTCGAGCGACAGTCCCGAAATGTACGAGAGATAGCCGGGAATCAGCGGCAGGACGCACGGCGAGATGAACGACAGGATGCCCGCACCGAACGCGGCCAGCAGGGTGACGTTCTCCGCCATTGGTTCAATACTACTCGACTGGTTTGAGCGGAATCATCGGATAGGCGCCCTGGAGCGGTACGCCCTCCATCTGCACCGAATGGCCCTTCACGGGCGGCAGGTCCTGGTACAGGAAGTCCCACTTCCAGCGCTCTGACGGGTTCGACGCCTGCAGCCAGTTGCGCGCCGGCACCGGCCGCGTGAAGAGCAGCCGCTCGGCGTCGGCGTACGGCGTGCCGGGCATCGCGGCGGCCAGCGCCCGCCGGACGTCGTTAGACGACTCGTAGGGCATCGTGAGCCCGAGCGTGCGAGCGACGGTCACGAGAATCTGCCAGTCTTCGAGCGCCTCACCGGGCGGCGCAATCGCGCGGGAGGCCGCCTGCACGCGCCCGTGATCGTTGGTATAGATCGCGTCCTTCTCGACCCACGCCGCGCCGGGCAGGACGAAGTCGGCGGCGTCCGTCAACGCGCTCGCGACCACTCCCTGGACGACGAGGAGCGGCAGGGTGCCCTGCCGTCGCGCCGCCGCGAGCCAGTCCACATCGCCGAGTGACCCCTCGGGCCCGGGCGCGATCACGTAGACAGCCGTTACGCGTCCTGCGTCCACGGCTCGCCGCAGCTCGCTCAGGTCCCCCGCGCCGTCATTGCCGCCGATGACGTGGTACCCCAAATCTCGCGCGCCGTTGACGTTGGGCGCGTCGGTCGTCGGCACTTTGAACTGCGTGCCCGCCGGCTGCCGCTTCTCGCTGCGCGTCCAGGCGATGGTGACCGCCTTCAGCGCATCGGGGCCACGCAGGCCCTGCAGCATCTCCTTGAGGACGAAGAGCTCCTCGGTGGAGGCATGCGCGGAGACGAGAAAGTGGACGCCCGCCGTATTAGCTGATGCGGCTTCCTGCAATCGATCGCGGAGCCGCGGCTGCAGGTCGTGCCAGGCGGCCGCCTCGAGCGGAGCCTCCTGCCCCGAGCGTGCCGAGGGGCGCCGCAGCATCGGCCGCCGCAGGCGCGTCTCGCCCTCGATCCAGTGATAGGTGAAGCGGCCGATGTCGCACATCCAGTAGCCGTTGACGTCGGGGTTGTAGCGCGGCGTCATTCGAATGAGGCGCGACCCGCGCGCCCATTCCGGCTTGCCCTTCAGCCACGCGCTCGTATTGCACCCCTTCGAGCAGAGCGTGCAGATGGTGTCGACGACCCCCGGGTTGTCCCACGGCCGGCTCTTGAAGCGGTAGTCCTTCGTCAGAATGGCCCCGACGGGGCAGACATCCATCAGGTTGCCCGACAGGAGCGAATGCACGCCGCGCTCCTCGAACGTGGCGATTCCGCTGCCGTAGCCGCGATCCACGATCCCGATCTGGGCGTCGCCGTCGATCTCCTTCATGAAGCGGACGCAGCGCGTGCAGAGGATGCAGCGCTGGCGGTTCAGCATCAGGGTGGGCCCGAAATCGACGTCGCCCCTGACGCCCTCGCCGTCGAACACGCGGCGCGGGAAGTCCATCCGGCTCTCGGCGGGGCCGAACGTGTACGAGAAATCCTGAAGCGGGCACTCGCCCCCCTTGTCGCACACGGGGCAGTCGAGCGGATGGTTGATGAGCAGGAACTCGAAGACGCCCGCGCGCGCCTCGACCACCTCGGGCTCGCGCGTGGAGACGACCATGCCGTCGGTGCAGATCGTCGAGCACGACGTCTGGAGCTTCGGCATCTTCTCGATCTTCACCACGCACACGCGGCACGAGCCGTCGATGCTGAGGCCGGGGTGATAGCAGTAGTAGGGAACCGAGATGCCCGCTTCGATGGCGGCCTGCAGAACCGTTGTGCCCTTGGCGACCGTGACCGACCGACTGTCGATGGTCAGCGTGACCGTGTCCATATCGGAACGATCATATCAAGGGCACCCCAACGCGCACAGTCCGCGCGTCGGAGACCCCGCTACGGCGAGCGCTCGAAAATCGCCACGGCGGCGTAGTCGCGGTTGACCTGCACCTGCTTGACGGGACGATCGGTGGCGATCGTCCGCTCCACGCGCTGATCCGTGACCGCGACCACCTCGTCCTGCGTCCGTCCGTCCGCGTAGAGAATCGTCACGGTGACCGGCACGTCGAACAGCGTGCTGCCGACCTGCTCGAAGCGCACCGTGGCCGTGCCGCCGCCGAACGAGCTGCTGTACCGCAGGGTCGGCAGCGCGGCGCCGTAGATCCAGCGGTCGAAGAAGCGCTCGAGCGATCGGCCCGACACCTCCTCGAACGCCGCACGCAGGTCGTCGGTTGACGCCTTGCGGAACTTCTGCGTCGCATAGAAGCGGCGCAGCGCCCTGAAGAAGTGTTCGTCGCCGACGAGACGCCGCAGCATGTGCAGGACGGCCGCGCTCTTGTTGTAGACGAGCGCGCGGAAGACGCGCGGCTGGCCCCGGAGGTGCCCGAGGCGCGAGCCGAGCGAGATCGGCCCCGCGTCCGACTCGGCCACCGCCCACCGGCGGAACTGCCGCAGCATGTCGACGAACACGCGCTCGCCCCGCGCGTTCCGCGCGTACAGCGCGGCGAAGTACTGCGCGAACCCCTCGCTCAGCCACTGCTCGTGGTAGTTGCGCCAGCCGACGGCCTGCCCCCACCATTGATGCGCGATTTCGTGGGCGAGAAAGAACTCGGGGAAACTCGCGAAGGCCGCCGGATCGTTCCGCCATGTGAGCCGCGAGGCGGGCAGCGGGTTGTTGAGCACGGCGAAGTACCCGGGGCTGTGGCCGCCGGGCAGCTGGTCCTCCACGAGGGCGATGGTCATCGACGAGTACGGCGCCTCCCCGATCACGCCAGCATAGAACCGCATGATCGCCTCGACGTCGTCGATGAGCGCCTTGCCGCGCCCCTGCTGGCGCGGGTTGGCGTCGATCGCCACGCTGATGCCGGCGCCGTCGGTCGGGTCGCCCTGACCCGGCGCGAGCTTGACGGTCGTCTCGGCGGCCCGCACGAAGCGGCTGATGAGAACCGCGAAATAGCGCAGCGGATCGCGCGCGCTGAAGACGTGTGACGGCCCGTCGGCAATTGTCAGCAGGTCGCGCAGCGTGATCTCGTCGTCCGTGCGCCGCTGGCCGCTGGCGATGCAGCCGTAGCCGTCGGGCACGCTGATCCGGATCGTCGCCGTGGCGTAGTCGGGAATCGGGTTCTGCGGATACCAGTACGACCGGCTGCTCAGGAGGAAATTCGGTTCCGCCGGAATGACGAGCGTCTCGTCCTGCCGCCCTTCGCCCTGCAGCGACTCGTCTTCCACGTTCTGCGGCGTCACCTGGCCCGCGTACGACACGAGCAGGACGATGTCGCTGTCGCGCGGGAGCGCCGCCGGGAAGTTGATGATGACGCTGTTTTGCTCGCGGACGCGCAGGTGCAGCAGCCGGCCGTAGTCGGGGCTGACCACCCCGCGGATGGCCAGGTCGTTGGCGAGCCGGAGCGTGAGCGCGGAGGTGCCGCCGTTCCGCATCCGGAGGCGCAGGCGCGCCCGGCCCTCGAGGAACTCGGTCTGCGGGTGGATGTTCGCCTCGATGTCGTAGTCGATCACGTCGTACTCGCGCTGCTCGTCCTCGTTGAACGACAGCCCTCGCACCGCCCGGCGCTGCGCCGACGGGTAGAGCGCAATCGTGCGGCGCCGCCCGCGATCGATCAGCGTGATGTCTTCCGACTGCGTCCCCACGCGCGAGTAGGTGAGCGCGCCGTGGCGGCGGGTGCGCACCTCCGCGAGAAAGTCGCCGATCGAGGGCAGCAGGAACCAGATGTCCGCGCTCAGCTCCTGCAGATCGAGGCTGAACGATTTCGGGCCTTCGCGCGCGAGCACCTCCTGCGCGCGCCGCAGGTCGCGCGGGTTGACCGGCGCCGGTGTGAGGCTGCCCGCGCTGACGCGCTCGTCGTAGTCGACCGGATTCAGCCGGACGAACGCCGTGTCGAACGGCGCCGCCAGCGTGTCGGCGCCCGCGAAGATCCGCATCTGCCCGCGCTCGGTCTCGGGCCCGGGCGCGAACCGCATCACGCCATTGCCAAGGAGAATGAGCCCCGTGACGCCCGCCTCGGACTCGACGAGGAAGACCGAACCGTCCGTGAGCGTCAGCAGCAGGTCTTCCGCCGCAATCGTCAGGTTCCGCGCGGTGAACTGTTTCGCGACGTTCACGCGCAGACGAAACAGTCCGTCGATCGTCGTGGCCGTCTGCCCCGCCGTAATGCGCCAGCTCTCTGGCGCGCCGCCCGCCGGCCGGCGCACGTCGAGCATCACCGTGATGATGCGGGCGCGTTCGGGGCTTTCGAGGAACAGCTCGACGACGATGCGGTAGCCGTCGCCCGGCAGCGCGCCGCCGAGCGGGGCGCGGTCGCGCTCGACGACGAGCGCCCGGCGCACGTCGGGCACGAAGAGGATCTGCGCAAACCCTGCGACGTCCTCAGCGGGGTACGTGGTGGAGACGAGCGACGGGAAGTCGGCCTCGCGGCCGGCCCCGAGCAGCGCCTCGAAGCGATGGAGCAGCAGCTCGACGCCGTCTGGGGCGGGCACCGGCGCGGGCGGGGGAGTCGCGGGCGTGGTCTGGGCGGCACTGGAACCCGTCCAGGCAACCGCGCAGACGAGCAGAACGGCCAGGCGGCAACCCATCAGGCTCCGGACTGATGCTATCCCAAGATCCCCAGCTCGGTGCCGACCGCCTTGAAGGAGTCGAGGGCGAACTGGAGCTCGTCCCGCGTGTGTGTGGCGGTGACGATCGTGCGGACGCGCGCCTTGCCGTGGGGCACCGTCGGAAAGCCGATGCCCTGCGCGAACACACCTTTCTCGAAGAGACGGTCCGACAGCCGCATGGCGAGCGCGGCGTCGCCCACGATGACCGGCGTGATCGGACTGTCGCTCGCGCCGGTGTCGAAGCCGAGCGCCGCCAGCCCGGCCTTGAAGAAGCGGGTGTTCTCCCACAGGCGCGCGATGAGCTGCGGTTCGGACTCGAGGACGTCGAGCGCCGCCAGGCAGGAGGCGGCCACCGCCGGCGGGTGGGACGTCGAAAAGAGAAACGGCCGCGCGCGGTGACACAGGAAGTCGATGAGGGCGCGCGACCCGGCCACGTACCCGCCGAGCGCGCCAAGGGCCTTCGACAGCGTGCCGACCTGCACATCGACACGGCCGTGCATGCCGAAGTGATCCACGGTCCCGCGGCCGCTCGTCCCGAACACGCCGCTCGCATGCGCGTCGTCGACCATCATGATGCAGCCGAATTCCTCGGCCACCTCGCACAGGGCGGGCAGCGCGCCGAGGTCGCCGTCCATGCTGAAGACGCCGTCGGTGATGATGAGCGTGCGGTGCCCGCGCGGCAGCGCGGCGACGATCTCGCGCGCGGCCGCGGCGTCGCGATGCGGAAACACCTTGATCGTCGCGCGGCTGAGCCGCGCGCCGTCGATGATGCTCGCGTGGTTCAGCTCATCCGAGACGATCACGTCGTCGCGGCCGAGGAGCGACGCGACCGTTCCCGCATTCGCGGCGAATCCGCTTTGAAAGACGACCGCGGCCTCGGTCCGCTTGAAGGCCGCCAGCCGCCGCTCGAGCTCCATGTGGATCTCCATCGTCCCGGCGATGGTGCGGACCGATCCGGATCCGACGCCGAGCCGGCGCGTCGCCTCGATCGCGGCGTCGCGGAGCCTCGAATGGGTGGTGAGGCCGAGATAGTTGTTGGACGACAGATTGACGACGTCGCGGCGATCGATCGAGGTGTGCGCCGTCTGTTCCCCGTCGAGGACGCGGAGGCGGCGGTAGAGACCCTCGTCGCGCAGCGCCTGCAGCTCGCCGGACACATAGTCAAGCGGGTCGCGGCGGCGCATCAGCGCAAGTATAGATCCCGCTCAGAAGAACAGGATCAGCGTCCAGGGCGCGACGGCGGCGGTCAGGTAGAAGCCGGCGGTCGTTCCTGATCGGCGCGCCGTCTGGTGCATGCGATGTTAATCATTAGACGGCAGCATATGTTGTCCGCGGCCCTTCGGCTAGCGTCCGGTGAGATCAGGACTCTTTGGAAACGCTGGTACCTCCGTTCGTCGAGGTAACTGTCGAGGTGCCGACTTGTTGCCGCTCGCTAGGAGCGTACGTAGGCGCTGGTCGATCGCAGCAACATCTCCGAAGACTGCGTTGTAGATCCGGTACCGTCTGGTCCAGTTCTTTTTGTGAAACCGCACCTCATCGGCGACTTCTTTCTTTAGATCCTCCATCTCTGCCCCGATGTCGTTGATGCGGTCTCGGTAGTCTCGGCCTGAGAGGTAGTCGTACACCGCGCGAACGGCTCGCTGCCGATCAGATTGAGAGGCACGCAGCCGATGAAGGCTAATGAGACTCTGCCTGGCGGTATGAACCACCGGCACAAGGCCAGTGGGGCTGAGAATAATGACGTCGCGTTCAACGTAGAAAAAGGCTCGCTTGCTCGGAAGAACGTTCGTCACCAAGATCGCATAGTCGGCTTCGCGTTTCCTGCGAGCCTGCGCAGTCTGCACGACGTAGGCTCGCTGAAATACCTTGACTCTCTTGCATTCGTAAACGATAACGCCGACGGCGGTGCCTCCATGGATGACGGTATGAACAATGTCGCCACCCTTACCCGTGTGTTCATAGCGATCAGTTGGAAAGACAGTCTTGAGGTGCTTCAGAAGGTTCTTCTCCTCGAGAAGCCCTTCGATCTGCGGCGTAATGCCCTTTTCGATCTGTTCCTTGAGGCGCCGAATTTCCTCAGCCTGGTCTCGAGATTTTGTTGCGAACGAGGCAATTCGACGCTCGTAAGAGGCACGGCGTGATTGCTCGATGTGAAGTTGCCTGTCCTTGGAGCGAAGCTCGCGGCCTAGCGTCTTCCTCGCCTTCGCTGTGGCTGTTGCCGAGGCTGCCACACGAACTCTCTGGACATCCTGCCGATGCTTACGCGCCTGCTCTCGAAGCTGCCTTTCAGACTGTGAACGAAGATTCCGGAACCGCTTGGCTTCTGCCTCCGCTTTCGCAAGCGCCACGTGCAGGCTCTCGTGCTGGCGAGCAACGGAGTCGAACTTCGCTTTAGAGAGCGGTGAACCGCAGAACGGACACGTGTACTTCTTGATCGTAGAGACGCGCCCTGTTGCCACTTTGTGCTGCCGTCTAACGCTTCGCGTTCACCAGCGGCCGCTCAGATCAGTCACCGACAGGCCCGGTTGACGTTCTGACGTTATAACGCTATGTTGCCCCTATGAGCTTGACCAAGCGGGCAACCATCTACCTCGACGCCGAGCTCCATCGAGCTGTCCGGATGAAGGCAGTAGAGATTGAGAAGTCTGTCTCCGATCTGGTGAACGCCGCGCTCCGGCAAAGCCTCGCAGAGGACGCCGACGATCTCGCCGCATTTCGTGACAGAGCCAAGGAACCAAACCTTGATTTCGAGGCTGTCGTGAAGGACCTCCGGCGTCGTGGCAAGCTATAGACTGCTCATCAAGCCGTCGGCCGGCAAGGAGATCGAGGC
>CAZGLC010000006.1:0-17333 GCA_964526235.1 uncultured Bifidobacteriaceae bacterium
GTCGATCGAGACCAGATTCTGCGCAAGCTCGTCGAAATCCAGTACGAACGCAACGACACCGAGTTCGGCCGCGGCACGTTCCGCGTCCGTGGCGACATCGTGGAGGTCGTCCCCTCGTACGAGGAGCACGCCCTCCGGATCGGGCTCTTCGGCGACGAGGTCGACGAGCTCGCCTGGTTCGATCCGCTGACCGGGAAGGTGATTCGCCGCGTCGAGAAAGTGGCGGTGTACCCGAAGTCGCACTTCGTCACGTCGCGCGACCGCACGAAAAGAGCGGTGGAGGCGATCAAGAGCGAGCTGGAGGAATGCCGGAGCCAGCTCGAGTCGGACGGGAAGCTGCTCGAGGCGCAGCGGCTGCACCAGCGCACGATGTTCGACCTCGAGATGATCCGCGAGATCGGCTACTGCCACGGGATCGAGAACTACGCGCGGCATCTGACGGGGCGCGCCCCAGGCGCGCCGCCGCCGACGCTGCTCGACTACCTGCCCGACGATGCGATCGTCATCGTGGACGAGAGCCACCAGACGGTGCCGCAGATCCGCGGGATGTATCACGGCGACCGCTCGCGCAAGGAGGTGCTCGTCGCCTACGGCTTCCGGCTGCCGTCGGCGCTCGACAACCGGCCGCTCAACTTCGCGGAATGGGAGGCGCGGGCCAGGCAGGTCGTGTTCGTGTCGGCGACCCCCGGCCCGTACGAGCTGGCCAAGGCCGGCGGCGTCGTCGTGGAGCAGGTCATCCGGCCGACCGGGCTGATGGACCCGCCGATCCAGGTCCGGCCCGTGCGCGGGCAGGTGGACGACCTGCTCACCGAGATTCGCGACCGCGCGGCCAAGCACGAGCGCGTGCTCGTGACGACGCTGACCAAGCGCATGGCGGAGGACCTGACGACGTACTATCAGGAGCTCGGCGTCCGGGTGCGCTACCTGCATTCGGATATCGACACGCTCGAGCGGGTGGAGATTCTGCGCGACCTGCGCCGGGGCGCGTTCGACGTGCTCGTCGGCATCAACCTGCTGCGGGAGGGGCTCGACCTGCCCGAGGTGTCGCTCGTGGCGATTCTGGATGCCGACAAGGAGGGGTTCCTCCGCTCCGGAGGGTCGCTCATCCAGACGTCGGGGCGCGCCGCGCGCAACGTCAATGGGAACGTCATCATGTACGCGGAGAGGATCACGGCCTCGATGAAGACGGCGATTGGAGAGACCGAGCGGCGCCGCGCGCTCCAGGCGGCCTACAACGCCGAGCACGGCATCACGCCGGAGTCCGTCGTCCGGCAGATCGACGACGTGATGTCGAGCGTGTACGAGCGCGACTACGTGAGCGCCCCAGAGGTCGGAGGCGATCGACAGACGTTCCGCACGCAGGCCGAGCTCGACGCCGAGATCGCCCGCCTCGAACGGGAGATGAAGGCTGCCGCCGCGAACCTCGACTTCGAGCGCGCCGCGTCGATTCGCGACACGCTCAAGACGCTCCGCAGCCGCGAGCTGGGCCTCTCCGCCGGGCGGTAACGCGTGCTGAGCCACACCGAACGCTGGGTCAAGGCCGCGCTCCTCGAGATCCAGGACTACGTCCGCCTGCTCGGCGCGATCGCGCGCGCCGTCGTCACCCCTCCGTTCTACCGGCGCGAGGCCGTGCAGCAGTTCGACGCCATCGGGATCGGCTCGCTCACCGTCGTCTCGCTGACCGGCTTTTTCACCGGGGCGGCGCTGGCGCTGCAGACGGGGCAGACGCTCGACCGATTCGGCGCGCGGACGCTGGTGGGTCAGCTCGTGAGCGCGTCGATGATCCGCGAGCTCGGTCCGGTGCTGACGGCGCTGATGCTCGCCGGGCGGGTCGGTTCCGGGATCGCCGCCGAGCTCGGGTCGATGACCGTCACGGATCAGATCAACGCGCTGCGCGCGCTCGGCACCGACCCCGTGCGCAAGCTCGTGGTGCCGCGCGTGCTGGCGACGACGCTGATGGCGCCGGTCCTGACCGTCATCGCCGACGCGTTCGCACTGACGGCCGGATGGATCATCTCGGTCACGAGCCTGGGCGTCGGGTCGAGCACCTACTGGACGCAGGTGCAGCAGGGGTTGTATCTAGGTGACGCATGGCAAGGGATCGTCAAGCCGTTCGTGCTGGGCCTCGTGATCGGCACGATCGGGTGTCACGTCGGGCTGCGCACGCGCGGAGGGACGCAGGGCGTCGGCCGGGCGACGACCAATTCGGTGGTCGCCGCGTCCGTGCTGGTGATTGCCGTCGATTTCTTCCTGACGCCGGTGCTCATGCAGCTGCTGTACTAGCGTGATGACGTTTGCCACCCAGCGGTCGCCGGCGCTCGAGGAGGCGCTCGGGCCGGGCTCGCCCATCGTGGTCTTCGACCGCGTCTCGCTCGCCTTCGACGAGAATGTCGTGCTGCGTGAGATCAGCTTCACGCTGATGAAAGGGCATACGAAAATTTTCCTCGGCGCCAGCGGCTCCGGGAAGTCGACGATCCTGAAGCTGATCCTGGGGCTGCTCACGCCAGACGAGGGGATCATCTGGGTGAACGGCGAGCGGATCGATCGGCTGCCGGAGGCGGGCCTGATGAAAGTGCGCGCGGACCTTGGCATGGTCTTCCAGGAGGGCGCGCTGTTCGACTCGCTGACGGTCGCCGAAAACGTCGGCTACAAGCTGCTGGAAGAGGGGATGCCCGAGGAGCAGATATGGGCGCGGGTCGCCGAAGTGCTGGGGTTCATCGGGCTTGGCGAGTTCTCGGATCGGATGCCGTCGGAGCTGTCGGGTGGCCAGCGGCGCCGCGTCGCCATCGCGCGCGCGATGGCGTACAAGCCGCGCATCCTGCTGTACGACGAAGCCACAACCGGGCTGGATCCCATTACCGCCGACACGGTCGACAATGAGATCATCAAGCTCCGGGATCTGGAGGAGATCAGCTCAATCGTGGTGACGCATCAGCTGCGCGACGCGTTCCGCATCGCCACCCATGAGGCCGTCCGTGACGAGGGGGAGATCCGAGTCGTCGAGGCCGATGCCGCGAAGGCGAAAGAGGCGGAGTTCATCATGCTGAAGGACGGCGGCATTCACTTCGAAGGCAACGCCGCGGAGCTGCGCGCCTCGCGGGATCCGTACATCCGCTCCTTCCTGTCGTAGAGGGCCACACGTCATGCCACGCACGCGTTCGCTCGCCTGGGCCGAACTCAAGATCGGGATCGTCTCGGTCGTCGCCCTGGCGCTCGCGGCGATGCTGATCTTCCTGCTGACCGGCGAAGCCGGATTCAGCTGGGAGCGGTACTCGCTCAAGGCGGTCTTCGACAACATCGCGGGGCTCAACGAGGGGTCGCCCGTACGTGTGGCCGGCGTCGAAGCCGGGTCGGTCACCGCCATCGATTTCAACGGCGACCGCGTCGAGGTCACCTTCGAGCTGACCGAGCGGATGCGCCCGCGTGTCACGACCCGCTCGTCGGCCGCGCTCGGCTCGGTGTCGCTCCTTGGCGAAAGCGCGATCGACATCACGCCCTCGACCGCCGGCACGCCGATCCCGGAATGGGGGTACGTACCGACGCGCCCGTCGACGGGATCGCTGACCGACGTGACGAGCCAGGCGACCCGGGGCATTCAGGAACTGACATTCCTGATTCAGGAGATCCGTCTCGGCAAGGGGACCGTCGGCCGGCTGTTCACAGACGAGGCGCTCTACAAGGAGATGGCGGCGCTCGTGAAGTCGGCCGAAGACGTGGTGACCAGCGTGAACCGTGGCCGGGGGACGCTCCCGCAGCTCATCAACGATCCGACGGCGGCCAATGCGCTCGAAGCTTCGCTCAAGAACTTCGAGATCGTCACCGCCCGCATCCGCGCGGGCGAGGGCACGCTCGGGAAGTTCCTGACCGACGACGCGTTCGCGCGCTCGCTGTCGTCGACCGGGGCCAATCTGGATGCGATCACCGGACGCATCAACCGCGGCGAAGGGACGGCCGGCAAGCTCCTGACCGATCGGGAGCTCTACGATCGGCTCGCGTCGATGTCCGAGCGGCTCGACAAGGTGATGACGGGGTTGCAGGAAGGGCAGGGCACGGCCGGGCAGCTGCTGCGCGATCGGCAGTTGTATGAGAACATGAACGGCGCGGTCCTGGAGCTGCGGCAGCTCGTACGCGACATCCGCGCCGACCCGCGCAAATTCCTCAACGTGAGAGTGAGCCTCTTCTGATGTCGGATGTGTTTCTCGGCGTGATCGCCGGGGCGGTCCTGGTGATGGCCGCCATCCAGGTGGCGGCCGTCGTCGTCGCCGTGCGCTTCGCGCGGCGCGTCGACCGGTTTGCCGATCGCGTCGAGCAGGACATCCGTCCAATCGTGGCGAGCCTGCAGGCGCTCACCGCCGACGCCGCGCGGGCCACGTCGTTCTTCAAGGCCATTCTGGCGATTTTCCGCGGCCCGCAGAAGGGGACGCGCCCCGCCGCCGACGAGGAAGGTCCGCTCTTCATCGGGTAATCGCCGATTGACGCCCCCGTCCCCGGGTGATACAAGACGCCATATCTCACAATCAGGGGGACACCATGGATGATCGTCTGCGTGGCGTGCGGTGCGGCGTCTGTGCGTGCGTCCTGCTGCTCGTTCCCGTGCTCGCCGGCGCGCAGGACTCCAAATCCGCGGGCATGGCCGGAGAGCTCGTCAAGCTCCTCGACTCGATGAAACTCGACAGCATTGCCGCGAAGCTGCAGGGCGACGAATACGTCGGCGCGCTGTACTTCGCCGGCAGCCAGCTGCTCGTCGTCAAGGCGCGCTACATCGTGCCCGAGCGGATGGACGAGCAGCTCGCGAAGCGGAATTACCGCGACGTGTACATCGATCTGAACAGTGCGTCGGTGCCGGCCTCGAAAGTTCTCATCGCGGATCTCGGCGCCAACGGCCTGTATGCCCGGCGGCGCGAGAACCAGTTCGATACGGCTGACGTGGGCGGGCGCAGCTATGCGTTCGACGGCGACTGGCGCAAAGCCAAGCTGTCGGAGCAGGAGTACATGAAGGCGTTCCAGACGACCGAAGGCGAGTATGTGAAAATACTGGAAGCGCTCGTCGCCCAGCTCAAGAAGACCTCGTAGGCGGCGCAGTGGCGCCAATGCTGCGAGGCAAAAAGGGGCAGTCCTTCGGGGCTGCCCCTTTTGTGTACGACCCGCGAGACGCTGGGCGCGTGAAATGAAGCCGGCGAGCGAAGGGTGGTGGACGCGACTGGACTCGAACCAGTGACCTCGCGCGTGTGAGGCGCGCGCTCTAACCAACTGAGCTACGCGTCCGGGGCAACGCTCAGTCTAACACGGGGTCTCCGGCCGTCCCTGGCTACTCGGTGCCGTACAGCCGATCGCCGAAGTCGCCGAGGCCGGGCACGATGTACTTCTGGGCGTTGAGGTGGCGATCCACCACGGGCGTGTACACGTGGACGTCCGCGTGATGCCGCTCGACCAGCGCGACCCCTTCGGGCGCCGCCACGATGCAGATCATGCGGATCAGGCGCGCGCCCGCCTGCTTCAGCAAATCGATGGCCGCGACGGCGCTTCCGCCGGTCGCGAGCATCGGATCGATCATCAGCACGTAGCTCTCGCCGACATTCGGCGGCAGCTTCGAGTAGTACTTCGACGCGATCGCGGTCGCCTCGTCCCTCTGCAGGCCGATATGACCGACACGCGCCGCCGGCAGCAGCTCGAGTACGGCGTCGAGCATGCCGAGGCCGGCGCGAAGGACCGGCACGACCACGACGTCCCCCTGCACGACGCGCCCGCTCGCCGGCCCGAGCGGGGTCGTCACCCGCGCGGCCTCCATCGGCACGTCGCGCAGTGCCTCGACGGCCAGCAGCACGCTGATGCGATTGGCGGCCCGGCGGAACGCCGGCGGCGCGGTCCGCACGTCGCGCAGCTCCATCAACGCGTCGTGGACGAGCGGATGCTCGACGATGTGCAGCGGCACTGCCTCTATGATAGTGCGGAGGATCGCAATGAAGAGCACGCTCGTCATCGTCGCCGCGCTGCTCGTCGGCCTCGTCGCGCTGGTGGTGGTGTCGACGCAGACGGGGCAGCGCCAGGTGTCGCTCGTCGTCATTGGCGGCACCGTCGTCACGATGGACGGCAGCCGGCGGGTGATAGCCGACGGCGGCGTCGCCGTTGACGGCCCCGACATCATTGCGGTCGACGGCGCGGAGGCGATTGCGCGTCAGTTTCGAGGGACCGAGACGATCGACGCGGCTGGACACGTCGTGCTTCCGGGTCTCGTGAACACGCACACGCATGCGCCGATGGCGCTGTACCGGGGCCTGGCGGACGATCTCGCGCTGATGGAGTGGCTGACGAAGTACATCTTCCCGGCGGAGGCGAAGACCGTGTCGCCGGAGTTCGTGCGCGCCGGCACCCGCCTGGCGGTGCTCGAGATGATTCAGTCCGGCACGACCACATACGCGGACATGTATTACTTCGAGGAGGAAATCGCACGGACGACGAAGGCGGCAGGGCTGCGGGGGGTGCTCGGCCAGACCATCATCCAGTTTCCGGTGGCGGACGCGAAGACGCCGGCGGAAGCGCTGGCGCGCGCCGAGGCGTTTATCGAGGAATTCAAGGGTGACCCGCTCATCATTCCGGCGGTGGCGCCGCACGCCGTCTACACGCTCGACGCGCAGACGCTGACCGCGGCACGGGATCTCTCGCGTCGGCACGGCGTCCCCACGCTCATTCATCTGGCCGAAACCGCCGACGAGCTGAAAGCCGCTCAGGAGAGGTTCACGGCGACGCCTGTCGCCTATCTGGACCGTCTCGGCTTTCTCGGGGCAGGGGTGCTGGCGGCCCACGGCGTCTGGGTGTCAGAGCCCGACATCGCGCTGCTGCGCAGGCGCGGCGTCGGCGTGTCGCACAATCCGGAGAGCAACATGAAACTGGCGAGCGGCACCGCACCGGTGACCGACTACGTGCGGGCCGGCGTCCCGATCGGCCTCGGCACCGACGGCGCCGCCAGCAACAACGATCTCGACATGTTCGAAGCGATGCGCGTGGCGTCGCTGCTCCAGAAGGTGCGGACGGGCGACCCGCGGGCGCTCGGCGCGGCCGCGTCGCTCGAGATGGCGACGATCGGCGGCGCGCGCGCGCTCGGGCTCGCGTCACAGATCGGATCGCTCGAGCCGGGCAAGCGCGCCGACCTCATCGTCGTCAGCATGAGCGCGGCGCGTCAGACGCCGATGTACGACCCCGTGTCGCATCTCGTCTATACGACGCGCGGCGACGACGTGCGGACGACGATCGTCAATGGGCGGGTGCTGATGCGGGATCGGAAGGTGCTGTCGCTCGACGAGGCGGCGGTCCTTGCCGAGGCGCGCGCGTGGGCGCCGAAGGTCCGCGCCGCCGTCCAGTAGCGCGCACGCTTCAGCGTGCGCGGTCAGCGCGCGCGGCTCTCCGGCCCGTCCAGGACCGCGATGTACGGCAAGTTCCGCCACTGCTCGGCGAAGTCGAGCCCATAGCCGACGACGAAGCGATCCTCGATCTCGAAGCCGATGTAGTCGACGTTCACGTCGACCTGCCGGCGCGACGGCTTGCTGAGCAGGCAGGCCGTCCGCAGGGTGCGGGGCGTGCGCGCGCGCAGGATGTTCTGCATGTACGCGAGCGTCAGGCCCGTGTCGACGATGTCCTCGACGATCACGACGTCGCGCCCATCGAGCGTGCTCTCGAGGTCCTTCAGCAGCTGAACCTGCCCGGACGACTTCGTGCTCGTGCCGTAGCTCGAGACGGCCATGAAGTCGAGCGAGCACCGGCCCGGGATCGCGCGCGCGAGATCCGAGAGGAAGACGAAGGCGCCCTTCAACACGGCGATGAGATGCACGCCGTCGGGATGATCGCGGTGGATGTCCTCGGCCAGCGCGCGCACGCGCGCCTGGATGGCGTCGGCGGAAATCAGTACGCTGAGCGATGTCCCTGTCGTCACGGCCTTGAGCGGGTGCGCACGCGAGAGTAACATAGCGTCCCGCCCCATGAAACGCTTCCAGATGATCACCGAAGCCGACGCCCGTACGCTTGACTACGGCAGCACGATCGTTTTGGTGGCCGGAGGGCACATCACGCCGCTCGCGCACGACACGCTGCAGGCCCGGCGGATCGCCGTCGTCCGCGAGGGCGTCGACGTCGACGTCGAGTCGCTCGCGCCGGCCGCCGTGATTCGCGTCGTCGCGATCGGCAGCGACCACAGCGGCGTGGCGCTGAAGAGCACGATCCGCCAGCATCTGCGCGGACGCGGTCTTGCCGTGCACGACGTCGGGACCGACGGTCCCGATCCCGTCGATTACCCGGACATCGCTGGAGCGGTGGCGCAGCAGGTGGCGCGCCGCGAAGCGGACGCGGGCATCGTGATCGACGGCGCGGGCCTTGGCTCCGCCATCGCCGCCAACAAGATCCCCGGCATCCGGGCGGCCATGTGTCTGAACCAGACGCTGGCGCGCTACGCCCGCGAGCACAACGGCGCCAACGTGCTCGCGCTCGGCGCCACGCTCGTCACCCCGGCCGAGGCGCTCACGATCGTCGACACGTTTTTCGCCACGGCCATCCGCGAGCCGCGCTACCTGCGGCGGCTCGCCAAGATTCGGGAGTTGGAGGGTGCAGCCCGCCGATATTGAACGCCTCATCCGGATCGTCGTCGAGGAAATGGCCGCGGCCGGCCGGGGAGGCGCGCCGACCCGCTGTGCTTGCCATGCGGTGCTCTATGAATGCTGCCCCGACCGGCTGCGCGGCATTCTGGACGCCGGTGCGGAGCGGATCGGCCTGCATGCGTCGGGCGGATCGGCCGGGCGCGTGGCCGCGATGATCGATCACACGCTGCTGAAGCCCGACGCCACGCGGCACGACATCGAGACGCTCTGCCGCGAAGCGGCGCAGTACGAATTCGCCAGCGTCTGCGTGAACCCCACGTGGGTGGCGCTCTGCGCACGGCTGCTCCAGGGGAGCCAGGTGAAGGTGTGCTCCGTCGTGGGCTTTCCGCTCGGGGCGACCACCCCCGATACGAAGCACTACGAGACGCGCCGGGCGATCTTCGACGGCGCCCGCGAGATCGATATGGTCATCAACGTCGGGGCACTCAAGTCGGGCGACCTGCGGGTCGTCGAGCGCGACATCGAGGCGGTCACCGCGCCGTGCCGCGACGCGGGCACGGTGAGCAAGGTGATCATCGAGGCGGCGCTCCTGTCCGACGAAGAGAAGATCACCGCGTGCACGCTCGCGAAGGCTGCCGCTGCGGACTTCGTGAAGACGTCCACCGGCTTCGGCCCCGGCGGGGCGACCGCCCACGACGTGGCGCTCATGCGCCGCGTCGTCGGCGAGGAGATGGGGGTGAAGGCGGCGGGCGGCGTGCGCGACCTGGAGGCGCTCGAGGCGATGGTCGCGGCGGGCGCGACGCGCATTGGCGCGAGTGCCGGAGTGCGGATCGTGCAGGAGTCGCGGGGGCAGCAGCCGGCCGGGACCGTGAAGGGCTACTGAACGTTGGGCGTCAGGATTCTGATCCTGGGCGTGGGGCTCCTGCTGCCGGTTCCCTCAGCTGCACAGACGGACGCGCCGCCGGGTCCGTATGTGATCGATGCCCGCGGGGCCATTGGATCGCTGCCAAAAGATGCCAGCTTCTTTCCGCCTGTGCCGACCGGGACCTCCATTCCCACCGGGAGTGCCGGGTTCGACATCGGCGGCCATGTCTACCTGTTTCACCTCGGGCCCGCCCGTCTCGGCCTCGGAGTGAATCTGTATCGGGTCGGCGGGGAGGCCTCGCCGCCCAAGCCGTCGACGAGCGGCAGCGGGCCGCCGCCGCGCCAGACGCTGCCGAGCGTGACGACACGCATCCGGATGTTCACGCCGCAGCTCTCGCTCAATTTCGGGTCGTCGCGCGGCTGGAGTTACCTCAGCGCAGGCGTGGGACAGATCGCAGTGAGCACGGCCACCTCGGAATTTGCCACGGGCAGCAGCAGCACGGCGCCGACGACGGTGGCGCGCACCCGGGATACGGCCGCGCTGCAGACGATCAACGTCGGCGGCGGCGCCCGGTGGTTCAACACCGAGCACCTCGCATTTTCCTTCGACGTGCGGATCCACAAGGCGAGAGGACGGACGAAGGCGGGCGTCTCGACGGTGCCGGTGACCCTGGTCACGGCGTCGGCGGGCCTTTCGTTCAAGTGAAGGAAGGCTGCATGCGCATGTGGATCCGCGTCTTGCTGGTGGCGTTGGCGTGGCTTCCGCCACTGGTCGCCGGTGGGCTGCATGTCTACGCCGATGTCCGGGACCAGCACGTCAACATTCGGTGGGCGCCGTCGGTTGCCGACGAGGACCGTCTCCGACTCGAGCGGCAGTTCGGGCTCGTCGATGCGGAGCGCCGTCCTGAGCGCACCTTTCTCACGCTCCATTGGGTGTAGTTCGAGACGGTGCGGCACTACGGGCAGATTCCGTTGTGGAATCCCTACGTGTGCGGCGGCATTCCCATGCTCGGCAATCCGCAATCCCGCTGGCTCACGCCGTTTTTCCTGCTGCACCTGGTGTACGGTCCCGAACTTGCGCTGCACCTGGAAATCATCGCCCACATCAGTATCGCGTGGGCGGGGGCCTTGCGCCAAACTCCTGCTCATGCAGCCGCTGCTCACGCGGTACCCGCGCCGCATAGAGTCGACCGAGACAGTGAGTCTCGAGCTCGTCGCGCGCGCGTTGCTGGACCCGAATCAGGACCTGGACACGCTCGTTCCCGATGATCACTCGTACGGGTTTCATGAGTACGGCGCATATGTCGGTTCAATTCCACTCGTCTTGGCGATCTACGGAATGTTCGCGGCGGGGCGTCGCACGAGGCCCTGGGTCCTCCTCCTGGGTGTGGGACTGGCCTTGTCACTGGGAGGCACGCTGGGCGGGGCGTACTCGCCGTGGGCCCTGCTCCATCACCTGCCGGTGTTTGCCTCTCTGCGCATTCCCTCGCGTTTCCTTCTGTTGGCTGTGCTGGCCGCGGGCATGCTCGCCGGTTTCGGCATCGAGCGCCTCGTGTCGACCCGCGCCGGCTGGCGCATGGCCGCCGCCACTGCGTTGCTCGTCGCCGCCACGCTTGACATGGCTCTCGTCGGTCCTCCCATTCTGCGACGTCTTGGCTCCGCTCGTCCCGAGACGTCCGAGAGATCCGCGAGTTTTGTGCAACTGAAGGGCCCCCACAGGCAGATGTACCAGACCGTCCGCGCAAATATGGGGTCGCTCACCTGTTACGAACCACTGGAACCTGCGGTGACACCCGTCGGGGTCAACGACGCAGGCTATCGTGGCGAGCAGTACCTGCTCCAGGGCGGTACGGTCGGCCTCGTCGAGTGGTCGCCAAACCGACTGACCCTCGCCGTATCCTCGAAGGCCCAGGATGTCGTGGTGGTCAATTACAACTACGACGCCTTCTGGCAGGTGGTGTCTGGCCAGGGACAGACGTTCAATCACCAGGGACTACTCGGTGTCAACGTTCCCGCCGGATCGCAGGCGCTTGTGCTGGCGTACCAGACCCCGCGATTCATCGCTGGTCTCCTGCTGGCGATCGCGGCATTGGCTGTGGCTGCGTGGGTCAGCCGTCGCCGGCACGACTGAACCGCCGCACGTTGTTGCAGGAACTGGAGCGGGAGACGGGGATCGAACCCGCGACATCGAGCTTGGGAAGCTCGCGTTCTACCGCTGAACTACTCCCGCTCGCTCGGCCGTCCTGTCATTGTAGCGGATCCCGGATCCCGGCTCCCGGCTCCGGCTCCGGCTCCCGGATCAGCGCCAGGAGTTCGTCCCGCCTCTGCCGCATCAGCTCCGGCGTCGCCGCCTCGAGATTGAGCCGGAGGAGCGGCTCCGTGTTCGACGGCCGCACGTTGAAGTGCCAGTCGGGATAGTCGACGGAAATGCCGTCGGTATGATCGATCGCGGCGTCCCGGTATCGCGCCTCGATGGCGGCAAGCGTCCGCGGCACCTCCGCCATGGTCGAGAGCGTGGTGTTGATTTCCCCTGAGATGAAGTAGCGCTCCCGGAACGGCTGCAGCAGCTCCCGGAGCGACTGGTTCTTTCGCGACATCAGCTCCAGCATCAGCAGCGCCGGGATGAACCCGTTGTCGGCATAGAAGAAGTCGCGGAAGTAATAGTGGCCCGTCACCTCGCCGCCGAAGATGGCGTCCTCTTCGCGCATCCGGCGCTTGATGAACGCATGGCCGACGCGGTTGCGCAGCGCGCGCCCGCCGTACCGCGCCACGATGTCGCGGACGGCATGGCTGGCGCGCAGGTCGTAGATGATCGTCGCGCCGGGCTCCTTGAGCAGAAACGCCTCGGCGAGCAGCGCCGTGACGAAGTCGCCCGACACGAACTCGCCGCTCCCGTCGATGAAGAAGCAGCGGTCGGCGTCGCCGTCCCACGCGATGCCGGCATCCGCGCGCTGCTGGATCACCGCCGCCGTGATGTCGCGGCGGTTGTCCTCGATGAGCGGATTCGCCTCGTGGTTCGGAAAGGTGCCGTCAATCGTAAAGCACAGCCGCGTCGTCTGGCAGGGTAGCCGATCGAAGAGCGCCGGCGCCACGAGCCCCGCCATGCCGCTGCCGGCGTCGAGTACCACGGACAACGGCCGAATCACCGCCGGGTCGATGAACGACAGGACCTTCTCGATGTACTCCCCCGCGACATCGCGCGTCGACAGCGCTCCGCGCCGGGCGGCGGGGCGGGGAAGCCGGTCGCTGAGGATCGTGTCGCGGATGTCGCCGATGCCGGCATCGGCGCTCAGCGCCTGCGCGCCCGAGCGCACCATCTTGACCCCGTTGTACTCCTTCGGGTTGTGCGACGCGGTGATCTGCGCCCCGCCGCCGAGGGCGTCGCGCACGACGGCGAAGTACAGCATGTCGGTGCCGAGCATTCCGTAGTCGACGACATCGGTGCCCTGTTCGCGCACGCCGTCGATGAAGGCCGCCGCCAGCGCCGGCGACGACACGCGCATGTCGCGTGAGATGCCAACGCGGTCGGTCTGCAGATAGGCCGCAAAGCCGCGGCCGATCAGACGCGCGATCTCCTCGTCGATCTCGCCCGGATAGAGCCCGCGGACGTCGTAGGCTTTGAAAATCTCAGGATTGACCTGCATCGCTCACGCCCGTGTGTAGTCCGTCAGCGTCGTCTTGTCGCCCAGGACGGCGCCGGAATCGAGCGTGACGCTGCGGCCGACGTGGCAGTGCCGGCCGAGGATGGCGTTGCGGACCACGGCGTCCTCGCTGACGCGGCAGTTCGGCCAGATGATGGCGCCTTCGACCGACGCGCGCTCGTCGATTTGCGTCTGGCGTCCGATGACCGAATAGGGGCCGACGCGCGCGCCCGCCTTGACGAGCACGCCCTCGTCGATGAAGCACGGTCCCTCGATGGTGGCGCCGTCTTCGATCCGCGCGTCGGGCGACACCGACGCGCGCGGCGGAGGCATCGACAGGAACGGCGGCGCGGCGAACCGGCCGTCCATGATGTCGCGGTGCACCTGCGCGTACTTGTCCGGCGTGCCGATGTCGATCCAGTAGCCGTTGTAGACGTACGCCACGAACGTCTCGCTCCGTTCCACGAGCGACGGAAAGTAGCTGCGCTCGATCGACCAGGAGACGTCGCTCGGGATGCGGTCGAACGTGTCGGTCTCCAGCACGTAGATGCCGGCGTTGATGTGGTTGGTCGTGACCTCCTCCGGGCGCGGCTTCTCGAGGAAGCGGCGCACGTGGCCGGCGTCATCGGTCTCGACGAGGCCATACGCCGTCGGGTTCTCGACCGGCGTCAGCACGATCGTGGCGCGGGCGCGCCGTTCCCGGTGCAGCCGGATCACGGCGGCGAGATCGATCTGCGTCAGCACGTCGCCGTTGAAGACGATCACCGGCCCGGTCAGGTGCTCGCCCGCGTACTTCACCGCGCCCGCCGTGCCGAGCGGCGCCGGCTCGACGACGTAGCGGAGGCGGATGTCGAGGGCGGATCCGTCGCCGAAGATCTCCTCGATCCGACGCGGCTGATAGTTGAGGCTCAGGATGATCTCGTCGACCTCGGGTACCTGCTTCAGCAAGTCGATCTGGTAGTGGAGGAACGCCCGATTGAAGATGGGCACGATCGGCTTCGGGGTATGAATGGTCAGGGGACGCAGCCGGGTGCCCTTGCCCCCGGCCAGCAGGATCGCCTTCATGACAACCACCGATCTTACCCCGAGAGCCGGTGGTAGAATTGGGCTCTCCGATCCTGATGAACCTTCCGAACGCGCTCACGCTTGCCCGGATCGTGCTCGTGCCCCTGCTGGTCGTCGTGCTGCTCACGGAGTTCGAGGGACGGCGAATTGCCGGCGTGCCGAAGGACCTCGTGGGCGCCGCGATCTTCACGCTGGCGTCGCTGACCGACTGGCTCGACGGCTATCTCGCGCGGCGCCGCCGGCAGGTGACCTGGCTCGGCCAGATGCTCGATCCGATCGCGGACAAGCTGCTCACGTCGGCCGCGTTCATTTCGCTGGTGCAGCTGAACCTGGCGCCGGCGTGGATGGTGGCGCTCATCATCGGCCGCGAGTTCGCGGTGACGGGGCTGCGCAGCCTTGCGCACGCCAAGGGGTTTACGCTGCCCGCCTCGTCGCTCGGCAAGACGAAAATGGGGTCGCAGGTCGTGGCGATTCTGCTCCTCATTCTCGGCGGGGGACCGCTGCCGCTCCTCGCGCCGCTCGGCTACGCAGCGCTCTGGTTCGTGCTGATCGCGGCGGTCGTCTCGGCCGGGGACTACTACGCGCGCTTCCAGCGGCTGCTGAACGCGCGCGTGGTGGACGTCAATATCGCACGCGAGCGCAAGGCAGGGTAGCTATTTCCTCAACGCCACCCAGTCGCCGACGATGAACCCATCGCGCGAGAGCGTGATGAGGAGCGTCGACCGGTCGGGCCGCACGTCCACCGCCACCGCTTCCCCCAGCTCGAACAGGAAGTTTCGCGGCCGTTCGTTGTTCCGCAGCTCGCCCGTCCGCTCGAGCAGCAGGCGTTCGCGGCGCTGATGGTCGCGATAGACGACGAACTCGGCGCCAACTGTCACGCCGTGGTCGCTCCCGCGATCGACGATGAAATAGTCGCCGCGGCCGAAGGCGGTGCGGTTGTCGTTGCCGACGACGACGCGCCCGTAGTTGCCGCGCTGCGCCTCGGGCCGGTCGTCTGACAGCACCGGCAGCGCCGGCAGCGCGAACGGCTCGAGATAGTCGTCGAGCTCGATAGCGTCGCAGGCGTGCGCAATCGTCGCGAGCGACATCTGCCGGTCGACGGCATAGATGCGCACCCAGCCGCTCGTCCGGATCGTCGCCGGGTTGTCACGGCCGATCGGGCGCTTTTCGAGCGGCACCGCGCGGCGCGTGTAGTACTCCTGCCCCACGTCGATGCCGTTGTCGGTGCCGGCGTTGATCGTGATGAGGTCGCCGGCCGCGAAGTTGCGGCGGATGTCCGAGTCCTGGCCGCCGGTGACGCGGATCGGCACCGGGGGCGCCTCGAACGTCAGGCTCGGTGCGCAGGCGAGGGAGACCACTTCGGGCGGCAGGTTCACCGGAGTGGGGGCCGGGGCACGCTGCGCCAGGGCCGTCCCCACGCCTGCCGCGAGCAGGACCGCAACGCTCAGCTGTCTAGTCATAAGTTATTGAGTCTTCAACTCTTGCAGCCGTTCCCTGGCCTCGTCCATGTACTCGCTCTGGTCGAACTCGGCGAGCAGCCGTTCGAGGTACGGGATGGCCTCGGCTGTCTTATCGGACCGGGCGAGCGACTCCGCCAGATAGAAGTAGACGGCGTCCCGGCCGGTGTAGGCCGGGTCTTCCTTGAGGACTTCCTGGAATCGGCTGATCGCGCCCGGATCCCAGCGGATCCGGTAATAGAGCAGCCCGACGCGGTACGACGCCTCGCTGAGCCGGTCGCGCGCCATGCGCCAGTTGTCCTTTACCTCGGGCATGAGCGGGCTGTTCGCAAATTTCTGGAAGAACACCTCGAATTCGGCCAGCGCCGCGCGCGTCTCGGTCTGATCGCGGTCGGCCGCCCGCATCTGCTGGAAGTGGCTCATCGCGATCTTGTACTGCGCGTAGTCGGCGCGCGAGCTGGTCGGATAGAACTGCAGGAACTCGCGGAACTCGTTGGCCGCCGAGACGAGCGACTCGGGGGTGTTCTCGCCCAGATACGCGTCGCCCATCCCGAGCTTGGCGTCCGGGCGAACCGGACTCTGCGGATAGCCGTCGACAATCTGCTGGAAGTAGGTGCGCGCATTGACCCATTCGCGGTCCTTGAGCGCCTGGGTGGCGCGCTCGAAGAGAAACCGGTCGGGCTGCGCGGCACCGGCAGGCGGCGCCTGCTGCCGCGCGCCGCACGCCGAGACGACGAGCGCGATCGCGAGCGCGCCGGCGAGGCGTACACAGGGTTCAGTCATGGCCTGCCGTCATCCATTCGTACTGCGCACGGAGACCCTGCTCGAGGGTGACGCTCGGCGCGAAGCCGAGATCGGCCCGCGCCCGGCTCGTGTCCGCGTAGGTGTCGCGCATGTCGCCGCGCTGCGCCTCGAGGCGTTCAATGCGCAGCGGGCGGCCGGTGACCTGCCGGATGAGCTCGAAGACGTCGAGTAACTGCACCCGGGCGCCTCCACCGATATTGTAGACACCCCCCGGCGTGCCGCGCGTGGCCGCCGCGACCGTCGCCGAGACCGCGTCGGCCACGAAGGTGAAGTCGCGCGTCTGCCGCCCGTCGCCGAAGAGCGGCACCGCCGTGTCCTGCGCCACGGCGGCGAAGAAGCGCGCGAAGCCCATGTCAGGGCGCTGGCGCGGCCCATACACGGTGAAGTACCGCAGCGACACCGTCGGGACGCTGTGAGTGACGTAATACAGGCGGCACAACTGCTCGGCGGCCAGCTTCGTCACGCCATACGGTGAGACAGGCTGGGGCCGCGCATCCTCGCGCATCGGCAGGGGCACCTCGTCGCCGTACACGGACGAGCTCGATGCGAACACGAAGCGCTCGATGGGCCGGCCGACGCACGCCTCCAGCAGCGTCTGCGTCGCCTCGACGTTGTTGGACGTGTAGATCCGGAACTCGCGGCCCCAGCTGCGGCGCACCCCGGCCTGCGCCGCGAGGTGGAATACGTGCGTGATGCCGTCCAGCAGCGCCGGCAGATCCGCGTCGGCCACCGAGCGCTCGACGAGTAAAAAACGCGGCGACTGGCGGAGTCGCCGCAGGTTGCGCTCCTTGATGGCGCGCGGATAGAAATCGCTGAAGCAGTCGATTCCGGTGACCGTGACGCCGGCATCGACGAGACGCTCCGCGACATGCGATCCGATGAAGCCGGCCGCGCCGGTCACGAGCGCCCTCACCCGA
>CAZGLC010000006.1:17433-32934 GCA_964526235.1 uncultured Bifidobacteriaceae bacterium
GAGCATCTCCCGGACCCGGTCGGGGAGGCGGCACGGCTTGCCGCCAGCGTCAACGGCCGCGTGGACCGTGAAGCCGACAGACGCCAGCGCCCCATCGGCGGCGCGGGTGACCTCGTAGTCGAAGCGGATCCGGACCGGCGTCAGCAGCGTGGCGCGCGTCGCGATATCCACCTCGTCGTCGTACCGCGCCGGCTGGCGGTATTCGCAGTGGGCTTCGATGACGGGGAGCGCGACGCCGTCGCGCTCCATCTCGCGGTAGCTCCAGCCGGTGGCGCGCAGCCATTCGGTGCGTCCGACCTCGAACCAGACCAGATAGTTGGCGTAGTAGACCACGCCCATGCGATCGGTATCCGCATAGCGCACACGCAGCCGGGTCGTACGGGTCAGCATCGGCTGCGGGCTGAGGCCCTTCTGAGGCCTGCTCATGCGTGGGAGCCGGTCGTCGAGCCGCACGCGGCACGCAGGGCACGGGTGGCGGCCTCGGGATCGGCGGCGCCGAAGATCGCGTGTCCCGCGACGAGAATCGTGGCCCCGGCCGCCACGACGTCGGCCGCGTTGCCGTGATCGATGCCGCCGTCGATCTCGATTGGCGCGGACGAGCCCGCGCGCGCGAGCAGTTCGCGGACCCGGCGCACCTTATCGAGGCTCTGCGGGATGAACGCCTGGCCGCCGAATCCGGGATTGACCGACATCACGAGGACGAAGTCGACCTCGCCGGCGATCTCCTCGAGGGTGGCGACCGACGTCGACGGGTTGAGCACGGCCCCGGCGCGGATGCCGCGGCTCTTGATGAGCGCGATCGTCCGGTGCAGGGGGCGCGCCGCCTCGACGTGGACCGAGAGCATGTCGGCGCCGGCGCCGATGAAGTCGTCCACGTACCGTTCCGGCTGCTCGATCATCAGGTGCACGTCGAGCGGCCGCGTCGCGACACGCTTCATCGCTTTCACGACCGGCGGGCCGATGGTGATATTCGGGACGAAATGCCCGTCCATCACGTCGACGTGGATCAGATCGGCGCCGCCGCGTTCGACGGCCGCGATGGCGCGCCCCAGGTCGGCGAAGTCGGCGGAGAGAATCGAGGGGGCAATCTGGATCGTGCCCGGAGGCACGAGCGCGGCGCCGCGGCTCACCGGCTCACCTCGAGCGAGATGAGATCGGAGGGCCCGACCTGGAAGCCGCCCGCCGGCTGCTGGCGGACCACCGTCCCCGGAGGCACGCCGGCATAGGGCTGCGAGCCGACAATGGCCACGCGGAAGCCGCGCGTCCGCAGCGCCTCCGCGGCCCGATCGCCGCTCGTGCCGATGAGATCCGGCATCACGTACGTCGTGGCCTGCTCGCCCCGGTTGAGCAGCAGCGAGACTTGCGGCGCCCGCGCCGCCGGCGCGGGATCCTGCGCGACCACGGCGTCAGCCGGGTAGTCTGGAGAGCGGAACTCCGACACGCTGGCGATCTGCAGGCCGTCCTCGCCGAGCCGCATCAGCGCCGTCCGCTCCGTGTGGCCGACGAGCGCCGGCACCGTGGTCGTTGCGGGACCGGCGCTCACCCAGACGCGGATGGTGCGCTGGCGGCGCGTCGGCACATCTGCGGGCGGATCCTGCTGGACGATGCGGCCCGCGGGCACCGTGTCGTCCGCGCGCTGATTCGGGTCGACGCGGAGCGCGAGGTCGACGGTCGCGAGCGTCTGCGCCGCCTGGTCGACCGGCGCGCCGACGAGGTTCGGCACCGGCACTTCGCGTGCGCGCACGGCGGCGCGCATCCCGATCAGCGCGAACAGGACGTAGGTGGCCACCAGGGCGCAGACGAGCAGCACCAGCTTCCCGAGTCCCCAGATGCGTGAACGCAGGGGCATGTCTCGTCAGATCGTACCACGAACGATCTGATCGCGGCGGCTGAAGCCGCCGCGCTACAGGCGTCAGTAGCGCGCAGGCTTTAGCCTGCGCGGACGAGCGCCGCGGCGAAGAACGCCTCGAGGCCGTGAGCAAACGGCAGCGTACGCAGCCGTCCGCGCTCGTCGACGAGCGGCGCGATTGGACGCGGCATGTGGCCGCGAAGATCGAGGAGCGTGAAATCGTGATCGGCGGCAAGAAACGCTTCGACAACCGCCTCGTTCTCCTCGGGCTCGCTCGAACAGGTGGCATAGACGAGCCGGCCACCCGGCCGGACGACCGCCGCTGCGCGCGAGAGCAGCGCCAGCTGATCGCGCGCGAAGACGCCGAGGTCGCCCTCGCTTCGGCGCCAGCGGATATCGGGATCGCGGCGGATGGTACCGAGGCCGGAGCACGGGGCATCGACCAGCACTCGATCGAAGCACGGCGCAAACGGCAGCGCGCCGGCGCCAGGCACGTGGACCAGGCGCACGCACGCGGCGCCGCCCTTCCGCACGGTGTCGGCGAGCAGCCGGACACGGCGCGCGCGGACGTCGGAGGCGGCCAGCAGGCCTGTATCGCGCATGTCGGCCGCCAGCGCGAGAGTCTTGCCTCCAGGGGACGCGCAGAGATCGAGGACGCGCTCACCAGGCCCGGCGCCGACCGTCAGCGGCACGAGCTGCGATGCCTCATCCTGCACGACGAATGTGCCCGCCGCCGGCGTACCTAGCGGATTGCCGCTCGTCACCACGAGGCCGTCGGGCGCGTACGTCGTCGGCTCGGTCTCGACGCCCACCGAGGCGAGCGCCGCAGCCACCTCGTCGCGCTGCCGGCGCAGAGTGTTGACCCGCAGCGTCAGGCGCGGCGTGTCGTTGTTGAAGCGCACCCAGCGCTCGGCGGCGTCGAAGCCATACCGATCGAGCCACCGGGCGACGAGCCACTCCGGATGCGAGTGCGTGATGCCGAGATAGGCGAGCGCAGCGGAGCGATCCGCCGGGTCGGGCCGCGGCGGGAGCGGCAGGCGGTGGCGCTGACGGACGAGCCCCCGCAGTACCGCGTTCGCGAATGCGGCGGCGCTCGTCTTGCGCGCGTATCGTGTCAGATCGACCGCGTCGTTGACGAGGGCGGCGGCCGGCACCCGATCGAGATGCAGGAGCTGATAGACGCTCAGCTGGAGGATGGTGCGTACCTCGGCGTCGATCTTTACGAGCGGGCGCTTCGCGAAATGCTCGATCAGGAAGTCGAGGCTGCGCTGCCACCGCAGCGTTCCGTTGACGATGTCGGCGGCGAGCGCGCGGTCGCGCGCGTCGGACAGGCGTTCACGGCTGCGCGCGAGGGCGGCGGGCAGATCGACCCGCCCGGCCGCAATCGCGCCGAGCGCCTCGTACGCCGCCACGCGTGCCGGCGCGGCCATCAGGGCGCCAGTTGCGCGCCCGGTGTGACCGTGTGGCCGGCGAGGAATTCCCGCACGGACATCGGCCGACCGCCTTCGAGCTGAACCTGTTCGAGCGCGATGCGCCCCTCGTGGCCGGTGGCGACGTGAATGGCGTCGCGCGTCACGTCGACCACGGTGCCGGGCGGCGCGCCGGGCGGCGTCGTCTCCTCAACGCACGTTTTCAGTACGATCAGGCGAATGCCGTCGAGAAACGTGTACGCGTGCGGCCAGGGATACAGGCCGCGGACGCGGTTGTGAATGTAGGAGGCCGGAAGGGTCCAGTCGATACGGCCTTCCTCCTTGGTGACCTTGGGCGCGTAGCTGCAGACCATGAAGTCCTGCAGCTCCTGCTGCACGGTGCCGGCTTCGATCCGTCCGATCACGTCGAGCAGCAGGTCGGCGCCGAGCGCCGCGAGATCGCGCTCGATGACATCGGCGGTCTCGTCGTGCCCGATCGGCCGCTTCGCCTTGGCCAGCATCGGCCCCGCGTCGAGCATTGTCTCGATACGCATGATGGTGACGCCCGTCTCGGGCTCGCCGTCGATGACCGCGCGCTGCACGGGGGCGGCGCCGCGGTATTTCGGCAGGAGCGAGGCGTGGACGTTGATCATGCCGTGCGGCGGGAGCGCGAGAATGGATTCAGGAATGAGCTTGCCGTACGCCGCCACGACGCCCAGATCGGGGTGCCATGTCCGCAACGTGTCGGCGAACGCCGGGTCGCGCAGGCGGTCGGGCTGGAGCATCGACAGGCCATGGGCGGCCGCGAGGGCCTTGACCGGCGAGTCCGACACGCGCTGTCCGCGGCCGCGCGGGCGGTCGGGCTGCGTGACCACGCCACAGACGGTATGGGGTGAGGCGAGGAGCGTGTCGAGCGTCGGCACGGCGAACTGCGGCGTGCCGAAGAACACAATGCGCATTACCACTTCCCCGAGCGCGCGAGTTTTCTGATCTTGCGGACGATGAGATCCTTCTGGAGACCGCGGAGGCGATCGACGAACACCTTCCCGTCGAGGTGGTCCATCTCGTGCTCGAAGCAGCGGGCGAGAAGGCCGGTGGCTTCGACGACCTGCTCGCCGCCGTCGCGCGCACGCCCCTTGAGCACGGCGCGCGACGACCGCGCGACCGTCGCATTGAAGCCGGGGACGCTCAGGCATCCCTCGTCTTCCCGCTGCCCGCCGCCGCGTTCCACGAACTCCGGGTTGATGAACGTCAGCAGCTCGGCCGGATTGTGGCCGCCCGAGACGTCCGCGACGAAAATGCGGAGCGCCACGCCGACCTGCGGCGCCGCGAGGCCGATGCCGGGCGCGGCGTACATCGTCTCGATCATGTCGTCGATGAGCTGCTGGATCTCCGGCGTGATGTCGTCGACCGCTGCCGCCGGTTGGTGGAGGATTTCGTCCCCGTAGCGGAGGATCGGCCGAATCATGCAGGCGTGCGCGACGCCGAGAACCGCCGTCGCACCTGCTCGGCGGTCGCAGCGTAGTGGCGATCGATTTCCTCGATCGAGTCGCCGCCGAACTTCTCGAGGAACGCATCGGCGAGCACGAAGGCGACCATCGCCTCGCCGACGACCGCCGCCGCCGGCACGGCGCACACGTCGCTTCGCTCGATGGCGGCGGGCTGCGGCGCCATGGTCGCGAGGTCGACCGAGCGCAGGGGCTTCATCAGCGTGGAGATCGGCTTCATGAACCCGCTCACGCGAACATCCTGGCCGTTGGTGACGCCGCCTTCGAGTCCGCCGGCATTGTTGGTGGGCCGCACCGGCAGGCCGGCGTCGGCGGCCGGCGGGAGGCCGGGGCCCCCAACGCGCACGCCTGCGCGTTGGGGTGGCAGAATCTCGTCGTGAACGCGCGACCCGGGGCGGGCCGCCGCCTCGGGGCCGATGCCGATGCCGACCGCTTTGATCGCATGAATGCACATCACCGCCTGGCCGAGACGGCCGTCGAGCTTGCGATCCCACTGCACGTAGGACCCGAGTCCGGGCGGAACACCGGTCGCGATGACCTCGAAGGCGCCGCCGACCGTGTCGCCGGCGTCGCGCGCGCGGTCGACGACCGCGATCATCCGCTGCTGCACCTGCGGATCGGCGCAGCGGAGCGGCGCGTCCTCCGGAATGGCCGCGGCCTCGGCAAACGAGATCGTCCGGCCGTCGGCGAGCGCGACGTCGCCAATCATCGACACGTGGCTGGCGAGCCGGATCCCGAACCGCGCCAGGAGCTGGCGGGCCAGACTCCCCGCCGCCACTCGTGCCGCGGTTTCGCGCGCGCTGGCGCGCTCGAGGACGTCGCGAACGTCCTCGTGCCCGTATTTGACGGCGCCGGCGAGATCCGCATGGCCCGGCCGCGGACGCGTGACGTCGGCCCGCCGGGCGCCGCTCGCGCCCTCCGGCATCTGGCGCTCGACGTACATCGTCTGCTGCCAGTTGACCCAGTCGCGGTTGCGAATGAGCAGCGCGATCGGCGCGCCGGTCGTCCGTCCGTGCCGGACGCCGGCGAGGATGTCGGCACGGTCGCTTTCGATCGCCATCCGGCGGCCGCGGCCGTATCCGCCTTGCCGGCGCCGGAGCTGCTCGTTGAGAGCGTCGACGTCGAGCTCCAGCCCCGCGGGCATCCCGTCGACGGTGACGACGAGCGCCTGGCCGTGCGATTCGCCCGCCGTCAGAAAGCGCAGCATCATCGGCCATTGTACCCTTCGACTTGCGCCTTGTGACTTCCGGCGTGTGACGTTACACTCTGCGGCACTATGCGGATACCAACAGTGCGCATCACCACGTTGCTCGCGGCGTCGCTGGCGCTCGTCGCGTGCGGGCAGTCGGCGCCCGCCGGGCCCCGAGTGTTCTTCGTCCAGCCACAGGACGGCGCGACGGTGAAGAGTCCTGTCGCACTCGAATTCGGCGCCGACGAGTTCCAGATCGCCGCCGTGCCGCAGGGCGAGGTCAAGGAGACGCGGCCGAACCTCGGGCACCATCACGTAGGGATCGACGCCGACTGCCTGCCAACGGGCACCGCGATTCCGCGAGCGGCGCCGTGGGTGCATTTCGGCGACGGGAAGAACGTGATCGACATGCAGCTGCCGCCCGGCCAGCACCGCCTGACGCTGCAGGTGGGCGACGACCTGCACCGGACGATCGAAGGGCTCTGCTCGACGATCACCGTCAACGTCGCGGGATAGCAAAAATTTCATCGCCACACGCCGATCGGGTGTGCAGAAATTGCCACCCTCATCCTCCGATCGGCGGTTTTTCGGCCATTTCTGAACGGCACACCCGCTTGCAGGTGTGGGAGGCGTGCCGCGCCTCCTTCACGACCGCTACGTCGCGTACGACGACCTCCACGGGTGCGATCTCGCCACCGGCGACGAAGTACGACTCGATCGCCTGCCGCACGATCGACCCTCCTCGAACGGCGACCCTTCGACAAGCTCAGGGTCGTCCCGAGCATCGTCGAGGGACGAAACGCCCGCGTTGAGCGAGGTGCTTGCCGATGCCCGCGACGGCGCCCCGCGGTGGGTGGTCGCCGATGTCCGGTCGAGTGCGCAGGCCGCCGCCTTTGCCCGCCGTGCGGCGGCGGAGGCGCGGATGCGCGGCTTCGTGCCGATGCAGGTCGCGCTCTATCACCGGTTGCGCGACAGCCTCGCCGCCGAACTGGACGATCGGACGCTGCTGCTGATTGGCGGTGCGCCGACCGAGCTCTCCGCATCGCGCGCGGCACTCCTCGATGCCGCCTCGCGATCGCCGCGGCCACACGTGCTGCTGACGTTTCGGACCATGACGGCCGCGCGCCGGCTCTGGCCTCCGTCGGCAGCCGCGGCGGGCGTCGTCCGCGAGGCGCGGGCCGCGTATGGCCCCCACGCGGAGGCCGCACGGGGCGGCCGGGCGCCGGTCGGGTCGGAGGTGGCGCGCCACCTGCAGCGAGCCGCGCGCGCCGCGGAGTTTCTGCGGAGTGGCCGGCATGCGGCTGCCGAACGCCTTCTGCGCGAGGTGGCGGGCATGCTGAGCCGGCGTGACGCCCGCGGACCGGCCGCGCAGGTGCTGGTGGCGCTCGGCCGCACCCTCCTCGAGCGCGGCCGCGCGCCGGAGGCCGAGAAAGTGTTCGGCGAGGCCGCGGCATGGTCCGCTGCGGCCGGGGCCGAATCGGCTGCCGTTGACGCGCGGCTCTGGCAGGCCGCCGCGCGGACCGACGCCGGACGACTCACCGACGCCGAGTCGCTCTGCCGGGCGGCGCTGCTCACCGACACGCTCGCGCCCGAACGCCACGCCTGGGCGCAGGCGATCCTCGCGCGCGTGCTCTGCTGGCAGGGACGGGTCCGCGACGCGCGGCTGGAGCTGTCGTCCGGGGCAGCACCGCCGCACGACGATGCGGTGGTGGCGGCGTCGATCGAGGCCGCCGCGATTCGCGTGCTGCTGGCGGCGGGCGAAGGGTTCGACGCCGGGCAGCGCGCGCGCGCGCTGCTCGATCGCACGGGGCAGCACTCCGACCCGCTCGTGAGGGTCATCGCCGGCACCGCGTATCTGCGGGTGCTCGCGGAGATGGGCGACCTCCAGGCGGCGCACGACAGGCTCGCCGCCATCTGCGCGCTGGCGCGCGAGGCGCACGTGCCGCTGAGGGCGGCGCGCGCCCGGCTGGTATGGCACGACGCGCTGCGCCGCGCCGGCCGCGGGTCCGACGCGCAGCGCGAGTTGGAGCGGCTGGGCCGCCTGCGCCGCGTTGCCCCCACCCTCCTGCGCCGCGCCATTGACGTGCGCCTGACTGGGACACGCCGGGATCTGTCGCGGTCCCCTGCGATCGCGCCGCCGCGCGCCGACGACAGCCGATCATTCGCGGCAACCCTTGTGTCGCTCGCGCACGAGGAAGAGAGCGACAGCCGCGCGCTCGAGCGTGTGCGGGACGAGGTCTGGCGCGAGCTGAGCCCGAGCCGTCTCGACGTGGTGACGGCGGATGCCGGCCCCGCGAGTACGCTGACGACGACCGGCGCGGGGGTATCTACGCAACTGGCGGCGCGCGTTCTCGAGGCGGGCATCGTCATCGCGAGCGACGCCGAGCCGGCCGGCCGGGAGGTCGGCGTGCCGGTCCGGTTCGGCGGACGTCTGCTCGCGGCGATCGTGTGCCGGTGGCCGTTCGATCGGCAGCCGCCGCCGCAGGCGGCCGACGTGCTGGCGCTGGCCGCCGCCGTCGCGGCGCCGCGCGTGGAGGCCCTGCTGGCGCGCGCGCGGGAAACGGCCGCCGCCGCCACGCGCGTCCCCGAATTGATTGGGGTCAGCGCGGCGATGGCGGAGGTCCGTCGCGCCATCGAGCGCGCGGCGCGGGCGCCGTTCGCCGTCCTCATCGAAGGAGAGAGCGGCGTGGGGAAGGAGCTGGCGGCGCGGGCGATCCATCAGCTCGGTCCGCGGCGCGAGCGGCGGTTCTGCGACGTCAACTGCGCGGCGCTTCCGGACGAGCTGCTCGAGTCGGAGCTGTTTGGCCATGCGCGCGGCGCCTTCACGGGCGCGGTGGCCGACAAAGCCGGCCTTCTCGAGGAGGCCAGTGGCGGCACCCTCTTCCTCGACGAGGTGGCCGACCTGTCAGCGCGCGGGCAGGCGAAGCTGCTGCGCGTGCTGCAGCAGCAGGAGGTGCGGCGGGTGGGGGAGACGTTCGCCCGCCCGGTCGACGTGCGTCTCGTGACCGCCGCCAATCGCGACATGCGCGCGGAGGCTGCTGCGGGACGGTTTCGCGCCGACCTCCTGTACCGGATCGACGTCATCCGCGTTGGCATTCCGCCGCTGCGCGATCGCCCCGAGGATATCCCCGTGCTGGCGCAGCATATCTGGCGCGCGGCGGCCGTGCGGGTCGAATCGCAGGCGGTGCTTGCCCACGACCTGCTCGCGGCGCTCGCGCGTTATCACTGGCCCGGCAACGTCCGCGAGCTGCAGAACGTCCTGGCGGCGCTCGCCGTGGCCGCGCCGGTCCGCGGGCGCGTGCGCGCGTCGCTCCTGCCGGCGGTCATTGTCGGCGCCACGGCGGTGACGTCGCGGACGCTGGCCGAGGCGCGCGCGCAGTTCGAGCGCCGGTTCATCGAAGGAGCGCTGGCGCGCGCGGCCGGCAGCCGCACGCGAGCGGCCGCGGAGCTCGGTCTGTCGCGGCAGGGCCTGCTGAAGACGATGGCGAGGCTGGGGCTTACCTGACTTCGCGCCAGCCGGAGATGCGGAAAAAGGAGCTTCCGACGTCGCTGTTGTTCACGATCGTCGTGGCGCTTGCGGCGCCGCTGATGACGTTTGCCGAAACGGGTGAACCGGCGGTGTCCGTCCGGTCCTGAACGATGAGCTGTCCCAGGAGTCCAACAGCGCCTTGAATGTTCACCTGTTCGCGCACGATGATCTGCGATTCCGACGTATACACCTGAAAATTGCCGCTGAGGTTCAGATCCTTGTCGGTGACGAACAGCAAATCAGTGATGTGAGGCTGAATATGCGCACCGCCTCCGTTGCTGATGGACCCTTCCGCGAACGCAGAAAGGATGACGGGGGTGGCCACCGTGCCGGCCCGAAGAACGAGATCTCCCTCGACATAGTAGGTGTGGTTGGTTGCGGCGGTCGTGTAATTGCTCCAGGTGACGACGCCCTTCGAGAAGTCGTACCGCCAGCCGCGATCGGCCTGGCAGGGATTGCCGCCGCCCGTGCAGTTTTCGATGAGGCCGCCGGCCGCGTTCCTGATGTCGCCGTCGGCTTCGAGAATCAGATCGGCCCAGTCGCGGAAGTCGCTCGCGCGGACATCCGGCATGTCGATGGCGGCCCGGCCTCCGCCGGAGTCGCCCGTCACGACGGCGTCTCCGGAGTACTCACCCGACGCGAAGGCCGTGCCGAGTGACGCGTCTGGAGGTATCGACTTGAGATCCGCCCCGGTGATTAGACCCTTCACTTGGAGATCGCCGTTCACATGGATGCCGCCATTCGACTCGCCGCCGACGGCGATGACGTTCGCATTGCCGTTCAATTCGAGGTCACCGTTCACCGCGATCGCCGGGAATTTGTACGGACTGATGATGGCCTCCAGCCGCGCGGTGGCCACGCTGGCGCCGCGGCGTTCCCGGCCGGCATAGCCGACGGCCTGGATCACGACGGCGCGGTTCATATCGATCAACGGATTTCCATCTTCATCGCCGCCGAGGGTGGTGGAATCGTCACCGCGGCCATCTGGATATGGATCGTCGTCGTCCTCGTCCATGAGAAAGACGTGGTACTCGCCGTCGGACGCGCCGGTGATCGCGGTTGGCGGGTCGGTCTCCCCGAAGGTGATGTCGATGTCGTAATTGTCGAGAAGCCAGTCGGGGTTGCCGGCGACGCCGGTGAGCAGCGTGTCCAACGCCGTGGGGGCGTCGGCGAAGCCGTTCTGCCTGAAGGCAAGAATCCAGGTGATGATCACCTCGGACGCGTGATTCAGGCCGGCCTCGGCCGCGGCGCGGGCCTGTGCCGCCGACTCGTGGTTGCGCGAGACAAGCGTCTCGGTCTGGCTGCTGACCGCCAGCGCCGAGGCGAGTGCGCTCATCAGCAGCAGGAGGAGGAGCACGCCGACCAGCGCGGTCCCGCGCTCGTCAGACCGACGGGAGGAATGGAGGGAGAGGAACATCGTGCGTCAGGGTGCCATATGGTAGCCCACGGGGGCATAGACGCTCAATCGATACCGGCGGTCCGCCTGCGCGTGGCTGCACGGTTTCACAGGGGGAGCCGCCGCCGTATAATCGGCCCACGATTCTCGTCAGTGAGGAGGTCCCCACCATGATCCGCGCCGGCGCTCTCATCGTCAGCACGGCTGCCGCCGTGGCGGTATGGACCGCGGTACCCGCGGCGCAGGCGAAGCCGTTCATGGCCCACCTGTCGCTCGTGCCGCTCACCGTCGCCATGCAGGCAACGATCGCCGGCCGGGGTTCGGCCACGGCCGTGCTCTCCGGGAACCGGTTGACGATCGAGGGAAAATTCAACGGCCTCCGCACGCCTGCGACAACGGCGCGGCTGCATCTGGCGCCGCGCGCGATGCGCGGCGAGGCGATCGGGGAGCTGACGGTGTCGAAGGCGACGAGCGGCACGTTGAAAGGCACCGTGACGCTGAACGACCGCCAGCTCGACGCGCTCGAGCGGCTCTCGCTCTACATTCAGATCAACAGTGAGAAGGCGCCGGAGGGGAATCTCTGGGGCTGGCTCATCCCTCAGGAGGTCAAGCGATGAAGCGCACGGCGATGTACCTCGCGGTGGTGGCGGCGTTGAGCGTCGCCGTGACGAGCGGGCAGCAGCCGCCGGCGGCAGCCGGACCCTTTACGGCGGCGCAGGCCGCGGCCGGGCGCCAGATGTACGGTGTGACGTGTGGCGGCTGCCACGCGGCCGATATGAGCGGCGGCTATGACGCGCCGCAGCTGGCCGGCGCCAGTTTCATGGATACATGGCGTACCCGATCCACTCGCGATCTGGCCGGGTACATCCAGACCTCGATGCCGCCGACGGGCCCGCGGTTGTCCGTCGATCAGGCGCTCGCACTGGCTGCAGCCATCCTTCAGGCGAACGGTGCCCAGCCGGGCCCCGAGGCACTGACGGCGGCGGCCGTCATCCCTATCGGTGTCGCAACCGGGGGGGCGCCGACCGCGACGCCAGCGGCGGCCCCCGCGCCGCCCGTTGCAGCCGCTGCTGCGGCGCAGGGCGGATCGCCCGCGCCAGCCGCCGCACCCGGCCTCGTGCTTCCCGGTGAGGTGCCGAACTATGCGCCGGTCACCGACGCGATGCTGCGCAATCCGCCGCCCGGCGACTGGCTGATGGTCCGCCGCAACTACCAGGCGGGGAGCCACAGCCCGCTCACTGAGATCACGCCGGCCAACGTCGGCCGGCTACGGCTCGCGTGGGTGTGGGGGATGAACGAGGGCGGCCAGAGCGAGCCGTCGCCGCTCGTTCACGACGGCATCATCTATCTGATCAACACCGGCAACATCGTGCAGGCGCTCGACGGCCGCACCGGCGAGCTGATCTGGGAGCATCACGTGGGCCCGGTCGCGCCGAGCACCATGCGCAACATCGCGATCTACGAGGACAAGCTCTTCGTGGCCACCGGCGACGCGCGCCTGGTCGCGCTCGAGGCGCGCACCGGTCGGCTCGTCTGGGACGTGCCGATGACGGGGCGCAACAGGGGATTCACCAACAGCAGCGGACCGATCGTGATTCGCGGCAAGGTGATCCAGGGACTGACCGGCTGCGCGCGCTTCCAAGAGGATCGCTGCTACATCAGCGCGTACGACGCCAACACCGGCAAGCAGCTCTGGCGGTTCTACACGGTCGCGCACCGCGGCGAGCGCTTTGGCGATACCTGGGGCGACGTCGCCGATATGTTCCGCAAAGGCGGCGAGACGTGGATCACCGGCAGCTACGATCCCGACCTCGACCTGACCTACTGGGGCGTCGCACAGGCGAAGCCCTGGGTGGCAGCCAGCCGCAACATGAAGACGGCGGACCGCGTGCTCTATACCAGCACCACGGTCGCGCTGCGGCCCGACACGGGCGAGCTCGCGTGGTTCTACCAGCATGCGCCCGGCGAGTCGCTCGATCTGGACGAAGTCTACGAGCGCGTCCTGGTCGATGCGGGCAGCCGCAAGTTCGTCTTCACGATCGGCAAGCCGGGCATCCTGTGGCGGCTCGATCGCACCACGGGCGAGTTCGCCGGCCTCAAGGAAACGGTGTTCCAGAACATCTTCGACCGCATCGACCTGGAGTCGGGGGTGCCGCGCTACAGGGCGGACATCATCGGCGCCAAAGTCACTGAATGGGTTTCGTCGTGCCCGAGCACCGAAGGCGGCCACAACTGGCATGCCACGAGCTATCACCCGGGCACGCAGCTGTTGATCATCCCGCTCGCGCAATCGTGCATGGAGCTGGCGGGCCGCAAGGTGGAATTTGCGGAAGGCGGCGGCGGCACCAACGGCGACCGCAAGTTCTTCGAAATGCCTGGCACCAACGGCAACATCGGCAAGCTGGCCGCCTACGACGTCAACACGATGCGCGAGGTGTGGAGCGTCCAGCAGCGCGCGCCGTTCCTGACGGCGGCGCTGTCGACGGCCGGTGGATTGGTGTTTGCGGGGGACTTGGATCGCTACTTCCACGCCTACGACGTGCGGACCGGGAAAGAGATCTGGAAGGTGCGGCTCGGTACGTCCGTGCAGGGCTTCCCGGTGTCGTTCACGGCAGGAGGGAAGCAGTACATCGCGGTGTCGACGGGGCTTGGCGGCGGCAGCCCGCGCAACGTGCCGCGGACGATCGCGCCCGACGTGCGGCATCCCGATACGGGGAACGCGCTGTACGTCTTTTCGCTGGAATGACATAGACGGATTTGCTTCGTTTCCTCGTTCGCCGTCTGGCGCTGACGATCCCGGTTCTGCTCGGGGTCGCCACGCTCGTCTTCGCGCTCATCCATCTCATCCCGGGGGATCCCGCGCAGGCGATCCTCGGCGAAACGGCCGCCGAGGAGGACGTCGAGGCGCTCCGGCGCCGGCTCGGCCTCGACCGTCCGCTCCTCGAGCAGTACGGCGTCTTTCTGGCCGGGCTCCCGCGCGGCGATCTCGGCACCTCGCTCCGCACCGAGGAGCCGGTGACGCAGGCGATTCTCACGCGCCTGCCGGCCACCCTCGAGCTGGCCGCGGCGGCCATGCTCGTCGCCATCGGGGTGGCGATTCCGCTCGGAATCATCGCGGCGGTCTGGCGCGGCACGTTCGTCGACCATCTCGCCACGACGCTCGCGCTGACGGGCATCTCGGTGCCGAACTTCTGGCTTGGCCCGCTGCTCGCCATCGTGTTTGCCGTGGAGCTGGGCTGGGTGCCCGTGTCCGGGCGCGGTACGCCGGCGCATCTCGTGCTGCCGGCCATCTCGCTCGGCGCGGCGCTCGCCGCGATCCTCGCACGCATGACGCGCGCGTCGCTCCTCGAGGAGCTGCGGGAGCCGTACGTGCAGGCCGCGCGCGCGCGCGGCGCCTCGCGGACGCGCGCGGTGCTCCGCCATGCGTTCCGGAACAGCCTGATCCCCGTCGTCACGCTGATCGGTCTGCAGTTCGGCGCGGTGCTGACGGGTGCCGTGATCACCGAGACGATCTTTGCCTGGCCGGGCATCGGCCGTCTGCTGATTCAGTCGATCGGATTTCGCGATTACCCGCTCGTGCAGGGGTGCATCCTGTTCATTGCGGTGACCTACGTCGGCATGAACCTGCTGACCGATCTCGTCTACGGCGTTCTCGATCCGCGTATCCGGTACGAGTGAGTCATGGCACGCGCAGGTACCGTGATCGTGCTGATGGCCGTTGCGGCGGCGATCCTCGGGCCGTGGGTGATGCCGTATGACCCCGCGGCACAGCAGCTCGCGCTGCGCCTCGAAGGCCCAAGCGCCGCGCACTGGTTCGGGCTCGACGAGCTCGGACGCGACATCTTCGCCCGCGTGCTGGCCGGCGCGCGCATCTCGCTGCTCGTCGGCCTCGTCGTCGTCAGCGTCTCGTCGACGATCGGCATCGCCCTCGGGTCGATCGCCGGCTATTTCGGCGGCCGCGTGGACGAGGCCATCAGCCGTCTGATCGACATCCTCCTGGCGTTTCCAGGCCTGCTCCTCGCGATCGCGCTCGTCGCTGTGCTCGGTCCCAGTCTCACGAATGTGGTGCTCGCGCTGTCGCTCATCGGCTGGGTCGGCTACGCGCGTCTCGTGCGCGGCCAGGTACTGCGCGCGCGTGAGCTGGAGTTCGTACAGGCGGCGCGTGCGCTCGGCGCGACGACGCGGCGGGTGCTCGTGCGGCATGTCATCCCGAGCACGCTGCCGGCGGTGAGCGTGCAGGCGACGCTCGGCATGGGCGGCGCCATCCTGGCCGAGGCGGCGCTGAGCTTCCTCGGCCTGGGCGTGCAGCCGCCGACGCCCAGCTGGGGGACGATGCTGAGCTACGGGCGGGGGCATCTGCTCGACGCGCCCCATCTGACGATCTTTCCGGGAATCGCGATCGCGCTGCTCGTGCTCGGATTCAACTTCCTGGGAGATGGCCTGCGGGACCGTCTGGATCCGGCGATGCAGGGCCGGCGGACGTAGGGCAGCCTTTTACGGGCCGCTACGTGGGGGGCTGAAGTCCCGCCCTACGTACGGTCGTTCTCTACGTACCGTCATTCTCGCCGACGAGCGCGATGTAGCGCCGCCGCGCGTCCTGCGCTTCCGCCTTGTGGCCCAG